>NZ_JBSGHG010000007.1:0-230788 GCF_053604275.1 Streptomyces sp. NPDC004051 | reverse complement strand
GGGGGGGGGGCCGCCCCCCCCCGCGCGCGCCTCCGCCGCCCGCCCCCCCCCCCCCCCCGCGCCCCCCCCCCCCCCGCCCCCCGGGCCCGGTCAGCACTCCGTCACCTTGCCGTCGGCCACTTCCAGGCGGCGGGTGACGTGCACCGCGTCGAGCATGCGCCGGTCGTGGGTGACGAGCAGGAGGGTGCCCTCGTAGGAGTCCAGGGCCGCCTCCAGCTGCTCGATGGCGGGCAGGTCGAGGTGGTTGGTCGGCTCGTCGAGGACGAGGAGGTTGACGCCCCGGCCCTGGAGGAGGGCGAGGGCGGCGCGGGTGCGTTCGCCCGGGGAGAGGGTGACGGCCGGCCGCATCACCTGGTCCGCCTTGAGGCCGAACTTGGCCAGCAGGGTGCGGATCTCTGCCGGTTCGGTCTCCGGCACCCCGGCGCGGAAGGCGTCGAGCAGGGTGTCGGTGCCGTGGAACAGGGCGCGGGCCTGGTCGACCTCGCCGAGCAGGACGCCCGAGCCGAGGGCGGCGTGCCCGGCGTCGAGCGGGAGGCGGCCCAGCAGGGCGGCCAGCAGGGTGGACTTGCCGGCGCCGTTGGCGCCGGTGACGGCCACCCGGTCCGCCCAGTCGATCTGCAGCGAGACCGGCCCGAGCACGAAGTCGCCGCGGCGCACCTCGGCGTCCCGCAGCGTGGCCACCACCGCTCCGGAGCGCGGGGCCGCCGCGATCTCCATGCGCAGCTCCCACTCCTTGCGCGGCTCCTCGACCACCTCCAGGCGCTCGATCATGCGCTGGGTCTGGCGGGCCTTGGCGGCCTGCTTCTCGCTCGCCTCGCTGCGGAACTTGCGGCCGATCTTGTCGTTGTCGCCGCCCGCCTTGCGGCGCGCGTTCTTCACGCCCTTGTCCATCCAGGACCGCTGCATCTGGGCGCGGTCCTGCAGCGCGGACCTCTTGTCGGCGTACTCCTCGTACTCGTCGCGGGCGTGCCGGCGGGCCACCTCCCGTTCCTCCAGGTAGGCCGTGTAGCCGCCGCCGTAGAGGTTGATCTGCCGCTGGGCGAGGTCGAGTTCGAGGACCTTGGTGACGGTGCGGGTGAGGAACTCGCGGTCGTGGCTGACCACGACCGTCCCGGCGCGCAGCCCGCTCACGAAGCGTTCGAGGCGCTCCAGGCCGTCCAGGTCGAGGTCGTTGGTCGGTTCGTCGAGCAGGAAGACGTCGTAGCGGGACAGGAGGAGGGAGGCGAGACCGACCCGGGCCGCCTGGCCTCCGGACAGGGCGGTCATGAGGTGGTCGGAGCCGACGGTCAGGCCGAGGGAGGCGGTGACCTCCTCGGCGCGCTCCTCGAGGTCGGCGCCGCCCAGGGCCAGCCACCGCTCCAGGGCGTCGGCGTACGCGTCGTCGGCGCCGGGCGCCCCGTCGACCAGGGCCTGGGTCGTCTCGTCCATGGTCCGCTGGGCCTCGGCGACACCGGTGCGCCGGGCCAGGAACTCACCGACGGTCTCCCCGGGCCGGCGCTCCGGCTCCTGTGGGAGGTGCCCGACGGTCGCCGTGGGCGGGGAGAGGCGCAGCTCGCCCTGCTCCGGCGTGGTGAGGCCGGCGAGCAGGCGCAGCAGGGTGGACTTGCCGGCGCCGTTGGCGCCGACCAGGCCGATCACGTCGCCGGGGGCGACGACGAGGTCGAGTCCGCTGAACAGGGAGCGGTCGCCATGGCCGGCGGAGAGGTTCTTGGCGACGAGGGTGGCAGTCATCAGACCGCCGATCCTAGCCCTCGGGCTCATCCGTCGGCGTGCCGGTCCGGTCGGCGCACGGGCGTCGTGCGGACCGCCCCGGCGGTGCGGGCCACCAGGTAGGACTCGCCCTTCACCGCTTTCGCGTCCAGGGAGATGCGGTGGAGTCCCGGTTCCAGGACGCCGTCGAAGAGTTCGTGGGTGTGGGTGCGGGAGAGGCGGTCGACGCGGTACGCGGTGAGCCGTACCCGGCAGGACGAGGTGACCTCGACCTCCGCCACGGCGCCGGCCGCGGAGACGTGGGCGCTCAGAGCGGTGAGGCGGCGCTGTTCGGGCGCGCTGCGGTCCAGGGCGTGTTCGGTCTGGGCGACGAGGAGGGGGACGACCGGGGCGAGGCCGTCGACGCAGGGCACGTCGACGCCGGCGGCGGCGAACGCGCCGCGCACGGCGGCCCGTCGGGCGGCGTCGGCCGACCGGCCGAAGACCACGGCGCTGTAGCCGCGCAGTTCGTCGGCGGGGACGCCCTCGGCGTCCTGGGCGATGTCGGCGCCGATCCCGATGGTGCGCAGGGCCGCGGCGAGCCTGGCGAGCAGGGCGACGCGGGCGCCGATCAGCAGGACACGGCGGCGGGCGCCGTCAGCTCCGTCCAGGAGGGCGGCGAGGGCCGTGCGGTAGTCGGTGCCGCGGAAGCGGAACGGGCCCAGGCCGTGGTAGCCGTTGCGTTCCAGGTCGGCGTGTTCCCCGGTCTGCCAGGCGAAGTCCCGCCAGATGTAGTCCTCGCCGTCCCGTTCGATGGCGGCGGTCACCGCACCGCAGGCGAGGTCCTCGCAGTCGGGGCAGCCGTAGACGATGTACCGGCCGGACGGCAGCGGGGCCTCGGTCTCCAGCAGCAGACTGCGGACCTGGGCGGTGAAGATGGCGGGCGGCACGTCGGAGGCGAGCGGGGAAACGGCGTCGAGGTCGCAGAGGCGGAACAGCAGTGGGCGTCCGTCGATGACGAAGTCGACGAAGTCCCGGTGGACCTGGTGGTCACCGTCGGAGAGGAGTCCACCGGCACGGATCGCCGGTGTCAGGCCGAAGGTCGCGTACTCGGCAGACATGCTGTGAGTATTACCGCAGTCGGGCGGAGACGGGTACGGCATGACATATTCCGCCAAGAGCCCCGGGCGGAACGGGCGGGCCGGACAGCGGACGGGCCGGCCGTCCCCGTGGAAACGGGGCGGCCGGCCCGTCCGCTGCCGCCGGGGCGGCGGAAGCGGCGTCGGCGGTCATTGCCTGCCGATCGGGTCTCCCTCCACGTCCGGCCCCGGACCGGGGCCGATACGGAGTTCGAATTCGCCGTCGTACTTGGCGTGCCCCGCGATGACGGCCATGTCGACCGCCTCGGAGGCCATCTCGCCCCGCACGATGAGCGGGTCGCGGCGCAGGTCGCGCATGAGCGCCACGCACATCACGATCATCACGAGGACGAACGGGGCCGCCGCGAGGATCGTGAGGTTCTGCAGGCCGGTCAGCGCGTCGCCCTGGCCGCTGCCCACCAGCAGCATGATCGCGGCGACGGCGCCGGTGACCACGCCCCAGAACACCACCACCAGGCGGCCCGGCTCCAGCGTCCCGTGCTGGGAGAGGGACCCCATGACGACCGAGGCCGCGTCCGCGCCCGAGACGAAGAAGATGCCGACGAGGATCATCACCAGCAGGCTCGAGGCCGTGGCGACGGGATACTCCTGGAGCACCGCGAACAGCCGGCCCTCCGGGGTCGACGCCGCACCGAGCCGGCCCTGCTCCTGGAGCCGCATCGCGGTACCGCCGAAGACCGCGAACCAGAGCAGGCTGACCGTGCTGGGGACGAGGATGACTCCGCCGATGAACTGGCGGATCGTACGGCCCCGGCTGATGCGGGCGATGAACATGCCGACGAACGGCGTCCAGGAGATCCACCAGGCCCAGTAGAAGACGGTCCAGCTGCCCAGCCATTCCGCCACCCCCTCGCCGGCGCTGATCTCCGTGCGGCCGGCCAGCCGGGGCAGCTCGCCCAGGTAGCCGAAGACGGAGGTGGGCAGCAGGTCGAGGACGAGGATCGTCGGGCCGGCCACGAACACGAACACGGCGAGCACCAGTGCCAGCACCATGTTGGTGTTGGACAGCCACTGGATGCCCCGCTCCACGCCCGACACGGCGGAGGCGATGAACGCGACCGTGAGCACCGCGATGACGCCGACCAGCAGCCCCGTGCTGACCTTGTCCATCCAGTTCAGTTCCTGCATGCCGGAGCCGATCTGCAGCGCGCCGAGGCCCAGGGAGGCCGCCGAACCGAAGACGGTCGCCACGATCGCGAGGATGTCGATGACCCGGCCGGGGGCGCCGTTGGCGTGCTTCTCCCCGATGAGCGGGGTGAAGACCGCGCTGATGGTCTGCCGGCGCCGCCTGCGGAAGGTGCTGTAGGCGATGGCCAGGCCGACCACGGCGTAGATCCCCCACGGGTGCAGCGTCCAGTGGAAGAGGGTGGTCGCCATGGCCAGTTCCATGCGTTCGCCCGAGTCGGCCGGGGCGGTGCCCGGCGGCGCGGTGATGTAGTGCGCCAGGGGCTCACTGACGCCGTAGAACATCAGGCCGATGCCCATGCCCGCGCTGAACATCATCGCGACCCACGAGACCGTGCGGAACTCGGGTTCCTCACCCTCGGCTCCCAGGTGGATCTTTCCGTAGCGGCTGATCGCGAGCCAGAGGGCGAAGACGACGAAGCCGGAGGCGGCCAGCATGAACGCCCAGCCGCCGTTGTGCATCAGACCGGTGAGCGCGCTGCTCGAGACCTTCTCGAGCGATTCGGTCGCTGTGGCGCCCCACACGACGAACGCGACGGTGAGCACGGCCGTGACGCCGAACACCACCCGGTCGGTGCGAGGGTTCCCACGTCCGGTGATTTCTGTTCCCGAAGCCGGCTCCTGGCCTCCCGTACGGTCCTTGTCGCCGGGTTGGTCCTGCGTCACAGGCGGCACCTTTCCTCGAGCCGATGGGGGAGCTCCACTCCCCCAGACAAGCCCCTACCACATATGGCGTGAAATTCACCTCCCGGCGGTCGTCGTCCTGCCGATCGGCGACCGGATCATGACCGGCGGGCGGGGCGGCCGAGGTGTCGCACGGCTGGTGGGACAGTGATACTGCTGTACATGACGACCGACATCGAGGAGCCGGCCCTCACCATCGACGAGCTGGCGGCGAAGGCCGGGGTCACGGTGCGGACGGTCCGGTTCTACGGCAGCAGAGGGCTGCTGCCGCCCCCGGTGATCGGGCCGCGTCGGGTCGGTCGCTACGGGCCGGAGCACCTGGCCCGGCTGGCGCTGATCGAGGAGTTGCAGCGGCAGGGCATGACGCTGGCGGCCATCGAACGGTATCTGGGGCGGTTGCCGGCGGATCTGAGCGTGCGGGACCTGGCGATCCAGCGTGCGGTGGTGGCCTCCTGGGCGCCCGACACGGCGGAGCGGATGTCGCGCGAGGAGCTGGAGCGGTGCGCGGGGCGGGCGCTGGACGAGGAGGATCTGCGGCGGCTGGCCGCGCTGGACGTCGTCGAGCGGGACGGCGAGGACTTCCGGGTCGACACGGGTCTGCTGCGGCTCGGCCTCGAACTGCTGGACGTGCCGCTGGCGCACGAGACGATCCTCGCCGCCCGCGCGGCGCTCACCGGGCATGCGCGCGCGGCCGCCCAGGACCTGTCGCGTCTGTTGCGGGACGCGGTGGCGGAGCGGGACACGCGGGACGTGAGGTCGCTGTCCGCCCCTATGCATCCGCTCGTGGTGCAGGCGCTGCTGACGTCGTTCCAGCGGTCGCTGCGCGAGGAGCTACGGGAGTGGCTCGACGGCGGGGAGTGAACGGGGGAGGCAGGCCGGACGAGGTGACGGGCCGGAAGACGGGCGGGGGACGGGGCGGGCCAGAACACGGCCGGGAGACCGGACCGGGAGCGGGGAGACCGGGCCGAGCCGGGAGCGGGGAGACGGGCCGGGAGACCGGGAGCGGGGAGACGGGCCGGCCGGGGGACGGGCCGGCTGGGGGACGGGCCGGCTGGGGGACGGGCCGGCTGGGGGACGGGGCCGCTTTCCCGTCCTCCCGCCGGGGCTCCTCGGGCGCCTCAGCCGGCGTCCGTGAAACGCTCTCCCCGCTCCGCCTTGGCCACCAGCAGCGCCGGCGGCGCGAAGCGCTCGCCGTAGCGCTCGGCGAGTTCACGCGCGCGTGCCACGAATCCGGGCAGACCCGTCTCTTCCCCGGCCTCCCCCTCGTAGCCGTTGATGTACTGCAGGACGCCGCCGGTCCAGCCGGGGAAGCCGATGCCGAGGAGGGAGCCGATGTTGGCGTCGGCGACCGAGGTCAGCACGCCCTCCTCCAGCAGCCGGACCGTGTCCAGCGCCTCGGAGAACAGCATCCGCTCCTGCATGTCCCGGAACGGGATCTCGTGGCCGGGCTCGGTGAAGTGCTCCCGCAGGCCGGGCCACAGGACGTCGCGCCCGCCGTCCTCCCGGTACGTGTAGAAGCCGGCGCCGGCGGCGCGGCCGGGGCGGTCGTACTCGTCGACCATGCGGTCGACGACGGCGTCGGCGGGGTGCCCGGTCCAGGTGCCGCCGGCCTCCTCGACGGCCCGCCTGGACTCGGTCCGGATCTTGCGCAGCAGGGTGAGGTTCAGCTCGTCCACCAGGGACAGCACCTTGGCGGGGTAGCCCGCCTGGGCGGCCGCCTGTTCGACGGAGGCGGGCTCGATGCCCTCGCCGACCATGGCGATGCCCTCGTTGATGAACTGCCCGATGACGCGCGAGGTGAAGAAGCCGCGCGAGTCGTTGACGACGATCGGCGTCTTCTCGATCTGCCGGACCAGGTCGAAGGCGCGGGCGAGCGCCTCATCCCCCGTCCGCTCGCCCTTGATGATCTCGACGAGCGGCATCTTGTCGACGGGTGAGAAGAAGTGCAGCCCGATGAAGTCGTCCTGGCGTTCGACGCCTTCGGCGAGGGCGGTGATGGGCAGGGTGGAGGTGTTGGAGCACAGGAGCGCGTCGGGGGCGACGACGTTCTCGATCTCCTGGAACACCTTGTGCTTGAGGGCGGTGTCCTCGAAGACGGCCTCGATGACCGCGTCGCAGCCTGCCAGGTCCTGCGCCTCGGCGGTGGGCGTGATCCGGGCGAGCAGCGCGTCGGCCTTCTCCTGGGTCGTCCGGCCCCTGGCGACGGCCTTGGCGCACAGCTTCTCGGAGTGGCCCTTGCCCTTGACGGCCGCTTCCAGGGAGACGTCCTTCAGGACGACGTCGATCCCCGCGCGGGCGCACGAGTAGGCGATGCCGGCGCCCATCATCCCGGCGCCGAGCACGGCGACCTTTCGGACCTGCCGGGACTCGACGCCCTGGGGGCGGTTGGCTCCGGCGTTGACGGCCTGGAGGTCGAAGAAGAACGCCTGGATCATGTTCTTCGACGTCTGTCCGGCGGCCAGCTCGACGAAGTAGCGGGCCTCGATGACCTGGGCGGTCTCGAAGTCGACCTGGGCGCCCTCGACGGCGGCGGCGAGGATGTTGCGCGGCGCCGGGTAGGGGGCGCCGTTCGTCTGCTTGCGCAGGTTGGCCGGGAAGGCGGGCAGGTTGGCGGCGAACTTGGGGTGGGACGGGGTGCCGCCGGGGATGCGGTGGCCGGGCCGGTCCCAGGGCTGGGCGGACTCGGGGTGGGCGTCGATGAAGGCGCGGGCCTTGGCCAGCAGCTCCTCGTGGGTGTCGGCCACCTCGTCGACGAGGCCGTTCTCCAGGGCGCGTCGCGGGCTGTACCGGGTGCCCTGGAGCAGCACCTTCAGCAGGGCGTCGGCGATGCCGAGCAGGCGGACGGTGCGGACGACGCCGCCGCCCCCGGGGAGCAGGCCGAGGGTGACCTCGGGCAGGCCGATCCTGGAGCCGGGGGCGTCGAGGGCGACGCGGTGGTGGCAGGCCAGGGCCAGTTCGTAACCGCCGCCCAGGGCGGCGCCGTTGATCGCCGCGACGACCGGTTTGCCGAGCGTCTCGATGCGGCGCAGCTGCCGCTTGATCGCCAGACCGCCGTCGAACAGGTTCTGCGCCGTGTCGGGGGTGACCCGGATCAGGTCGCGCAGGTCTCCGCCCGCGAAGAAGGTCTTCTTGGCGGAGGTGAGGATGATGCCGCGGAGGGAGTCCGGGTCGGCCTGGAGTTGCGCCTCCAGGCGGTCGGTGATCACGGCGAGGGAGTCGCGGAACGCCTGGTTCATGGTGTTCGCGGACTGGTTCGGATCGTCGAGGACGAGGGTGACGACGCCGGTGTCGTCCTGTTCCCAGCGGATGGTGGTGCTCTCGGTCATGAGGGGTCTCCGGGTCTGCGTGAGGGGTGGCGTGAGGTCGCTGGGGGTTCAGAGGCGTTCGACGACGGTGGCGATGCCCATCCCGCCGCCCACGCACAGCGTGGCCAGGCCGTAGCGCTTGTCCTGCCGCTCCAGTTCGTCGACGAGGGTGCCCAGGATCATCGCGCCGGTGGCACCGAGCGGGTGGCCGAGCGCGATGGCGCCGCCGTTCACGTTGACCTTCTCCAGCGGCAGGCCCATGTCCTTGACGAAGCGCAGCACGACCGCCGCGAACGCCTCGTTGATCTCGACCAGGTCGATGTCGTCGATGGTCAGCCCGGCCTTGGCCAGCGCCTTGCGGGTGGCGGGGGCCGGGCCGGTGAGCATGATGGTGGGCTCGGAGCCGGACACCGCGGCGGAGACGATCCGGGCGCGCGGGGTGAGCCCGTACCGCTCCCCGACCTGCCGGGAGCCGATGGCGACCAGGGCGGCGCCGTCCACGATGCCGGAGGAGTTGCCCGCGTGGTGGACGTGGTCGATCCTCTCCACCCAGTGGTACTTCTGCAGCGCCACCGCGTCGAAGCCGCCCAGCTCGCCGATGTCGGCGAAGGAGGGCTTGAGTCCCGCCAGGGAGTCGGCGGTGGTGCCGGGGCGCAGATGCTCGTCGTGGTCCAGGACGACCAGTCCGCTGCGGTCCCTCACGGGGACGACGGACCGCGCGAAGCGGTTCTCCTTCCACGCGGTGGCCGCCCGCTCCTGGGAGAGGGCGGCGTACTCGTCGACGTCGCGGCGCGAGAAGCCCTCGATGGTGGCGATCAGGTCGGCGCCGATGCCCTGGGGGACGAAGTTCGTGGCGAGGTTGGTCATCGGGTCGTTGAACCAGGCCCCGCCGTCGGAGGCCATCGGCACCCGGGACATCGACTCCACGCCGCCGGCCAGCACGAGGTCCTCCCAGCCGGAACGGACCTTGGCGGCGGCCAGGTTGACCGCCTCCAGGCCGGACGCGCAGAAGCGGTTCTCCTGCACACCCGCCACCGTGTCGGGCAGCCCGGCGGCGAGGGCGGCGATCCGGGCGATGTCGGAACCCTGGTCGCCGACCGGGCCCACCACCCCGAGCACGATGTCGTCGACGGCTGCCGGGTCCAGGCCCGGGAAGCGGTCGCGGATCTCGTGGATGAGGCCGACGACCAGGTCGACGGGCTTGGTGCCGTGCAGGGCGCCGTTGGCCTTGCCGCGACCGCGCGGGGTGCGGATCGCGTCGTACACATACGCTTCGGTGCTCACGGGATGGCCTTTCACTGAGGGGTTCGGGGCGCGGATCGCTGAGGGTCTCGGGGCGCGGACAGCAGTCGGGGGACGTCCCAGTCGCGGGCCACGTCGTCGGCGTCGGCTCCCGGCCGGGCGGGCCCGGTGCGCACGGCGGTGGGGGTGGCGGAGAACCGCGGGGCCGGTGCGGGCTGGGTGATGCCGTCGTGGTCGGTGAAGGTGCCGCGGGCGGCGAGGTGCGGGTCGTGCGGGGCTTCGCGCAGCGACAGGACGGGGGCCACGCACGCGTCGGAACCGTCGAAGACGGCGGCCCACTCGTCTCGGGTACGGGCCTTGAAGCGGGCGGCGACGTGCTCGCGGAGCGCGGGCCACCGGGTGACGTCCGTGTGGGCGTCCGCCTGGTCCTCGATGCCGAGGAGTCGCAGGAACTCGGCGTAGAACTGCGGCTCCAGCGCGCCGACCGCCATGGACCCGCCGTCGGCCGTCTCGTAGGTGCCGTAGTACGGGCAGCCGCCGTCGAGGAGGTTGCCGCCGCGCCGGTCCTGCCAGCCGCCGGCGGCGAGCATGCCGTGGATCATCGCGGACAGGTGGGCGGTGCCGTCCACGACGGCGGCGTCGACGACCTGCCCGGTGCCGCCCGCGCGCACATGGTGCAGCGCGGCGAGGACGCCGACGACGAGGTAGAGGGACCCGCCCGCGTAGTCGCCGAGCAGGTTGGCCGGAACGGCCGGTGGCCGGTCGGGGCTGCCGATCATGCCGAGGGCGCCGGTACGGGCGATGTACGCGATGTCGTGGCCCGCGCGGTCGGCGAGCGGGCCCTGCTGGCCCCAGCCGGTCATCCGGCCGTAGACGAGGCGCGGGTTGCGGGCGTGGCAGTCCCCGGGACCGACACCGAGGCGCTCGGCGACGCCGGGACGGTAGCCCTCGAGGAGGATGTCGGCGCGCTCGGCCAGGTCGAGGACGCGGTCGGCGCCGTCGGGAGCCTTCAGGTCGACGACCACGGAGCGCTTGTTGCGGTTGGTGACGTCGTACGCGGCGTCGATCGCCAGCACCGGGGGGCCCGGACGGTCCACGCGGACGACATCGGCGCCCAGGTCGGCGAGGAGCATGGCGGCGAACGGGCCGGGGCCGATCCCGGCCAGCTCGACCACGCGCACGCCGGTGAGCGGCCCCTGCGTCGGTACCTCCGTCATCGCACCCCCAGCTGTGACAGAACTGATGTAACACCAGCGATGCTAAGAACGCGTTCCCTCCGGCACAAGAGTGCCGAGCAAGCGCTTGGTCATGCCTTTCGGCCACTCTACGGCGTACCCCGCTCCCCCGCCCGGCTCGGCGTTCCTCCGGGGTCGTCGGATCCCGCCGCGGGCCCGGGGCGTGGACGCGCCCTCTTCCCGCTTCTTCGGGGCGCTCCCGGGCACGGCCGTCGGCTGCCTCCGGGCTCGGCCGGGCTCGGCCCGTCAGCGGAGTTCCGCGCCCCTCACGCTAGCCTCGACCACCGACGGCGGCACGACCGCGGAGCCAGGGGCGTCACGGACACCGGGGCGCCACGACAAGGGGTGTCATGAACAGGCTGAACAGAGCGGACGACCGTCCCTACGACATCGTGCTCTTCGGGGCCACCGGCTTCGTCGGAACGCTCACCGCCGAATACCTCGCCGCCCACGCGCCCTCCGGTCTGCGCTGGGCGATCGCGGGCCGCTCCCCCGAGAAGCTGGAGCGGCTGCGGGAGCAGCTGGAACGGCCCTCCGGCACCCCGGGGATCGGGGTGCTGCGGGCGGACGTGTCCGATCCGGCCTCGTTGCGCGCGCTCGCCGAGCACGCGCGCGTGGTGGCCACGACCGTGGGCCCCTACGTGGCCTACGGCGAGGGACTCGTCGCCGCCTGCGCGGACACCGGCACCGACTACCTCGACCTCACCGGCGAGCCGGAGTTCGTGGACCTGATGTACGTCCGCCACGACGCACGCGCGCGGGAGACCGGCGCGCGCCTGGTGCACGCCTGCGGCTTCGACTCGGTTCCGCACGACCTGGGCGCGTACTTCACCGTGCGGCAGTTGCCGGAGGGGGTACCGCTGACGGTGGACGGCTTCGTGACCGCCGACGCCGCCTTCTCGGGCGGGACCTTCGCCTCGGCGCTGGGCCAGTTCGCCCGGCCCCGGCAGCTCCGCGCGGCGGCCCGGGACCGGCGGCGGCACGAGCCGCGGCTGCTGGGACGCCGGGTGTCGACGCCGTCGGGCGGGCCGCGCTACGCCCCCGAGGTCGGCGCCTGGGCGCTGCCCCTGCCGACCATCGACGCGCGGATCGTGCGCCGGTCGGCGAAGGCGCTCGACCGGTACGGGCCCGACTTCCGCTACCGGCACTACGCGGCCGTCCGGCACCTGCCGTCCGCGGTGGGCGGGGCCGCGGCCGTGGCCGCGCTGGTCGCGGCGGCCCAACTGCCGCCCCTGCGGCGCCGTCTGTCCGACCGGCTGGCGCCCGGTGACGGGCCGAGTGCCGAGAAGCGCGCCAGGAGCTGGTTCACCGTCCGCTTCGTGGGCGAGGGCGGCGGACGGCGGGTCTGCACGGAGGTCGCGGGCGGCGACCCCGGCTACGACGAGACGGCGAAGATGCTCGCCGAGGCGGCGCTCTGCCTGGCCTTCGACGACCTCCCGCCGGCCTCGGGACAGGTCACCACCGCGGTGTCGATGGGCGACGCGCTGATCGAGCGGCTGCGGGCCGCGGGCATCCGCTTCCGCGTCGCCGCGTTCCGCCCGTCCTGAGCCCGGGTGGAGACTTCTCGACGCCCTTCCCCGGCATTCCAGCCGCCCCTTTCACCCAAGCCTCAAAGGGAAGTTCAATGAAAGAATCGAGGGCATGCGATTTCTTCTCGAAGTGAGCATGGACGACGAGGCGTTGGCCGAGGACCCCGCGGGTGAGCTGGGGCGGATCCTGCGGTACTGGGGCGGGAACCTGCGCCACTACCCGATGGAGCCCGGGGACGGGGCGGAGATCTACGACTCGGAGTACCGCGAGGTGGGGCGCTGGCGCATCGAGCGGGACGGACAGGACGGACAGGAAGAACGGCGGGGAGCCGTCTAGGCGCCGGTGTCCCCCGCGTCCCCCGCCTCCCGCAGGGCCCGGCGGCACAGGGCGTCCGCTCTGCGGGTGGTCTCCGGGAGGCGGTACGCGGGGGTCAGCGCGAGGGTGTGGGCGCGGGCGGTGGCGAGGGTCACGCGGTGGCCGACCGAGACGAAGACCGGCTTGACGGCGTCCCGGGTGCGCAGCGCCAGGCCGACCTCCTCGGCCCCGGCGAGCAGCGGAGCCGTGCTGCCGCGCGGGAGCGCCGGGGTCGTGAAGGTGAAGGTGAAGGGGTTCTTGGCGACGCCGATCGTCGGCAGTCCGGTGAGCACCCCGAGGTGACTGGCGAGACCGAAGCGGCGGGGGTGGGCGAGTCCGTAACCGTCGCAGACGACCAGTCCCGGCGGGCACGGCAGGGCGTCGAGGGCGGCCAGGACGGTGGGGATCTCCCGGAAGGCCAGCAGGCCCGGAACGTAAGGGAAGGAGATCCGGCCGACGGCCGTGGCCTCGGCGACGACCTCCAGGCTGCCCGCGTCCAGGACCACGGCCGCCGCCGCGACGAGGTCCCGTTCGTCGTCGTACGCCACGTCCACCCCGGTGACCCGGCCCGTTCCGGGCGGCGGGCCGGGCTCGTCGAGCACCACCCGCCCGCGCAGTCCGTCCTGGACCGCGCGGGCCTGCTCCTCGGTCGTCGGCCAGTCCGCCGGGACGCGTACGCTCGTCATGGTGTCGACGAGCCTACGGGCCCCGGGTCCTGTCGCGGCGGGCGGGGCACCGCGCAAGCCGCTTATACCACCCGTCGGGAGACTCCGGCCACTCGGACGCATGAAGGCGGTGACAGAGGTCACTCTGTTCTGAGGGGCACGGATTGGCTGATTCCGTCGTCTCTTTGTGTAGGCCGCCCCATCCGCCCGGAAGCCGTTCAGCCGTCGTTCAGCCGTCACGAGGGAGCAAGGCGTTGTCCACCGTCATCGAGCAGCCCGTCGAAGCCCGGCTCGTCGCCGCCGCGCCGCGGATGCCGAGCATTCCCGCCACGTTGCACTACGACCGGAGCGACCCGTTCGCCGTGCGCATGACCTTCCCCGCCCCCGCCACCCTGGAGGGCGTCGAGGTCTGCTGGACCTTCGCCCGCGAACTGCTCTCCGCGGGGCTGCACGAACCCGAGGGCCACGGCGACGTACGGGTGCGGCCCTACGGCTACGACCGGACGGTGCTGGAGTTCCACGCGCCCGAGGGAACCGCCGTCGTCCATGTCCGCTCGGGCGAGATCCGCAGATTCCTCGAGGCCGCGGACGAACTCGTGCCGGTCGGTCTGGAGCACCTCCAGCTCGACCTGGACCACGACCTCGCGGAACTGATCCGCGACGCCTGCTGAACCACGGCGTGGGGCGAGCCGGGCACCCGGCGGGCGCCCGTGCCCGGAAAAGCGTTTGCGGACCGCCCTACCGGTTGACAGCCTGCGGCCATGAGCACCTCAGTCCCCCACGGCCCCCGCGACCCCGCACCCGAGACCACGCCGACGCCTTCGGCGGAGGGCTGGGTCACCACCCCGCTCACCGAGGAGCTGCTGCGCGGCGCGCTCGAACTGGAGCGGACCGCGCAGGGGGTGCAGCCGCACCGCTTGCCCGCGCGGGCCCGCGCGCAGGGTGCCGACGGTCAGCTGAACATGGCGGAGGCGCAGCCGTCCGGCGTCCGGCTGGTCTTCCGCACCCGGGCCACCGCCGTCGAACTGGACGCGCTCCGCACCAAGATGGCCTACGAGGGCGCCCCGCCCCGTCCGGACGGCCGCTACGACCTGCTGATCGACGGCGAACCGGCCGGGCAGGCCCAGGTCACCGGCGGGAACGTCATGCTGATGGACATGGCCACGGGCTCCGCCGACCTGCGTCCGGGCCCCGTCGGCACCGTCCGCTTCACCGGGCTGCCGGACCGCGACAAGCGCGTCGAGATCTGGCTCCCGCACAACGAGATGACCCAGTTGGTCGCCCTGCGCACCGACGCCCCCGTGGAGCCGGTGGCCGGTGGGGACCGCAGGGTGTGGCTGCACCACGGCAGCTCGATCAGCCACGGGTCCGACGCCGCGAGCCCGACCACCACCTGGCCGGCGCTGGCCGCCTCCCACGGCGGGGTGGACCTGGTCAATCTGGGGCTGGCCGGCAGCGCGCTGCTCGACCCGTTCACCGCGCGGGCGATGCGGGACACCCTCGCGGACCTGATCAGTGTCAAGATCGGGATCAATCTGGTCAACGCCGATCTGCTGCGGCTGCGCGCCTTCGTACCGGCGGTGCACGGCTTCCTCGACACCATCCGCGACGGCCGTCCGACGACGCCTCTGCTGGTCGTCTCACCGATCCTGTGCCCCCTCCACGAGGACACCCCGGGCCCGAGCGTCCCCGACCTCAGCGCCATCGGCGAGGGCCGGCTCCGGTTCGCGGCCATGGGGAAGCCGGAGGAACGGGCCGCCGGAAAGCTCACCCTCAACGTCATCCGGGAGGAGCTGGCCCGGCTGGTGGAGCAGCGGGCCGCCGACGACCCGAACCTGTACTACCTGGACGGTCGCGAGCTCTACGGCGAGGCGGACCACGCCGAGCTGCCGCTGCCCGACGCGCTGCACCCGGACGCCGCCACGCACCGGCGCATCGGCGAGCGCTTCGCGAAGCTGGCCTTCGGCGACGGCGGACCGTTCGCCGGCTGAGCCGCCGGCTCCCTCCCCGCCTCTCCTCCTGTCCGCCGCTCCGCCGCTCCTCAATCGCGTTGACAGCGAATCCGGCCCCTCGTAGCGTTGTCAGCGCTTCTGTTGCCGTCGATCGGAGAAGGACGTTGCTCGTCTGAGGTCCTGAGACACCGCGTCACACCCGTGTGGTGTGCACGTCGCGTGCGACCTCGGCGTACGAGCCGTCCTTGCGGAACAGGGCTTTTCTCATGCCCGGACCCTCCCGCCCGGCCTGTCGTCCCGCGGTGTCTCGATACGTGTTCGCACCCGACCGCATCACGCAACCGCGCGGAGGCCCGTATGCCCGCATCCATCACCTGTACCTCCCTGTCCTTCACCTGGTCCGACGGCACACCCGTCTTCGAGGGCCTCGACGCCGCATTCGGTCCCGGCCGGACCGGACTCATCGGCGTCAACGGATCCGGAAAATCAACCCTGTTGAAGCTCATCGCCGGTGAGCTCCGGCCGACCGACGGCGCCGTGCGCGTCACCGGCGAGGTGGGCTACCTGCCGCAGAACGTGACGCTCGACACCGCGCTGAGGGTCGACGAGGCGCTCGGCATCGCCGCGCAGCGCGCCGCACTGCACGCCATCGAGGCGGGCGACGTGGCCGAGGCGCACTTCGAGACCGTCGGCGACGACTGGGACGTGGAGGAGCGCGCCCTGGCCACCCTCGGCGAACTCGGCCTCGGACACATCGGTTTGGACCGCACCATCGGCGAGGTCTCGGGCGGCGAGTCGGTGCTGCTGCGGCTGGCCGCGCTGCTGCTGGGCCGACCCGACGTACTGCTGCTCGACGAACCCACCAACAATCTCGACCTGTACGCACGCAGACGGCTGTACACGGCCGTCGAGGACTGGCCGGGCCTCCTGGTCGTGGTCAGCCACGACCGCGAACTCCTGGAGCTGGTCGACCAGATCGCCGATCTGCGCTCCGGAGAGGTCACCTGGTACGGCGGCAGCTACTCGGCCTACGAGGAGGCACTCGCCATCGAACAGGAGGCGGCCGAACGCATGGTGCGGGTCGCCGAGTCGGATCTGCGCAAACAGAAGCGCGAACTGGCGGACGCCCAGGTCAAATTGGCCCGCCGCAAGCGGTACGGGCAGAAGATGTGGGACAGCAAGCGCGAACCGAAGATCGTGATGGGCGCCCGCAAGCGCGCGGCACAGGAGTCCGCCGGCAAGCACCGCGTCATGCACGAGGAGAAGCTCGCCGGGGCCAGGGAGCGGCTCGACGAGGCGGTGGAGGCCGTACGGGACGACGACGAGATCCGTGTCGACCTGCCGCACACCGCCGTACCACCGGGACGCACCGTCCTCACCCTCAAGGGTCTGGAACTCGCCTACGGCGCCCGGGTGGAGGGCCACCTCGAGCTGCGGGGCCCCGAGCGGGTCGCGCTGATCGGGCGCAACGGCGCGGGCAAGACGACGCTGCTGCGCACCGTCGCGGGCGAGCTCCCGCCGGTGTCCGGCGAGGCGACGGCGCAGGTCCCGCTGCGGTTCCTGCCGCAACGGCTCGACGTCCTCGACGGCGAGCTCAGCGTCGCCGAGAACGTGGCCCGCTTCGCGCCGGGCGCCACCGACAACCGGATCCGGGCGAGGCTCGCCCGCTTCCTGTTCCGGGGCGCCCGTGCCGACCGGAAGGCGCTGACGCTCTCCGGCGGCGAGCGTTTCCGGGCGGCGCTGGCCGCGCTGATGCTGGCCGAGCCCGCACCCCAGCTGCTGATGCTGGACGAGCCGACCAACAACCTCGACATCGCCAGCGTCCGTCAGCTCACCACGGCCCTGGAGTCCTACGAGGGGGCGCTGATCGTGGCCAGTCACGACCTGCCGTTCCTGGAGTCGGTCGGGATCACGCGCTGGCTGCTGCTGGAGGAGGGAGAACTGAGGGAGACCACCCCGGACGCCGTCGGCTGACCGGCCCGGCCGCGGTCACCGGCGGTGGGTCTCATCGCCGCCAGGGGTGGCCCCGACCGGCTTCTCCCTGCATGATGGCCGCCCCGTCCGATCCGGAGTCACGCTCATGTCCGGCAAGAAGGCCCTGGTACGCCGTCCCGGCCCCCGACTGGCCGAAGGGCTGGTGACCCGCATCGGGCGGGAGCACGTCGACGTCGACCGCGCGACGGAGCAGTGGGAGGCGTACACCGAGGCGCTGCGCGAGCACGGCTGGGAGACGGCCGAGGTGGAGCCGGCCGACGACTGCCCCGACTCCGTGTTCGTCGAGGACACGGTCGTCATGTACCGGAACGTGGCCCTGATCGCCCGGTCCGGCGCCGGGCGCCGGCGCGCGGAGACCGCCGGGGTCGAGGAGGCCGTGGCCGCGCTGGGCTGTCCGGTGAGCCGGATCCGGGAGCCGGGCACCCTGGACGGCGGGGACGTGCTCAAGATCGGCGACACCGTGTACGTGGGCCGGAGCGGGAGGACCGACGCGTCCGGGATCCGGCAGCTCCGGGCCACGTTCGAACCGCTGGGCGCCCGGGTCGTCGCCGTGCCGGTGAGCAAGGTGCTGCATCTGAAGTCGGCGGTGACGGCGCTGCCGGACGGGACGGTCGTCGGCCACCTCCCGAACCTGGACGCGCCGTCGCTGTTCCCCCGTCTCCTGCCGGTGCCGGAGGAGTCCGGTGCGCACGTGGTGCTGCTCGGCGGGGGCCGGCTGCTGATGGCGGCGAGCGCGCCGAGGTCCGCGGAGCTGTTCGCGGACCTCGGCCACACGCCGGTGCCGGTGGACATCGGGGAGTTCGAGAAGCTCGAGGGCTGCGTCACCTGCCTCTCGGTCCGGCTCCGGGACCTGTACGCCTGACGGGTGCACCTTCTCCCATAGGGCCCCGTAAGCCCCCGGACGACACGCAGGATCCCCTGATCTGCGATCTTTACGACACCCTTAACCTACGGTTTCGTAACCTACGCTTTCGTAGCCTACGATCCCGTAAGTTGCCGGCGCCGCTCGCCGGCGCCCCTTGTCTGTCCCGTCCCCCTGGAGTACCCCATGTCGCTCACTTCTCCCCACCTCGGCAGTCCGGCCGTGTGGACCGACGCCCGGCTGTTGTACGCGCTGGAGGAAGTGGTCGAGAAGGAGCTCAACCGGCACCTGAAGGTCACCAAGGACTGGATGCCGCACGAGTACGTGCCGTTCAGCGACGCCCGTAACTTCCCCGGCTTCTTCGAGGACGGCGAGGCATGGGAGAAGGAGCAGTCCAAGGTCACCGAGGTCGGCCGGATCGCCCTGGTGGTGAACCTTCTGACCGAGGACAACCTCCCGAGCTACCACCACGAGATCGCCACGCTCTTCGGCAGGGAGGGCGCCTGGGGCACCTGGGTACACCGCTGGACCGCGGAGGAGGGCCGGCACGGCATCGTGATGCGGGACTACCTGCTCGCCTCGCGGGCGGTGGACCCGGACAAGCTCGAGCAGTTCCGCATGGCCCACATGAGCGAGGGCTTCGAGTCGGACAACCGCCACTCGATGCTGCACTCGATCGCCTACGTCGCGTTCCAGGAGCTGGCCACCCGCATCTCGCACCGCAACACCGGCCGCCAGTCCGGTGACCCGGTCTGCGACCGGATGCTGGCCCGCATCGCGACCGACGAGAACCTGCACATGGTCTTCTACCGCAACCTGCTCAAGGCGGCCTTCGAGCTCGCCCCCGACCTCACGATGCAGGCGGTGCGGGACGTCGTCGTGAACTTCCGGATGCCGGGTCACGGCATTCCCGGCTTCGAGCGGGCGGCGGCGCAGATGGCGATCGGCGAGGTCTACAACCTGCGCATCCACCACGACGACGTGCTCCTGCCGGTGATCCGCCACCTGAAGGTCATGGACATCGACGGACTGGGCGCCGAGGGCCGTCAGGCCCAGGAGGAGCTCGGGATGTTCCTCGGCGGCCTGAACTCCGAGGCGTCGAAGTTCGACGAGAAGCTCGCCGCCCGCAAGGCCCGGATGGCGGCGCGCGCGGCCGGCTGACGCCGCCCCCGCCCGCAGGCACCGGCGGGCCGCCCCGGGCAGACCGGGCGGCCCGCCGTTCCGTCTAGTGCGGCGTACGCCGCAGCTCCAGCCGTTCCCTCTCCGACAGTCCGCCCCAGACGCCGAAGCGCATGTCGTGGGTCAGGGCGTAGTCGAGGCAGGTGGCGCGGATGGGGCACAGGCCGCAGATCCGTTTGGCCTCACGCACCGAACTGCCGGGCTCGGGGAAGAAGAGGTCGCCTCCGGTCTGCGCGCACAGGGCCTCTTGTTGCCAGGCGAGTTCGGGCGACGCGATGGTGTCGATGTGCATGCCCGGAAGCGTGCCGACCGTCGAAAAACGTTCGCTCAACGCCGGATCAACGCGCCACGCCGAGGACCGCCGGCCACCGTCGGCCGCCGCCTGCCTCCACCGGGCACCGCACGGACGATGCCCGCGCGGACGCCGGAACGCACGGCGGCGCGCGGAGAGACGTCACGCGGAGGCGCGGCGCACCAGTGTCGTCGGGAGGACCACCCCGGCCGGGTCGCCTCCCGCGGTGTCGGGCGTGCGGGCGGTGCGGTCGAGACCACGCAGGAGGAGCCGGGCCATCAGCCGGCCCATCTCCAGGATGTCCTGGCGGACCGTGGTCAACGGGGGGTCGGTCTGCTCGGCGAGCGGCAGCATGTCGTCGAAACCGACCACCGCCACGTCGTCCGGCACCCGCCGCCCGTGCTCGCGCAGCACCCGCAGCGCACCCGCCGCCGTGAGGTCGTTGGCGGCGAACACCGCGTCCAGGCCGGGGCAGCGCTCCAGGAGTTCCCGCATCGCCCGCTCGCCGCCGGCCACGGTGAAGTCGCCCTCCGCCACCAGCCGCGGGTCGGTGTCGGCCACGGCGTCCCTGAAGCCGTCCAGCCGGTCCACCGCCGAGGTCTGGTCCAGGGCTCCGGTGATGTGCGCGACCCGGCTGCGGCCGAGGCCGAGCAGGTGCCGTACGGCGTCGCGGGCGCCGCCCCGGTTGTCGCTGTCGACGTACACGACGCCGTCCCTGCCGCCGGACCAGCCGGGCCGGCCGCCGAACACCGTCGGGACGCCCGCGCGCTGGATCAATTCGGGCAGCGGGTCGTCCAGGTGGAGCGAGAACACCAGCGCGCCGTCGACATGGCCGCCGGCCAGGTAGCGGGCGACCCGGGCGTGGTCGGCACGGCCCTCGGTGAGCAGCAGCACGAGCTGGTTGTCGTGTGCCGTCAGCTCCTTGCTGATGCCGCGCAGCTGGCGGGCGAAGAAGGGATCGGCGAAGACCCGGCTCTCCGGTTCGGCGACGATGACGGCGATGGCGTCGTGGCGGTTGGTCACCAGGCTGCGGGCCGCCCGGTTGGGCACGTAGCCGAGTTCGTCCACCGCCTGCCGCACTCGTTCGGCCAGGGGCTCGGTGACGCCGTCGGCGCCGTTGACCACGCGGGAGACGGTGGCCCGGGAGACCCCGGCCCGCGCGGCCACGGCCTCCAGCGTGGGGCGCGGCACTGTCTCGGTCACGTCGGCGGCTCCTCACCTGCGGTTGCGGATCAGGATAGCCCCGGTCGCGGCGGAGGTGAGAGCGCTCTCGTGGGCGCCGCCCGTCAGTGCTCGTGCGCCTCGCCCTCCCCCGCGGGCCTGTGGCCGTGCTCGTGCGGGTCGTGACCGGGAATCGTGCCGTCCGGCTTCTTCACCAGGAACATCCCGGTCATCCCCATGTCGGAGTGGCTCTGGACGTGGCAGTGGTACATCCAGGCGCCCGCCCCCACCCCCTCCCCCGCGATGATCTGGAAGCCGAAGGAGTCCGCCGGTCCCACGATCTTGTTGTCGATGACCTGGCTCGGGTCGTCGGGGCCGGTGAGCATGCCGGTCCGGTTGTCGGCCCAGCGGTGACCGTGCATGTGGAAGGTGTGGTAGTACTCGCCGTGCGTGATCATGACGATCTCGACGCGGTCGCCGACGGTGGCCTCGAAGTCGGGGCCGGTGTGGGCGGGCCTGTTGTTGATCGTCATGTCGTTGAAGACGATCGTGTGCGTCCGGTCCGGCAGGACGTCCCCCTTGCGCCGCACGATCACCGCGCCGTACAGGCCGTTGCGGATGCCGCCGGTGCCGTGTTCCGTGCCCACGACGTGGTCGTGGTAGTGCCAGTAGCCGGCGCTGCCGGACCGCCAGGTGCCGTCCGGGCGCCGTCCGGGCTTGTGGGTGCGCCAGGTGTAGGTGCGGGTGCCGCCGGGTGCGACGTCGCTGCGGTTCATCTTGGTGCCGTCGCTGGAGATCTCGTAGTCCAGGCCGTGGACGTGCAGGCTCACCGGCACGTCCATGGTGTTCTCGAACTCGATGTGCAGCGTGTCGCCTTCGTTGAGCTCGATCAGGGGGCCGGGGACGGACGCCTCGCCCTTCTCCAGGCCGTAGCCCATCCCACCGCCGTCCAGCCGCTCGGCGTACAGCTTGATGCGCCTCACCTCGCCGCCGGCGGGCGCGGTCTTCGCCGGCGTGGCGGCGCCGACCGCCTCGGGCCCCAGGGACATCGATGTCGCGACGACCGCGCCGCCCAGCAGCACCCGCCGGTTGAAGTCGCGTCTTTGCATGCCGAACTCTCCCTACTGGTAAGGGACTTGATGGTGCGGATACCTGAGAGACGTGAGCACGACGGCCGTGATATTGCTGTCATGAACCTGTGAAACCGTAGCGGCCACCCTCTCGTTTATCCACACTCAGGACAAAGTTCGTTCCATTGCGGCCATAGGTATTGGCGTGTGACGCAAAGAGGTCTAGCTTCCTTGACGCTGTCGCTGCGACCGAGGAGGGGTGGGTGGCCACATGCGGTTCACGTCGCATCAAGAACCCATGCGCTTGAAGGGGTTGAGCACAAGAAGCACCAGAGGAACCAGGAGCGCCGCACGCGCGGGGAGGGCCGGAGCGGGACGAAGGGCGTGGGCGGCCACCGTCACCGCGGGAGTCGTCGCCGCCGGACTGCTGTCGGGTCCCGCCGCCAGCGCCCGCCCGGACGACCCGGCCCTGACAACGATGTCGATCAAGTCGCCTCCGGGCGGCGCGGACGTACGGGTGCTGCTCTTCCACGGTTCCGCCGCGGCCGGTGACGAGTCACCGGTGGTGAACGCCGGGATCGAGGCGATCGAGAGGATCGGGCTGTCCGGCCCGGCGAACCAGCGGTTCGAGGTCACCGCCACGGACGACGCCTCGGTCTTCACCGACGACAGGAGGCTGGGCCGCTTCAACGCGATCGTGTTCCTCACCGGCGGCGGGGACGTCCTGGACCCGGCCCAGGAGGCGGGCCTGGAGGCCTACATGGAGGCCGGCGGCGGGTTCGTCGGCATTCACGATGCGGCCCGCGCGGAGCCGTACTCGGACTGGTTCACCGGCCTCATCGGCGCCCGTCCGGCCGCGTCCGGCCCGGCGGACGTCCAGCGCGCCACCGTCGAGGTGGGCGACCGGCGGCACCCGGCGACCAAGAGCCTGCCGCAGGAGTGGAAACGGCCCGACAAGTGGCTGAACTGGACGAAGAACCCGTCCGGCGAGGTGCACACCGTGGCCAGGGTCCGCGAGTCGACCTACCGGCCCGGAGCGGGCGCCAACGGCGCGGACCACCCGGTGAGCTGGTGCCGCGACTACGACGGCGGCCGGTCCTTCTACACCGGGATGGGCGGCACGGTGTCGTCGTACGACGAGACCGAGTTCCGTGAGCACCTGCGCGGCGCCCTGCTGTGGACCACACGGCTCGTCCAGGCCGACTGCAAGGCGACCATCAACGGCAACTACAAGGCGGAGCGGCTCACCCGGCCCAACCAGCCGGGCCAGAACGACCAGATCGGCGAGCCGCACGGACTGGTCACCGCCCCCGACGGCCGCGTCTTCTACATCGGCCGCGGCGGCGCCGACTCCTCCCGGCCGGTGATCACCGACTGGAACAACCCCGACATCGGCAAGGGCAAGGGCGAGATCCACGTCTACGACCCGAGGACCGGGAAGGTCACCCTGGCCGGCGCGCTCACCGTCTTCGGCAACAAGGGCGGCGGCGACGAACTGGTCAAGGTCGAGGAGGGGCTGCTCGGCATCGAGCTGGACCCGGCGTTCGAGCGGAACGGGTGGGTGTACCTGCACTACACCCCCCACTCGGAGATCGACCGCGTCACGCGCATGGCCGACCGGCGGGTCTCCCGCTTCACGTTCGACGAGTCCACCGGCAAGCTGGACCTGCACAGCGAGAAGGTGCTGCTCGACTGGCCGGTGCAGATCCACAGCTGCTGCCATGCGGGCGGCGGGCTGGCCTGGGACTCCAAGGGCAACCTGTACATCGCCACCGGGGACAACAACTCCAGCGGATTCAGCGGCGGTTACTCGGGCAACAACCCCGAGCCGAACTTCAAGGGCGTCTCCTTCGCGGACGCGCGCCGCACCTCCGGCAACACCAACAACCTCAACGGCAAGATCCTGCGCATCCACCCGGAGCCGGACGGGACGTACACGCTTCCCGCGGGCAATCTGTTCACCGGCAAGGAGAGCGCCGAGGGCGGCGGCAAGACGCGCGGCGAGATCTACGTGATGGGGGTGCGCAACCCGGCGCGCATCTTCGTCGACCCGGTCACCGACGTGCTCTACGCCGGCTGGGTCGGCCCGGACGCGGGGCAGCCGTCGACGACCTGGGGCCCGGCCAAGTACGACACCTTCGCCGTGATCACCGAGGCGTCCAACCGCGGCTGGCCGTACTGCATGGGCAACAAGCAGCCCTACCGGGACCGCAATCTGCCCGATCCGTCCCAGCCGCTGGGCTGGTACGACTGCGACCGCCCGAAGAACGAGTCACCGAACAACGACGGCCTGGTCAACCTGCCGCCGGTGACCGGCAACAACATCTGGTACTCGCCGCAGGGCGGCGGCCCGGACTTCCCCCGGAACGCCGACGGCGTCCCGTCGTACAAGCAGGACGAGGCCACCTACCGGCTGCCCTGGCTCAAGGGCGGCGGGCAGGCCGCGATGAACGGGCCCGTCTACCGCTTCGACGAGGCGAGCGACAGTGACACCAAGTGGCCGGCCTACTGGGACGGCAAGTGGTTCGTCGGCGACTTCTACGACGCCGACCAGCCGCGCAACGCGGTGCTCATGAACCCGAAGACGCAGGGCGACGGCGGACTGCCGGTGCACTCGGAGTCCCTGAAGAAGATCGTGCCGATCGGGAACGACGGCATCAAGAACCTGATGGACTGGAAGTTCGGTCCGGACGGCGCGCTGTACGTCCTCGACTACGGCCGCGGCTTCTTCACCTCGGACGCCAAGTCCGCGCTGTGGCGGGTCACCTACGAGGGCGGCGGTCCGACCCCGGCCGCCGGTCAGCTGGCGAGGGGGACCGAGTGATACGGCACCACGGATTCTGGGCAGCCCTGTTGGCCGCCCTGCTCATGGCGCTCGGGCTGCAGACCGTCTCCGCGGCCGACGACACCGGTGCCCCCGACGCCAAGGCGGCCCAGGTGCTCACCTGGACCGCGGGCAACGACATCGACAAGTACCTCTCGGCGCCGGCGACCGCGGTGGCCGGACCGGCGACGATCGTCTTCGAGAACAGCGTGGCCACCGGCAACACCACCGGCATGCCGCACACGCTGACGTTCGTCACCTCGGACCCCGAGTTCAACGACGACGTCCAGCTCAACATCCTGGCCAACCCCAACGACGCCCAGAAGGGCCGGTACACGGCCGAGGTCACGCTCACCCCGGGCCGCTACTTCTACCACTGCACGATCCCCGGCCACGGCCAGATGCAGGGCATCCTGGTGGTGACCGAGGGCAGCGGCGAGGACACCACGGCACCCGAGGCGAGGGCGGAGGTGACCGGCGTACGGAACGCCGAGGGCGCCTACGTCGGCTCGGCGAGTGTCGCCGTCACGGCGACCGACGAGGGCTCGGGCGTGGACCGGATCGAGTACGCGATCGGCGCCGACGGCGCCTGGCAGCCGTACACCGCGCCGGTCGTCGTCGACCAGGTCGGCGCGCACACGGTGCGCTACCGCGCCCTGGACAAGGCGGGCAACGTCTCGGCGGAGCGGAGCGTCGGGTTCACCGTCGTCGCCCCGCCGACGGACGACACCACCGCCCCGGAGACCTCGGCGACGGTGGACGGACAGAAGAACGCCGACGGCGCGTACATCGACATGGCGACCGTCACCGTCACAGCCTCCGACACGGGCTCCGGCGTCAACACCATCGAGTACGCGATCGGTTCCGGCGCCTGGCGGGAGTACACCGGCCCGGTGATGGTGCACCAGGTGGGCACGCACACCGTGCGCTACCGCGCCACGGACAAGGCGGGCAACGCGGCGGCCGAGAAGAGCGTCGGGTTCACCGTCGTCTCCGCGCCCCCGCAGGACACCACCCCGCCGGTGACCGGTGTGACCGTCGAGGGTTCGAAGAACTCCGCCGGGGCGTACGTCGGCAGCGCGAAGGTGACCGTCAGCGCCTCCGACGGGCACGGCTCCGGCGTCGCCGGCATCGAGTACTCGCTCGACGGCGGGCCCTACCTGGCGTACACGGCTCCCGTGCTCGTCGACCGGGCGGGCAGGCACACCCTGGCGTACCGGGCGAGCGACAAGGCGGGCAACACCTCCGCCCCGCTCGCGGTGAGCTTCACGGTCGTGTCGGGCCAGGTTCCCCCGCCGCCCTGCCCGGAGTTCGACGAGCGGCCGACGGTGTTCGTCGGCGAGGTCGACTCGGGTGTGACCAACCGGGTCACGAACAACCGGTGCCGGATCGGCGAGTTGATCGAGGACGAGAAGGAGTGGACGTCCCACGCGCTGTTCCTGAAGCACGTCACGGGCGTGCTGGACAAGCTCGAGAAGGAAGGAGTCGTCGACCGGCGGGAGTACCGGGCGATCGACCGGGCGGCCGGCCGGTCCGGGATCGGCACGCCGGGCCGGACCGAGGGCTACCGCACGATCCTCGACGGCAGTGCGGAGTCGTTCGCCAAGTGGCAGCAGGTGGGCGGGGGTTCGTTCGCCCTGAACCCGGACGGGTCGATCACCTCCGGCACCACCAGGGCCGGGCTCGGCATGCTGTGGTTCCCCGAGCGCAAGTACGGCGACTTCTCGCTGAAGCTGCAGTGGCGGGACGACGCGCCGGGCGCCGGCAACGCCAACTCCGGTGTGTTCG
The DNA here is from genome assembly GCF_053604275.1 of Streptomyces sp. NPDC004051. NCBI lineage: Bacteria > Bacillati > Actinomycetota > Actinomycetes > Kitasatosporales > Streptomycetaceae > Streptomyces > Streptomyces sp. NPDC004051. The sequence goes on along the minus strand of NZ_JBSGHG010000007.1, from coordinate 204,616 downwards.
TGCGGTTCCCGCAGGTGCACGACCATCCGGAGGAGACGCGGCCGGAGTGGGTCGCCATCAAGTACGGGCACGAGGTGCAGGTGTTCGACTCCCCCACCGGCGACATGTACAAGACGGGCTCGGTCTACGGCTTCGACCGGGTGGGCCTGGCCGGTGCGGGCGTGACGCAGAAGGGCACCTGGAACGACTACGAGATCCGCGTGGTGGACCAGCACTACTCGGTCTACCGCAACGGTGTGCTGATCAACGAGTTCGACAACAACGGCGGTCAGGACTTCACCCCGTCGCGCTCGGACGACCCGGGCACGGACGGGCGGCGGTTCGCCTCCGGCTACGTCGGGCTCCAGGTCCACGGCACCACCGACGTGGTCTCGTACCGGGACGTCCGGATCAAGGAACTGCCGTGACACGGCACTGACCGGAACCGGCCGACAGGGGGCCGGGAAGCCGCGGACCCGCGGTTTCCCGGCCCCGCCCTGCCGCCCGGACCTCACGGCTGCATGAGCACCTTGACCGCGCCGTCCTGCTTGCGCTGGAACATCTCGTAGGCCCGGGGCGCCTCCGACAGCGGTACCCGGTGGGTGGCGAAGTCCTCGACGCCGAGGGGGTCCTCGTCCGTGAGGTGGGGGATGATCTCGTCGCTCCAGTGGCGTACGTTCGCCTGCCCCATGCGCATCTGGATCTGCTTGTCGAACAGGGTGAGCATGGGCATCGGGTCGGCCATGCCGCCGTAGACGCCGGTGATCGAGATGGTGCCGCCGCGCCGCACGAGTTCGATCGCGGTGTGGAGGGCGGCGAGGCGGTCGACGCTGAAGCGCTCCGCCATGGGTCCGCTCAGTTTGCGGGGCAGCAGCGCGGAGGCGTTCTGCACCATGCGGGCCGCCGCGCTGCCGTGCGCCTCGGTGCCGACGGCGTCGATCACGGCGTCGGGACCGCGGCCGTCGGTCCGGTCGCGGATGGCGGTGACGAGTTCCTTCTCGTCGTCGAAGGAGCGCAGGTCGAAGGTCTCCACGCCCCGGTCGCGCGCCCGGCGCAGGCGTTCCGGCACCAGGTCCACGCCGAAGACCCGGTCGGCTCCCTTGAGCCGGGCGATCCTGCAGGCCATGTCGCCGATGGGCCCGAGGCCGAGCACGGCGATGCTGCCGCCCTTCGGGACGTCGGCGTAGGCGACCGCCTGCCAGGCGGTGGGCAGCACGTCCGAGAGGTAGACGAACCGGTCGTCGGGCGGCCCCTGGGGGACCTTGATGGGGCCGTACTGGGCCTGCGGGACCCGCAGGTACTCGGCCTGGCCGCCCGGTACCGCGCCGTAGAGGCGGGTGTAGCCGAACAGGGCCGCGCCCATGCCCTCGGCGCTGACCTGAGTGGTCTCGCACTGGGTGGGCAGACCGGTGAGGCACATCCAGCAGTTGCCGCAGGCGATCTGGAACGGCACCACGACCCGGTCGCCGGCCTGGAGGTCCGGCACGGCGGCGCCGACCTCCTCGACGATGCCCATCGGCTCGTGGCCGAGGATGTCGCCCGGGGTCATGAACGGGGTGAGCACCTCGTACAGGTGCAGGTCGGAACCGCACAGGCCGGTGGAGGTGATCCGGATGACGGCGTCCGTGGGTTCCTCGATCCGGGGATCGGGCACGTTCTCCACCCTCACGTCCCGCTTTCCCTGCCAGGTCACTGCCCTCATCGCCGCCCGCTCCCTTCGTGGCTTCCCGCACGCCTTCTTCGTGGCTTCTCCGTGCGGGCCCCGGGTACCCGGGCGGTCCGCGCCGAACCGTGCGCCACTGGGCCGATCGGCGGAAGCCACCGCGCGGGACCGCCACTGATCAGCTATGGCCACCGACGATCAGAAAAGCGCACAATCAAGACAACTGACGATTCGGGGTAGGCAGGGTGGCGACGGTGGGCATGGGACGAGGGACGCGCGCACGACGTGCGGCACGTACACGGCGCACGACACGCACACGGCGCGCGGCGACGACGAGAGCACTGCTGGCGGTGCTCCTGGCCGCCGGTCCGGCGGCCGGCTGCACGGCCTCCGGCAGCCCGGGCGACGACGGCCGCGGAGAGTCCTGGCCGTCGCCGCTCGAGTCGCGGCCGGACGGGGCCGGCGGCTCTCCGGTGCTCGCCGTGAAGCTCGACAACGCTCCCACGGCCCGGCCACAGACGGGCCTGGACGCGGCGGACGTGGTCTACGTCGAGCAGGTCGAGGGCGGACTGAGCCGGCTGATGGCGGTCTACGCCACCCGGCTGCCCGAGTCCGTGGGACCGGTGCGCAGCGCCCGGGAGGCCGACCTGGAGCTGCTGCGCCAGTTCGACCGGCCGATCCTGGCGTTCTCCGGGGCGCAGAGCAGACTGCTGCCGCTGATCGGCGAGGCTCCGCTGGAGGCGCTGACCCCGGGGACGCCCGGCGCCAGGACGGGCGTCTACAGCCGGGCCACCGACCGCTCCTCCCCGCACAACCTCTATCTCCACCCCCGGCGGCTCCTGGACGACCCGCCCGGCCCGTCCGCACTGACCACCGGCTTCCACCACGGTCCGCCGCCCCCGGGCGGCACGCCCGAGGCCACGCACACGGTGCGCTATCCGGCGGCCCGCTTCGCCTTCACCTGGTCCGAGGCCCGCGACCGCTGGCTGGTCTCGATGGACGGCGATCCCGCGGTCACCCCGCGGGGCGAGCGGCTGGCGCCCGAGACCGTCGTCGTGCAGTACGTGACCGTCCGCGCCTCCGACTACCACGACTACCTCGGCAACAACACTCCGTACACCGAGACGGTGGGCTCCGGGGAGGCCACCGTGCTGCGCGACGGGCGCGCCCACCAGGTCCGCTGGAGCAGGCCGGACGCCGCGGACGGCACCTCGTTCACGACCGACGGCGGCGCTCCGGTGAACTTCGCGCGGGGGCAGGTGTGGGTGGTCTACGCGAAGGCCCCCTGATCAGCGCGGGGCCGCCACCCGGCGCAGTTCCTCGGCCGCGTCCGCCACCCGGCGGATCAGCTCGAAGAAGGCGGCCTGCTCGTCGTCGCCCAGCGGGGCCAGGAAGACCTGGTTCATCCGGGCGGTGCGCACCACCAGCTTGCGGTGGGCGCGCAGACCGTCGTCCGTGAGCCGGAGCAGGAAGCGGCGGCCGTCCCGCGGATCACGGACCTTGTCGAGCAGGTCCCGCCGGAGGAGCCGGCCGACCACCTCGGCGATGGTGGACCGGTCGAGTCCCACCCGCTCCCCCACCGTGCGCTGGTCCAGGCCGGGCTCGGCGACGAGCGCGTTGAGGACCGCGAACTGCGGCGAGGTGATCTCCTCGGAGACCATCGTGGTCCACAGCAGGTGGTGCGCCTGCTGGAGCCGCCGGGCCAGATGCCCGGGGTGGCCGGTGAGGTCCACCGCTGCCGTGTACGCCCCCACAGCACTCTCCTCTTTTCGTCGGTGCACTGAACGATACCCGCGCGGAAGTGAACCTGTCTGCGACTCCTGCAAGGCATTGTCACTGGATGGAAGAGGGTATTGACGCTTCTGCCCGACGATGGCAGCGTGAAGGACTGCAACCAAAATACTCAGTGCCCTGACTATCTCGGTACCTACGACACACGGCGGCGGACCGGTGCGCATCCGGCCGGCCGGACTGGAAGGGATGGGGTTTCCCGATGGACAAGGTGTGGACCTCTGCCACGGAGGGACTGTCGTGACGAACGCACTCACCCAGCACGACATCGACCAGGAGATCGCGGCCGAGCACGCCGCGTACGAGAAGCGGGTGGCGGGCGGCGCCCCCGTCGAGCACCATCCGCGCCGCGACTACGCCCCGTACCGCTCCTCGGTGCTGCGCCACCCCAGGCAGCCGGCGATCGCCGTCGACGTGTCCAAGGACCCGGAGCTGGTGGAGCTGTCCTCCCCCGCCTGGGGCGAGCGGGACCTCACCGCGGTCGACAACGACCTCACCCGCCACCACGACGGCGAGCCCGTCGGTGAGCGCATCACCGTCTCCGGGCGGCTGCTGGACCGGGACGGGCGTCCCGTGCGCGGCCAGCTGGTGGAGATCTGGCAGGCCAACTCGGCCGGCCGGTACGCCCATCAGCGGGAGCAGCACGACGCCCCGCTGGACCCCAACTTCACCGGTGCCGGCCGCACCCTGACCGACGCCGAGGGCTTCTACCGCTTCACGACCGTCCAGCCGGGCCCGTACCCGTGGCGCAACCACGTCAACGCGTGGCGCCCGGCGCACATCCACTTCTCCGTCTTCGGCTCCGCTTTCACCCAGCGGCTGGTGACGCAGATGTACTTCCCGAACGACCCGCTCTTCCCCTACGACCCGATCCTGCAGTCGGTGACCGACGACGCGGCCCGGCAGCGCCTGGTGGCGACCTACGACCACAGCCTGTCGGTGCCGGAGTTCTCCCTCGGCTACCACTGGGACATCGTGCTCGACGGACCGCGGGCCACCTGGATGGAAGAAGGGCGCTGACCACCATGACGAAGATCGACACGAGCAGCCCGGAGAACGTGCTGCCCACCCCCTCGCACACCGTCGGCCCGTTCTACGGCTACGCGCTGCCCTTCCGCGGCGGCGAGGACATCGCGCCGCTCGGCCACCCGGACACCGTCACCGTGCACGGGTACGTGTACGACGGCGAGGGCAAGCCGCTGCCGGACGCGCTGCTGGAGGTGTGGGGCGCCGATCCGGAGGGCAATCTGCCGACGGCCGACGGCTCGATGCGGCGGGACCCGGCGAGCGGCGATCACCTGGGCCGCAACGGGGTGGAGTTCACCGGCTTCGGCCGGATCCAGACCGATGCCGACGGCCACTGGTACGTGCGCACGCTGCGGCCGGGGGCGCGCGGACAGCACGCGCCGTACCTCAGTGTGTGCGTGTTCGCACGGGGCCTGCTGGTGCATCTGTTCACCCGGATCCACCTGCCCGGCGACGAGGCCGTGCTCGCGGCGGACCCGCTGCTGTCCCGGCTCGACGCGGACCGCCGCTCCACGCTGATCGCGGTGGACGAGGGCCACGGGACGTACCGTTTCGACATCCGCCTCCAGGGCGAGGGCGAGACGGTCTTCCTGGAGTTCCAGTGACCTCACCCGACACCGGTACCGGCCTGCTCGCCCCCGGGTGGGCCGGTTCCCCGGCCGCCGCCGAGACCGGTGACGGCGCCTTCCTGCGTGCCCTGCTGGACGCCGAGGCCGCGCTGACCCGGGCGCAGGCGGCCGCGGGGCTCGTTCCCGCCGGGGCCGCGGCGGCGGTCACGGAGGTGGCCGCCGACCCCGGGCGCTTCGATGCCGCGTCCCTCGCCGAGCGTGCGCGGGAGGGCGGGAACCCGGTGATCCCGCTGGTCGCGGATCTGACCCGGGCGGTCGGCGAGGAGCACGGCCCCTCCGTGCACCGGGGTGCGACCAGCCAGGACATCATGGACACGGCGATGATGCTGGTCGCCCACCGCGCCCTGGACCCGCTCCTCGACGACCTCGACCGCTGCCAGCGGGCACTGGCCGCTCTCGCCGCCGAGCACCGCGACACGGTGCTGCCGGGGCGGACGCTGACCCAGCACGCGGTGCCGACGACCTTCGGGCTGAAGGCCGCCGGGTGGCGCTCGCTGGTGCTCGACGCCCGCGACCGGGCGAGGGCCGTACGCGCCTCGCTGCCGGCCCAGCTCGGCGGTGCCGCCGGGACCCTGGCGGCCTTCACGGCGTACGGGGCGACGGACGCGACCGCGCTGCCGGCGCTCTACGCCCGGGAGCTCGGGCTGTGCCCGCCCGCCCTCCCCTGGCACACGCTGCGCACTCCGGTCGCCGACCTCGCCGGCGCCCTCGCCTTCACCACGGGGGCGCTGGGCAAGCTCGCGGCGGACGTGCTCACCTCCTCCCGCACCGAGATCGCGGAGCTCTCCGAGGGCAGCGGCGGCGGCTCCTCGGCCATGCCGCACAAGGCCAACCCGGTGCGTTCGACGCTGATCGCGGCGGCGGCCCGGCGCGCACCGCAGCTCGCGGCCACGCTGTACGGCTCGCTGGTGGCCGAGGACGAACGGCCGGCCGGCGCCTGGCACGCCGAGTGGGAGCCGCTGCGGGACCTGCTCCGCCTGGCCGGCGGCGCGGCCCGGGACGCCGCCGAACTCTCCAACGGGCTGCGGGTGCACGCGGACGTGATGCGTGAACACCTCGGCCTCACCCACGGGTTGATCGTCTCCGAGCGGCTGTCCGCGGAGCTGGCGCCCGTGCTCGGCCGCGGCCGGGCGAAGGAACTGCTCACCCGTCTGGCGCGGCGCGCCCACACCGAGGGCCGTGACCTCGGGGAACTCCTCGCCGAGCAGCTCGACTCGGCCGAACTGCCGGAACTGGAGAACCTCGACGCCATCGGCATCGCCGCCCTGACCGATCCCACCCGTTACACCGGCTCAGCCGGCCCTCTCACCGACCGTGCACTGGAGCGCTCGTGACCGACACCGTCCTCAACCACCGTGCCGAGGGGCCGAGTTCCGCTCCCCCGCTGCTGCTCGGTCCCTCGTTGGGCACGTCGTACGCCCTGTGGGACAAGGTGGCGCCCGAGCTGTCGATCACGCACCGGGTGGTCCGCTGGGACCTGCCGGGGCACGGCGGTTCGGCGGCCGGGCTGATCGGTCCCGGCGCGACCGTCGGCGAGCTGGGGGACCTGGTGATCGCGCTCGCCGACACGCTCGGCATCGAGCGGTTCGCCTACGCGGGCGTGTCGCTGGGCGGAGCGGTGGGCCTGGAACTGGCCGTGCGTCACCCGGAGCGGGTGTCCTCACTGGCCGTGATCTGCTCCTCGGCGCACTTCAACGGCGCGAAGGCGTGGGAGGAGCGGGCGGCGCTGGTGCGGAGCGAGGGCCTTTCGGGGCTCGCGGAGAGTGCGGACGCCCGCTGGTTCACCCCCGGTTTCACGGTGCCGGAGCTGGTCCGCGACCACCGGGACGCCGATCCCGGGGCGTACGCCGCCTGCTGCGACGCGCTGGCCGCGTTCGATCTGCGGGAGCACCTCGCACAGATCCGGGTGCCGACCCTGCTGGTGGCCGGTCGGGAGGACCCGGCGACGCCCCCGGCGCATCTGCGCGAGATCGCCGACGCGGTGCCGGGCGCGGGACTCGTGGAGATCCCGGGCGCCTCTCATCTGGCGCCGGCGGAGCGTCCCGAGGCGGTGCTGACGGCGCTGCGGGCGCACTTCGGCGGGGACGCGGCGAGCGGGATGCGGGTACGGCGCGAGGTTCTCGGGGACGCGCACGTGGACCGGGCCCAGGCCCGGCAGACGGCGTTCACCGCGCGGTTCCAGGACTTCATCTCGCGCTACGCCTGGGGTGAGATCTGGACCGATCCGACGCTCACCCGCCGCGAACGCAGCATGATCACGCTCACCGCGCTGGTCGCACACGGCCACTACGACGAGCTGGCCATGCACGTCCGCGCGGCACGGCGCAACGGGCTCACCCCCGAGGAGATCGGAGCGGTGCTGATGCAGACGGCGGTGTACTGCGGCGTACCGGCGGCCAACTCGGCCTTCGCGACGGCCCAGCGGGTCCTGGCGGAGGAGGCCGACGGCACGTCGTGACGGGCCCGGGGCCCGGGCGCTACGGCCGGTCGTGCGGGGGCGGGGCGCTACGGCCGGTCGTCCTGGCCCCGCTCGCCGTCCAGGGCCGGAGTCAGGGGCCGGGGGTCCCGGCGCCAGAGTCCCGGGGCCGGGAGCCAGGGCCAGGGCCGGAGTCTCGGTGCCAGGCCCGGGACCGAGGTCCCGGAGCCAGGAGCCAGATTCAGGAGCCGGGCCCGGGCCCGGGCCCGGGCCCGGGGGCGGGGGCGGGGGCGGGGCCCCAGGGTCAGGAGCCGGGACCAGGGCCAGAGGACCGGGGCCCGAGGCCAAGGGCCCGGGGCTGTGAAGGGTGGGGCACTACGGCCGGCTGTCCGGGCCCCGCCCGCCGACCGCGGCCGACGTGGCGGCCGGCGCCGGTCCGGTGACCGAGGCCAGTTCGGCCCGGGCCCGCGCGGCCAGCCCGTCCGCGCCGCAGGACCGGGCGAGCGCCAGACCGCGCTCCAGGTCGGTCTTCGAACGGGCGAGGATGCCGTACTCGACCCGGGCGGTGGCGTGTTCGTACTGGCAGGGCGAGGACTCCAGATAGGCGACGGCCTGGGCGGCGAGCCGCACCGCCCGCTGGCCGGTCTCCAGAGCGGCGGCACAGCGCAGGGCCTCCCCTATGGCGGTGTCCGTGCCGAAGCGTTCGGCCCGCCTGCGGTACTCCACGGCGAGCCGGGCGGCACGGGCCGGGTCCGTCCCGGCGAGGGCGCGGGCGAGGTCGGCGGCCCAGAAGACGTGGACGGGGTTGTGGTGGCCGCGGGCGGCCGCCGCCTTCTCGGCGGCCTCCAGTTCGTTGACGCCGTCCTCGGTGCGGCCGACCGCGAGCAGCAGTCTGCCGCGCACCGAGCGGAGGTCGGGAAGCACGATGGTGGACGGGTAGGGCGGTGCGAAGCCGTGCCGTTCGGCGACCGCCCGGGCCTCGTCCACGTGCCCGCGGGCGAGCAGGGTGTCGACCAGGTTGCAGGTCGCCGTCCAGTACAGGGGCAGACCGCGGCCGACGCGTTCGGCCAGGCGCAGGGACTCGCGCAACGATTTCTCCGCCGCCACCAGGCGACCCCGCCTGCGGTGCCCGAGACCGACGTAGGCGTGGGCGAGGGCCAGGTGTCCGCCGCTCCAGCCTGCCGTCTCGTAGGCACGCAGGGCCTCGTTGTAGAGGCTTTCGGCACGGTCGAGGCGGTCGGTGTAGGCGTAGACCCCGGCCAGCATCAGCAGCAGTTCGACGCCCCATTCGGAGTCGGTCCAGCCGAGGCCGGGCGCGAGGCGGCCGTTGACGAGGGCGCGGTCGCAGATCTCGGCGACCTCCTCGGCGTTCTCGCCGCGCATCATGGCGTCGAAGCCGCGCAGGACGAGCAGCGCGCGCTCGGAGTTGTCGCGGCCGGTGCAGGTGGCGGCGAGGTCGGCCAGGCGTTCGCTGCGGCCGGGTGTGCTGGTCTCGCCGGCGTGGATGCTCTCCCACATGAACTGCACGGCCTGCAACCGCATCCGGGCGGGTCCCGGCTCCAGCCGGGCGGCCTCCGCCTCGACGGTGCGCAGCGCCTCCTCCGGCTGGTCGTTGTGCAGCAGCGCCTGCGAGAGCCGGACCACGGCGTCCACCCGGGCGTCGCCGTCGAGGCCGGGCATGCCGAGCGCGGTCCGCAGGTGGCCGATGGTCCGGGCGGGTGCGGTGAGGAAGGTGGCGCGGCCCAGCTCGTGGAGCACGTGCGCGTGGACCTCGGGGCGGGGCGGTTCCTCCAGTGCGCGTTCCAGGCAGCGGCGGGCCGCGTCCGGGGCGCCGGTGGCGAGGTGTTCGCGGGCGGCCTCACGCAGTTGCCACACGAGTTCCTCGTCGTCGTCCGGGTGCACCTCGAGGAGGTGCCGGGAGGCGGACGCGGCGCCGCGTCCGGAGTCGGTGACGATCCGGGCGGCGATGCCGTGCATGGCCCGGCGCAGGGCGTCGGGGATGGACTTGTAGACGTCGGTGGCGATGAGCGGGTGGACGAACTCGAGGTCGGCCACTCCGGTACGGCCGGTGCCGGGGTCGGGGACGGTGAGGATGCGGGCGCCGCGCAGGAGTTCGGCGCAGCGGGCGGCGTCGTCGCGGTTCAGGGTGGCGAGCCGGGCCACCAGGTCGACGGTGATGTCGGTGCCGATGATGGCGGCGGCCCAGGCGAACCGGGTCGCGTCTATGCCGAGTTGTTCCAGGCGGGCCATGAGTCCGCCGCCGCGGGCGGAGCGGTTCAGCGCGCGCAGTTCGCCCGCGTGGGTCTCGACGGGTTCGAGTTCGCTGTCCTGGACCTTGGCGAGGAGTTCGACGGTCTCGTACGGGTTGCCGCCGGTGACGGCCCACACCTCGCGGCAGAACGCGGCGTCCGCGTTCTCGCCCAGGGTGGCGCGGGTGAGTCCGGCCGTGGCGGGCGGGCTCAGGGCGCTGAGGACGGTGACGTGGCGATCGGCCGCCTCGGCGACGGCGTCCAGGTGGCGGGCGCTCACCCCGGAGACCTCGCCCGGCCTGCGGGCGACCACGACGAGGACGGGCACCTCCGCCAGGCGTTCGGCGAGGACGGCGAGCCAGTGCAGGGTCTCCTGGTCGGCCCAGTGGACGTCGTCGACGGTCAGCACCAGCGGCCAGTCCCGGCGGGCCAGCCGGCGCACCGCGGCGGTCAGCCCCTCGCAGACGCCCTGCGGGTCGATGTGCCGGTCGCCTGGTTCCGCGACGCCGAGGGCGGGGCCGGCGATGTCGTACCAGTCGCCGAGGTACTCGCGGATCTCCTCCGGCAGCATCGGCACCAGTGCGGGCTGGAGGAGTTGGCGTACGACGTTGAAGGGGACGGAGCGCAGGGTCTCGCCGCCGCGGGCCGACCAGACGGTGCAGCCGCGCTGTTCGGCGATGCGCCGTGTCTCGGCGAGCAGCGCGGTCTTGCCGAGCCCCGCCTCGCCCCGGAGCACCAGCAGGTTGCCGGGTGAGGAGCGGTCCGCGCACAGGGTGTCGACCATCGCGGTGACGGCGGCGACCTCCTCGTCCCGCTCCCAGAGGGAGGGCGGGGCCTCGCCCGTGGGCCGTAGCTCCGTCATCCCGCTGCCTCCCCAAGTCGCCCCGCCGGCGTACAGGCGTCGAGCGTAGTCCTCCGACAGTCCTGATGGAGCAGTACCGCGCCCGCTCTTGCCGTGACGGGTGACACGCGGTACAGAGGTCGACGCGCCCCTCCGACCACCTGGTGGTTCGGAGTCAACAGTTGTCGACCTGCGCGATGGTGACTGCCCATCAGATCATTTTCGCAGGGGCGCGCCGGGAAGGGGAAGGCCCGCGGCGAAGCGGCGGCACACCGGCCGCGCGGGGGCGCGCGGAGGGTCGCCGGTCACCGGAGGTGACGGACCTCTCCCCTCCGGTCCCGTCCGGTCTCATCCGGCTTTCATCGACGCCTCATACGGTGGGGGGATGACGCAGGCGACTCCTCCCGGGTGGTATCCCGACCCCGGGCAGACGAATGACGGACCGGCCACCGAGCGCTGGTGGGACGGCACCGCCTGGACGGACCGGGTCCGGCCGACGGGCTCGGCGCCCGCCTGGGGCCCTCCGGCACCGGGCACGGAGGCCGGGACGGCGTACCCGGCCCACCCGACCCCTCCGGCGTACCCGGTGCACCCCGGATATCCCGGGGTCGTGCAGTCCGGCTCGGGTTCCCGCCGGGGGCGCGGGCTGCGGACAGGAATCGCCGTGGCGGCGGCCGTGGCGGTGCTGGCGAGCATCGGGGTCGGCGTGTACGCGCTGACCGACGACGGCGGGGGCGGCGGCTCCGCGGCCTCACAGGGGCCGGGCGGACGGGACGGCGGCCCCGGCGGTCCGGAGGGCGGTCCCGACGGGGAGGAGTCCGGCCCGGACGCCTCGCGGCCGCCACGGGTGGAGAGCGGGTCGGTGACCGACGGGCTGAGCGGCATCAGCCTGCCCATCCCGGAGGGCTGGTACGGCCAGGAGGGCCAGGTGGGCGCCCAGATCATGTCGGAGGACACCTACGAATGCCCCGGTGACACCTCCAGCACCTGCACCAAGGGCGGGGCCTACTCGGCACCGGCGCCGGCTCTCGGCATCCGCGGTTCCACCGCCGAGGAGGTCGCCAAGGCGGACATCGCCGCCAATGCCGAGGAGTCGTACGGCGGCGATTCCTACGGAAGGATCACCTCGCACGAGGTCCTCGAGTCGAAGGCGGTGGAGGTCGCCGGGCAGAAGGGCTACCTGGTGCGCTGGAAGGCGGTCACCAGCAAGGGCTCCGACGGGTACGTCCAGTCGCTGGCCCTCCCCTCCCCCGTACGGCCGAAGCAGATCGTCGTGATCCGCTTCGGTCTGGACACCGACCAGAAGCAGTCGCTCCTCGACGACATCATCGAGGGCATCGAGAAGGCGGAGGGCCGCGGCGGCAACGGCCAGGACATCTGACCCGCCGAGGCGACGGCCGGGTGGCGCTCGAGCGGCGAGGGGCAGGACGCCGAGAGCCAGGAGCGCCACTGCCTTGACTGCCTCGAACGCCCCGTAGGGCCGTGCGCGTGGGAGCGGGGCAGTCGCTCTCCGGCGAGCACCCGGTCGGACCGGCGGTCGAGCCGGGGCCGGGTCGCACCGAGCCGGGCTGCCGGCACCACGGCCACCACGACGGTGAGCGCCACCACCGGGCGCCGGGTCCGCCGGCCGCCACGGCGACGAGGGCGAGGGCGGCGAGGACTAGGGCGGCGAGGACGAACCAGACGAGATCGAGCGCCCGGAAGACGACGCGGCCGATACCGAGGCCGATCGGGATCGGTCACACCCGGCACCCGGAACTTCAACGGCGCCTCCAAGAAGGAGATCGCCGGCACCGTGCCGAGCCGGACGAAGACGGCGGCCCCGCTGTGGCGGCCGGTACGGAGTTCACTGCCGGACCGTCCTTCCTCTACGCGGTGCGCGCAGGGACGACATGGGCGTGACAGACGTCGGGTTCGGCGAACGGCTCCAGCCGGTCGGCGGCGACGGGCGCGTCCAGTGCGGCCAACGCGCCCTTCATCAGGCCCAGATGGAGCGGGCAGACGATCTGCCGGTACTCCTCGGCGAGTTCGAGGAACGGACAGTGCCGCAGACGGATGACGTCGGGCATCTCGTCCGTCTCGTCGTCCGCCGGGGTCACCGGATCGAAGCCGAGGTCGGCGAGGAGTCCGACCAGCCGGTCGACCGCTTCGCGGCCGGTCACCGTGTGGAAGGGCGGCGCCGGGTCGACCAGATGCCGCCCCCAGGCCCGGCCGGCCTCCACGGCCTCGGCGTCGGCGCCGGCCGTCGCGAGCCGGCTGAGCAGCATCCGGGCCAGCAGCCGGTACTCACGCCGCCCTCCGCGGTCCATTCCGCGCCGCGGCGCGTACACCGCGCGGGGACGCCCCCGCCCGGACGGCGCCTCCAGGCTCCGCTCCACCACCCCGCGCGTCACCAGCGCATCCAGGTGGAAGCGCGCCGTGTTGGCGTGGACCCCCACCCGCTCGGCCACCTCGTTGACGCCGAGCGGCCCGCCGGCGCCGCGCAGCACCTCGAGCACGGTACGGCGGCGCGGGGTCACCGGGTCGCCTCCCCCGGCGCCTCCCCCGGAGGTCACGTCGCGCCGTCCTGCGGCGGCAGCGCGGCGATCAGCGGGTGGTCCCGTTCGATCAGCCCCAGTTTGGAGGCGCCGCCGGGCGAGCCGAGGTCGTCGAAGAACTCGACGTTCGCCTTGTAGTAGTCCTTCCACTCCTCGGGGGTGTCGTCCTCGTAGAAGATGGCCTCGACCGGGCAGACCGGCTCGCAGGCGCCGCAGTCGACGCATTCGTCCGGATGGATGTACAGGGACCGCCGGCCCTCGTAGATGCAGTCGACCGGGCACTCGTCGACGCACGCCTTGTCCTTCACGTCGACACAGGGCTGTGCGATCACATAGGTCATGACGTCCTCCTCCCCGATTTTTCACTGATTCCACCTGTGAGAATAGTGCTGCACGGCACCGTTCCACCACAGGCGGCGCCCGGGAGCGGCCGGACGGTCAGCGCGTGCCGCGCGCCATCTCGTCCACGACGAATCCGAGACCGATGCCGAGCATCCAGGTGTCCTCGGCCGGCGCGGCGCCCTCCTGGGTCGGCCGCAGGCTGCCTTCCCGCCGCGTCCCCGGGGTGCGCGGGTACAGCTCCAGCAGCCCCGACGAGAAGGCGGTGAGCCCGGCGCCCGCCACCACCGCGGGCACGAACGGCAGGAGCGGGGCGGCTCCCGGCGCGATCTCTCCGGCAGACAGCAGCCGTGCGAAGTCCGCGGGCTGCATCCGGTCCAGGACCGGGTAGGTGTTCTTGGCCGTTCCGTGCAGCTGGGCCGCGGTCTCCTCGTCGACCCCACGCCTGGACAGGCCCGACTCGAGGATGAACGCTCCCGTGGCCGGACGCGGCGCCACGCGCCGGAGTTCGACGGGCAGACGCATGGGGACTTCCGGTGGCAGGGTGAAGCGCGATCGCGGCCCGGCCCAGGACGCGCGGCGCTCACCGGCAGAGCGAAGCGTCCCGCGGTGCGCCGATCGCGCAAGCCCCTCCGGCGCACCGCGAGCGGGCACACCGGACGCCCCCGGCTTTCGATCTCCCCTGGACGGGGATACCTTGCGAGGACGAGCAGGCCCGTGTCCCGACATGCGCGCATACGCGGCATCCTGGAGGAGCTGTGGAACTCTTTCCCCCGCTGCCCTACGCCGAATGGCAGGCGACCAAGGAGACACTGCACCGGTTCGCGCAGGTGGTCGGAAAGGTGCGGCTCGCGGCCTCGTCCCGCCGCAACCACTGGTGGAACGTCCCCTACCATCTCACCGGACGCGGCATCACCACCCGCCCGATGGGACTGGACGACCAGGGCCGCTTCTTCTGCATCGACTTCGACTTCGTCGACCACAGGCTTCTCGTCACGACCGGTTCGGGTCGCGAGGTGTCGTTCCCGCTGCCCGGCCTCTCGGTGGCCGACTTCTACCGCCGGTTGCAGTCGGCGCTCACCGAACTCGACGTCTCCGTGCGCATCCGGCGACCGCACCCCTTCGACCTCCCGGATTCCGACCGCCCCTTCGACCAGGACACGGAACACCGCGCCTACGACCAGGATTCGGTGTACCGCTACTGGGTCATCCTGTCCCAGGTCAACCTGGTCCTGGAGGAGTACGCCGCCGAGTGGTCCGGAAAGACGAGTCCGGTGCACCACTTCTGGCACACCTTCGACATCGCGGTGACCAGGTTCTCCGACACCGCCGTCGCCCACTCCGCCTCCGTCGATCCGGTCACCAGGGAGGCGTACTCCCGTGAGGTGATCAGCGCGGGTTTCTGGTTCGGCGACCCGACCTTCCCGAAGGCCGCGTTCTACTCCTACACCGCGCCCGAACCGGCCGGCCTGGAACGCCGTCCGCTGCGGCCCGCCGCCGCCTCCTGGGTCGAACGCGGCACCGGCAGCCGTCTGGCGGTCCTCGAGTACGAGAAGGCCAGGACCGCCCCCTCGCCACGCGCCGACGTGCTCGCCTTCCTGCGGAGCGCCTACCTGGCCGGCGCGGAGACGGCGGGCTGGGACCTCGAACGGAACGCCTGCCCGGGAGGGGTGACCGACCCCGCCGCCGCACGGCGGGCCTGAGCCGCGGCGGGGCCGTGCGGGGGAACGTCAGGAGAGGTATGCCTCCACTTCGCTGAACTGGGCCGCCGGCCAGCCGGTGTTGCCGGTGACGTGCAGGCGGAGGTGGCGCAGGTCGGTGCCGTCCGGCAGTGTCACGGTGACCGTGTTGCCGGTGGCCGGGTCGAAGCGGTACTCCCTCGCGGCGAGGACCGTCGTGTACGCGGAGCCGTCGGTGCTGCCCTGGACGGCAAGGGTCTGGGTGCGGGTCTGCCACGCGGGCTGCGGGGGCAGCTTCAGCACCAGCCGCCGGACGGCCAGGCGGGAGCCGAGGTCCACCGTCAGTGCCTGCGGGAAGGCGTGGTTGGCGGACTCCCAGTAGGTGTGCGCGTCGCCGTCGACCGCCTTGGCCGGCGTGTAGACGTCCTGGGAGCCGGTGGCGGTCGCGGTGCGGCCCCGGGCGAGGTTGCGGTCCGGGTCGGGGCCGGGGTTGCCCTCGCCGGGCTCCGGCCAGGTGGAGCAGTCCGACCAGGTGCTGTCCCAGCCGGAGTTGCCGCCGCGGTCGGTGAGGGTGAAGGTGCCCGAGCCGGCCGGGTAGGGGCAGTTGTAGACGCCGGCGGCGCCGACGCCGGTGGCGGTGACGTTCCGGAAGGCGGCGGCGCCCGGTGTCTCGGCCTGGACGACGACCGTGCCGGTCCCGGCGACGGTGGCGCCGTCGACGGTGATGTTCTTCGCGGCGTGGCCGCGCCCGCTGCCGGAGACGAACTCGAAGGCGCTGTAAGGGCTGTCGGTGATGGTGGTGTCGGTGATCCTGACCTGTGCCTCGATGGCGCTGTCGTAGGAGTCGACGCGCAGGGCGCCCATGGGGTGGTTCCAGTTGGGGTTCATGGCGCCGGTGCGGACCAGGGTGTTGCCGTCGACGGTGATCGTGCCGGCCAGCGGGTGGAACGGGTCGAGGAACTTCTGGTTGGAGATCGCGATGCCGCTGCCCAGCGCGTTGGTGTCGGCGATC
The DNA here is from genome assembly GCF_053604275.1 of Streptomyces sp. NPDC004051. Classification (NCBI taxonomy): domain Bacteria; kingdom Bacillati; phylum Actinomycetota; class Actinomycetes; order Kitasatosporales; family Streptomycetaceae; genus Streptomyces; species Streptomyces sp. NPDC004051. The sequence goes on along the minus strand of NZ_JBSGHG010000007.1, from coordinate 188,455 downwards.
AGGTTGCCCCTGACGGTGATGTCGGTGCCGCCGTAGATCGCGATGCCGTTGGCGAGGTTCGGCTGCGAGATGGTGTTGTTCTCGAAACTGCTGTTGCTGTTGGGCCCGTACAGCGACCACATGGCGAGCGAGTCGTCGCCCTGGTTGCGCAGGAAGTTGCCGCGGACCCTCACCCCGCGTGCGTTGCCGTTGAGGTTGAGGCCGTCCGCCGTCATGTCGTAGAAGCGGCTGTTCTCCACGACCAGGTTGTCGTTGTTGCCGGTCAGCCAGAGGCCCACCTTGAGGTGCTGGAGCCACATGCCGGAGACGGACGAGTTCGGGCCGAGTGAGCCGTTGACGAAGTTGTCGGGGTTCGAGTCGACCCGCTCGGTGACCTCGCCGATGACGGCGAAGTCCTTGATGTGGACGTTGCCGGCGGAGTTCGACTGGTCGATGAAGCGGGAGGAGCGCACGACGGAGTGCCAGTGGCCCGCGCCCTGGAGGGTGACGTTCTGGACGCCGCCCAGGGCGGAGGTGAGCCGGTACTCGCCCTGCGGTATCCAGACCACTCCGCCCCGGGCCGCGGAGACGGCCTCCCGGAAGGCCTGCGTGGAGTCGCCCCGGCCGCTGGGGTCGGCGCCCATGTCGGTGACGGAGACCGAACCGGCCGGCCTGGCGGCGGGTGCGGCCACCTGCTCGAAGTCGGCCACGTCGACGGTGACCCGGACACCCGTGGCCTGAAGGGCGACCGTGTCACCGGCCCGGATGTCCCGGCCGAGCAGCAGGCGCGCGTTGTCGAAGAAGTGATGGGTCCGGGAGCCCGCGATCCAACCGGTGTCGACGTGGGAGTACTTGGAGGTCACCGGCAGGGTCTTGGCCAGCTTCTCGCCGTTGACGTGAACGTCGAGCGAGCCGGACTGCCCGTCGGGGACGCTGTAGGCGACGTTCACGGCGTTGGCCGCGCGCGGCACCGTGAACTCGACCCGCTGACCGGCGTCGAGCCGGACGGCCTGGCGGCCCGAGGCCTCGGAGGCGAGGGTGCCCTGGGTGTGGTCGGGGCCGATCCTCGCCCCCGTGGTGCGGGCGGACTCGGCCTCGACCGAGGTGAAGGGGAGGGTGGCGCCCGCGGCGGCGGGGGCGGGCGCGGCGTGGGCGGGCGCGGGCGCGAGGGCGACGAGCATGCCGGCGGCGACGGCGACCGTGCCGATGACCGACGTGCTCCTGACGTTCGATCTGGAGGTGCGCATGGCTGGTCCCTTCGTGGTGGGGGGTGCGGGAACGAGCGGGTGCGGGAACGAGCGGGTGCGTCTCAGGCGCGCAGCCAGACCGCCGTGTCCTTCGGCAGGCGTCCGTCGGGGTCGAGGTGGCCGCTGCCGAGGAGCAGTCCGGTGTGGGACGGGAGGGCGGCGGGCGTGTCCGCGAGGTTCACCACGCAGAGGGCGCCGCCGTCCGCGCGGGCGAAGGCGAGTACGCCGTCGGTGGCGGGCAGCCAGGTGAGCGGGCCGTCTTCGAAGACCGGGCGCAGCCGGATCGCCTCGCGGTACAGGGCGAGCAGGGAGCCGGGGTCCCGGGCCTGCCGGTCGGCGGCGTACGCGGCCCAGCCGGCGGGTTGCGGCAGCCACGGTTCGCCGCCGAAACCGGCGTGCGGCGCGTCGGCCGTCCACGGCAGCGGCACCCTGCATCCGTCCCGTCCGGGGTCGGTGCCCCCGGAGCGGGCGTGCATGGGGTCCTCGATGCGGTCGAGCGGGATGTCGGCCTCGGGCAGGCCGAGTTCCTCGCCCTGGTAGAGGTAGACCGCGCCGGGAAGCGCCAGTGACAGCAGGGCGGCGGCGCGGGCCCGGCGGGTGCCCAGGGGCAGGTCGGTCGGGGTGCCGAAGGCCTTGGTGGCGAAGTCGAAGCCGGTGTCCGAGCGGCCGTAGCGGGTGACCGTACGGGTCACGTCGTGGTTGCACAGCACCCAGGTGGCGGGCGCGCCGACGGGGGCGTGCTCGGCCAGGGTCTCGTCGATGGAGGTGCGCAGCCGTGCCGCGTCCCAGGGGCAGGTCATGAAGGAGAAGTTGAACGCGGTGTGCAGTTCGTCGGGGCGCAGATAGCGGGCGAAGCGTTCGGTGTCCGGGAGCCAGACCTCGCCGACGAAGACGCCCCCGTACTCGTCGGCGACGGCCCGCCAGCCGCGGTAGATGTCGTGGAGTTCGTCGCGGTCCACGTACGGGTGCGGGTCGGTGCCCTCGGTGAGGTCGGGCAGCAGGGGGTCCTTCGCCGGCAGCGCGGCGGAGTCGATGCGCACGCCGGCCACGCCCCGCTCGAACCAGAACCGCAGGATGTCCTCGTGCTCCTGGCGCACCGCCGGATGCGCCCAGTTGAGGTCGGGCTGCTCGGGGGCGAACAGGTGGAGGTACCAGTTCCCGTCGTCCAGCCTCGTCCAGGCGGGGCCGCCGAACTCCGACCGCCAGTCGTTGGGCGGCAGTTCGCCGTGCTCCCCGCGGCCCGGGCGGAAGTGGAACAGTTCGCGCTCGGGGCCGCCGGCGAGGGCGGCGCGGAACCAGGGGTGCTGGTCGGAGACGTGGTTCGGCACGATGTCGACGATCGTGCGGATGCCCAGCCCCCGCGCCTCGGTGATGAGTTTCTCCGCCTCGGCGAGGGTGCCGAAGGCCGGGTCGATCGCCCGGTAGTCGGCGACGTCGTAGCCGCCGTCCTTCATCGGGGACAGGTACCAGGGGGTGAACCACAGGGCGTCCACGCCGAGTTCCGCGAGGTAGGGCAGTTTGGCGCGGACTCCGGCGAGATCGCCGGTGCCGTCGCCGTCGCCGTCGGCGAAGCTGCGGACGTACACCTGGTAGATGACGGCGGAGCGCCACCATTCGTCGTCGTTTCGGGCGGGGGTGGGCTGTCCCACGGCGGGTGCCTTTCTTCTGGGTGGACGGATCCGGTGTCAGCCCTTGGCGCCGCCCGCGCTGATCCCGGCGATGATGTGCCGCTGGAAGACGAGGAACAGCGCGACCACGGGGATGCTGGCGATCACCATCGCGGCGAGGAGCACGGTCAGCTGGACGTTCTGCGACAACTGCACGAGGGCCACGCTGATCGGCTGTTTCCCGGTGTCGGAGAAGACCATCAGCGGCCACAGGAAGTCCTGCCACACGGCGACCAGCGCGAAGATCGACACCACGCCGAGCACCGGGCGCGACAGGGGCAGGACGATCGACCACAGGGTGCGCAGTCTCCCGGCGCCGTCGAGGGCGGCGGCCTCCAGCACGTCCCGGGGCAGTTGGTCGAAGAACCGCTTGAGCAGGTAGAGGTTGAAGGCGTTGGCGACGGCCGGCAGCCAGATGGCGAGGGGGTCGTTGAGGAGGCCGAGGTCCGCCACGGTGAGGTACTTCGGTACGACGAGGGCCTGCGCGGGGACCATCAGGGTGGCGAGGACGCCGCCGAGGACCACCTTGCCGAAGGCGGGCCGGAGCCTGGACAGCGCGTAGGCGGCGGCCGTGCAGAACACCAGCTGGAACAGCCAGGCGCCGGCTGCCTGCACCACCGTGTTCCACAGGTGGGTCGGCAGTTGCATCAGGTTCCAGGCGTCGGTGTACCCGCTGGTGCTCCATCGCTCCGGGAGGAGGGTGGGCGGGGTGCGCGCCACCTCGTCCGGCGACTTCATCGCGCCGCTCACCATCCAGTGGACGGGGAAGAGGAAGGCGAGCGTGAACAGGACGACGAAGCCGGTGAACACGGCCCAGTAGACGGTCCTGCCGGGCTGCCGGGCCAGGACGGCCGGGGAGACGAGGGTGCGGGTGCTGCTCACGTCGTCTCCTTCGGGGAGCCGGTGAGTCGGAGGTAGAGGGCGGAGAACAGGCCGAGCAGGGCGAGGAGCATCACGCTCAGCGCGCAGGCGCCGCCGAAGTCGTTGTAGAGGAAGGCGTACTTGTAAATGAGGTAGAGGACGGTGACGGTGGAGTTCTCCGGTCCGCCGCCGGTGATCACGAAGGGTTCGGTGAACACCTGCATGGTGGCGATGATCTGGAGCAGCATCAGCATGAGGATGACGAACCTGGTCTGGGGCACCGTCACGTGCCGGATGCGCTGGAGCAGGTTCGCGCCGTCGAGTTCGGCGGCCTCGTACAGTTCGCCGGGGACGGACTGGAGGGCGGCCAGGTAGATCAGGACGGTGCCGCCCATGTTGGCCCAGGTGGCGACGACGACCAGGGAGAGCAGGGCGGTGTCGGCGCCGTTGGACCAGTTCGAGGTGGGCAGGTGCAGGAACCGCAGCGCCTCGTTGGCGAGGCCGGTGCCGGGGTCGTAGAACCATTTCCACAGCAGGGCGCTGACCACCGGCGGGATCATCACCGGCAGGTAGACGACGACGCGGAAGAACGCCTTGGCGTGCCGGAGTTCGTTCAGCACCAGGGCCAGGACGAACGGGACGGCGAAGCCGAGGAGCAGGGCGAGCAGGGTGAAGCCGAGGGTGTTGCGCCAGGCCGCGCCGAACTCGGGGTCGTGCAGGACGCGGGTGAAGTTGGCGGTGCCGACCCATTCGGGCGGTGAGCCCGGCGTGTATTTCTGGAACGCGATCACGACCGCGCGGATCGCCGGGTACCAGGAGAACAGGGCGAAGCAGACGAGGCCGCCGAGGAGGAAGCCGTAGGCGTGCAGTTGGTCGGTGAGGCGGCGGCGTCTTTGGCTCCCGGCCGGTGGCCGGGCCGGCGCCGGGCGGAGTTCGACGGCCTCGGCGGGCCGGCGCGCGACCGTCTTCATCGCCGGTCAGCCCCGGGCCAGGATGCCGTCGATCTTGCCGGAGGCGTCCTTCAGGAGCCGGTCGATGTCGGCGTCCTCCTTGGTGAGCACCGCGGAGACGACGCCGTCGAGGACGGAGTAGAGCTGCTGTGCCCGCGGCGGCTCGATCTTCATCTCCAGGCTCTGGTTGCCGTCGAGGAAGGCCTGGTAGTTCTCCACCGGGACGTTGGCGTTGGCCTTCTTGACCTGCTGGTCCTCGGCGTCGGCGGCGCCGGTGAACAGCCGGGGCTCGGGCAGGCCGACCGGCGCGTCGTTCTTCCCGGCGCGGGCGTAGTCACCGAGGAAGCCGTCGCCGGGGGTGAGGAACATGTGGTCGAGCCACTTGAGGCCGGCCCTGATCTGCTCCGGTGAGGCCTTCTTGTTGACCATGTAGCCGTCGCCGCCGATGAGGGTGGCCTTGCCGCCGGGCATGGGGGCGAGGGCGAGGTCCTCGTACTCGGCTCCCTTCTCCTTCACCAGGATCGGGATGTTGTCGGGGGCGGCGAGGTACATGCCGAGCTTGCCGGCGCCCATCATCTGCTGGACGTCGTTGATCACGAGCAGTTGCTTGCTGCCCATGGAGTCGTCCTTCCACCGCATGTCGTGCAGGGTCCGCAGCACGGCGCGGCCTTCGGGCGAGTCGACGGCCGCCTTCCGGCCGTCGGGGGTGACGACGTCCCCGCCCCGGGAGTACAGCTCCGCGGTGAAGTGCCAGCCGCCCTGGTTCTGGGCGCTGTAGTCGGCGTAGCCGACGGTGCCGTCGCCGAGTGCGGCGATCCGCTGGGCGGCGGCGCGGACCTCGGCCCAGGTGGTGGGCGGCCGGTCGGGGTCGAGGCCGGCCTTCTCGAAGAGCGCCCGGTGGTAGACCAGCCCCATGGAGTAGCCGGTGCGGGGTACGCCGTAGACCTTGCCGTCGACGGTGTAGATGTCCCGCAGCTGCTGCTGGATCGTCCGGTAGCTCTTCAACTCCTTGATGTACGGGGTGAGATCGGCTGCCTGGTTGATGTCGACCACATGCCCGGCGTCGGTGAAGTAGGTGTAGAACACGTCCTCCATCTGCCCCCCCGGCGAGCTTGGCGTCGAAGGTCTTCGGGTCCTGGCAGGGGAAGGCGTCGTGCGGGACGACGTCGATGTCCGGGTTCTCCTTCTCGAAGGCGGCGATCTCCTCCTCGAAGAACCGGCGGTCGACCTCCGCGCTCTTGGGCGGCATGCAGTTGACCGTGATGCGGGTCTTGCCGTCGGCCGCCTGGTCGTCGTTCGCACCGCAGGCGGTGAGGGTGAGGGCGCCGACGCCTAGCGCGACGAGGGTACGGCGGATCCCGGTGCTTCTCATCGGTGGACCCCTCTGGGACAGGAGCGGGTGAACCCCTCGGACAGGAGCGGTGGGCGGGGCACACTCAAGCACCGACGACATGGGTCCGCAAGATGTCGCGCATGCTTTGAAATTATTGGACAGCAGTCCGGAAGGAACCGGCTCTCAAGGACGTGGGGCCTGCGCCGTCGACCCCCGCACCACCAGCTCGGGCTCGAACAACAGCTCCTCGGCGGCCACCGGGCGCCCGTTGATCTGCGCGTTCAGCAGTTCCACCACGGCCTTGCCCATGGCCTTGATGGGCTGGCGGACGGTGGTGAGCGGCGGCTCGGTGCAGTTCATCAGGGCCGAGTCGTCGTACCCCACGACCGAGATCTGCGAGGGGACGTCCAGCCCCTTGCGGCGGGCGGCCCGGACGGCGCCGAGGGCGAGGGGGTCGCTGGCGCAGATGAAGCCGGTGACGCCCCGGTCGATGAGCCGGGCGGCGGCGGCGTGCCCGCCCTCGATGGAGAACATGGCGCGGGCGACGTGCGCGTCGGGAACCTCCGCGGCGAACGCGCGGGCGGCGGCCAGTTTGCGGGCCGACGGCACGTGGTCGGCGGGACCGAGCACCAGGCCGATCCGCTCGTGGCCGAGCGAGGCCAGATGCCGCCACGCCTGCTCCACGGCCACGGTGTCGTCGCAGGAGACACCCGGAAAACCCAGGTGCCCTATGGCCGCGTTGACGAGGACGACGGGGATGTTCCGCTCGGCGAGCTGCCGGTAGTGGTCGTGGGGGGCGTCCGCCTGGGCGTAGAGCCCGCCGGCGAAGACGACGCCGGACACCTGCTGCTGGAGCAGCAGCGTCACGTAGTCCGCCTCGGAGACGCCGCCCCGGGTCTGGGTGCACAGCACCGGCGTCAGCCCGAGCTGGGCCAGCGCGCCGCCGATGACCTCCGCGAAGGCGGGGAAGATCGGGTTCTGCAGCTCGGGCAGGACCAGGCCGACCAGCCGGGCGCGCTCACCGCGCAGCTGGGTGGGCCGCTCGTAGCCGAGCACGTCCAGCGCGGAGAGCACCGCCTGCCGGGTGGCCTCGGAGACTCCCGGCTTGCCGTTGAGCACCCGGCTGACCGTGGCCTCGCTGACCCCGACCTTCTTCGCCACCACGGCAAGTCGTCGCGTCATGGACGCAAGAATAGCGCAAGAAACGCAAATTCTTGCGTGGAGGGTTGCGTGGACGATCACCGGAAGGGCGAGGGGCCGTCAGGTCGCGGCGGCCCCGCGCACCCGGATTCAGTCGACCGCCGACACGACGCTGAGGTGGGAGGCGGCGCGACGGTGCCCGCGGCGGCGGGACGGGGCGCGGCGCGTCTCGCGCAGGACCAGCGTGAGCCGGGTGCAGTCCATGCCCTCGAGGATCCTGGTCGTCTCCACCACGAGACGGCAGTCGGTGGCCCCCCAGCGTGGATCGGGATGGTGCAACGGCCGTACCGCGCCGTCGTGTTCGGCGGCCTGCTCGCCGACGGCGCGGATCCAGTGCGGCAGCCCCTGCCGGTAGGCCGCCTCCATGATGGGGTCCTGGGCGATGTCCCGGCGGATGGCCTGCAGCCCGTGGTCGTGGCCGTCCCGCTCCACCGTCTTGGCGAAGTGGGCCAGCATCGGCAGGCACCAGCTCGACTCGTGTTCGCCCAGCACCGTGGGGGCGTCCGGGTGGAAGAGGACGAACCGGAGGAAGTTGTCGCCGGGCATGGCCGTCGGATGCGGTTCGACATCCCGGAAAAGTGTCCGGAAAGCAGCGTTCGCCAGCAGCACGTCCCAGCGGTGGTCGACCACCAGGGAGGGGAAGGGGACCGCGTTCAGGAACACGGCGTAGTCCTCCAGATAGGCCTGCGCCTCGGGAGTCTCGAGGACGGGCGGCCGCGGTGCCGGCCGCTGCCCTCCTGCCTGATGTGCCATCGGGAGGTCACCCCTCTTGCCTGTGCGGCCTTGACGCGGCGCCCCGATCCTGCTGCCCTGACGCGCGGCGTGTCAACTATCGTGGCATTCCACACCCGTTGACGGCTGAAATGGGACACAGTTGTGGCGAGACCTGGATGTGAGTTCGAGACACGGGCTAGTCTCCGTGAAGTTCATGCCAAACGCTCGTGAGAAGCCTGTGAGAGACGTAGGAGATCTGTCGGTGACGGGTGGCTACGAGGGTCCGGACACCGCGCCGACGACCGCGCTGTCGGCCGTCGTCGCCCGCGTCACCGCACTCGCCGACCGGCTCGAGGTGCCGCAGGCCGAGATCTTCGACGTCGGACGGCTGTCCGCGGCGTCCGGCGTTCCCGCACCGGTGGTCAAAGCCCTCCTGAGCGGCCGGCCCGCGGGCGAGCCCGACGTGCAGACCCGGTTCGTGCAGCGCCTGGACCTGTTGCGCCGTACCCGGCTCAAGCCGAACGGCCGCAAGTACACGCAGCAGGAGATCGCGGACGGCGCGGGCATGTCCCGCCAGCAGGCCGGCGCCCTGATCAACGGCGACCGGCGCCCCACCATGGAACACTGCGACGCCATCCAGCGGTTCTTCCGGGTGCACGCCGGATTCCTCACCGCCGAGGACCCCGAGGCGCTCGCCATCGCCCTCCAGCACACCGAGCAGGAACTGCTGCAGACCCTCGCGGACCGTGAGCGGCGGGCCGCCGCGGCGGCCGACGACCCGCTGGAGCGGCTGCTGCGGGACCACGGCGTGCGCGGAATCGCGTGGCGGGCCGCGCAACTCCCCACCGACCAGCACCGCGACAAGGTCGCGGAGTGGCTGGACATGCTCCTGGAGAGCGTCCAGCGGCCCCGCTCCTGACCCGGAGCGCGCGGGCGGCGCGGCCAGGTTGTCCGTGGCGGACGGCGGGCTGGAGGCGTGCCCGCGCCGTGCGGGACGTCCGCTGCCGGACCACGCCCCGGGGAGAGCCGGGCGACGCCCACCGCCGTACCGGCCGACCACGAGCGCACCGCCGTCCAGGCCTGTCTGCGGCTGCTGCACACGGTGCGCGCCGCCCACGACGCGGAGAGCGGCCCGCCGGAGACCCGCAGGCCCCCGGTCGTCGTGCCCTCGGTCCTCGCGGAGTCCCAGACGGAGGCGGAGACCACCCTGACCCGGGCCGGGTCGGGCCGGGTCGGGCCGACCGGCACCGCGGAGGCCTTCTTCCGGGTGCTCCGCGACCAGACACCCGGAGCCGTGACCGAAAAAGCCTGACCGTGCTGTGCCCGTGCCCGTGCCGCGCGGCAGCGGGGCGCCGCGTCGCCCCCTCAGCCGTGGGGGACGGCGACCGCCGTCGCGACCAGGTCGCTCTCGGCGGTCCAGCGGCCCGTGAAGTGGTCGAGGCGGCGGCCGCCCACCCAGGGGCCGGGGACCAGCAACTCCGCCCGGAAACCGCCGCGCGTCCGTTCACCCGGGTCGGTGAACATCTCGATGTCGGCCTCCATGAAGTCCAGCCACTTCCCGGTGAGCGGGAACCACGCCTTGTAGACGGCCTCCTTGGCGCTGAACAGCAACCGGTCCCAGTGCACCTCGGGCCGCTCCACGGCCAGCCGGCCGATCCGTTCCGCCTCCCCGGGCAGGGCGACGGAGGACAGCACCCCCTCGGGCAGCGGCCCCTGGACCTCCGCGTCGATGCCGAGGGAGGCCAGGTCCTCGGCCCGGACCAGGGCGGCGGCGCAGTAGCCGGTGCAGTGGGTCATGCTGCCGGCCAGTCCGGGCGGCCAGCCCGGTGCGCCGCGCTCACCGGGCAGCACGGGCTGCGGGGGCACTCCGAGCTTCTCCATGGCCCGGCGGGCGCAGGAGCGCACCGCCCGGAACTCCCGGCGGCGCTTCTCGACCGCCCGCTCCATGAGCGCCGCCTCCTGCGGATAGAGCGGGGCGTCGGCGCCCTCGTCGCCGCGGGCCTCCATGACGACGACCGTGGCCGGCAGCAGTTCCTCGATCATCGGGCCCCTTCCTCGGATTCCTCGGATTCCTCGGATTCCTCGGATTCCTCGGCTCCCCCGGGTTCGTCGGGCTCGCCCTCCCCCTCGTCCGCGTGCCCACGCGGCACGATCCGGTGCAGCCGTCCCGGTGGCGTCGCCCGCTTGCGCCATTCGCGGGGGTAGCCCACGGACACCTCCTCGAAGGGCACCCCGTCCCGGCGGGTGCTGCGCGGGATGTGGAGATGTCCGTAGACCATCGTGTGGACGTTGAACCTGCGGTGCCAGTCGGCGGTCAGCTCGGTGCCGCACCACATGGCGAACTCGGGGTACCACAGGACGTCCGTGGGATGCCGGTGCAGCGGGTAGTGGTTGACGAGGACGACGTGCAGGTCGTCCGGCAGTTCGGCGAGCCGGCGTCCGGTCTCCTCGACCCGGGCCCGGCACCAGGCCTCCCGGCTCGGGTACGGGTCGGGGTGCAGCAGGCGTTCGTCGGTGCAGACGACGCCGGTGCCGTGCGCGTACGCCAGTCCCTCGTCCTTGGTGGCGCAGCCGGCGGGCAGGAAGGTGTAGTCGTACAGCAGGAACAGCGGGGCCACGGCCACCGGGCCGCCGGGGCCGTCCCAGACGGGGTAGGGGTCCTCGGGGGTGGTCACGCCGAGTTCCCGGCACTGTGCGACGAGGTGGTCGTAGCGGGCGACGCCGCGCAGGGTGACGGTGTCCTTCGGGTGGGTCCACAGTTCGTGGTTGCCGGGCGCCCAGAGGACCTTCCGGAACCGGCCGGCGAGTGTCTTGAGCGCCCAGCGGATGTCGTCCACCGTCTCCGCGACGTCCCCGGCCACCAGGAGCCAGTCCTCGTCCGATTCGGGGTGCATCCGCTCGACCAGCGCGCGGTTCTCCTCGTAACCGACGTGCAGGTCGCTGATCGCCCACATCTGTCCGTCGCCGCCGGCCGTGGACGTCACTCGTCGCCTCCTGGGGATGAACGGACAGCCCGTAAGGACAGCATGCCCTGCCCGAGCTCTTCGGGCAGGGGGACTCCGGTGTCCGTGGAACCCGTGACACGTCTGTGGTTCGGTCCCGGGTGCCGAAGCCGTATCATCGGCCCCGACACCACCGGAACGATGAGCCCTTCGCGCAGGGCCGTTCGGTGACCCTCCACACCCTTTGCCCGGGCACGGGCCACTGAGGCCTGCCCGCATACCGTGAAAGGCGGCCTGCATGGCCTCATGCGTACGAGTATGGCTCAACCGCACGTACGCGGAGAACGTGTTCTTCATCGATCAGGTGAGAAGGAATCCCGACAACCGGGCCGTCGAGATCCATGCCACGCACGGCGACCCCGACTCCCCCGTACTGGCCGCGGCCGACACCGCCGAGCTGGAGCCCGGGAACCTGTCCCCGGCGGCGTACGTCGAGTACGCGCTCGCCCAGTGCGCGCGGCGCGGCATCGACGTGTTCGTGCCCCGGCTGCACCAGGAGGCCGTCGTCGCGCACCGCGCGGAGTTCGAGACGGCCGGTACGGCGCTGCTGGCGCCGACGCCCGAGGCCGTGGCCGTCTTCCGCGACAAGGTGATCGCCTACGAGGCCGTGCAGGCGATCGGGGTGCCCGTGCCGCCGTGGTGGCGGGTGCGGTCGGCGGACGAACTGGTCCGTGCCGTGGAGGAGCTGGAGGCGCTGGGGCACCGGGCGTGCTTCAAACCCGCCTCCGGCGCGGGCGGTGTGGGCTTCCGGGTGATCACCCGTGCCCCCTTCGGTCTCGGGCAGCTGAGTGGTTTCCCCAGCGCGCAGGTGCCGCTCGATCTGGTGGTCGCGGCGGTGCGGCGGGCGGAGGAGCCGGTGGACTGGCTGGTGATGCCGGTGCTCGAGCAGCCGGAGGTGTCGGTGGACTGCCTCACCGGGCCGGACAACCGGGTCCGGTTGTCCGTCGGCCGCACCAAGAACGGCCGCCGCAGGGGGTTCACCCTGCACGAGCGGTGGCTGGAGCCGGCCCGGCGGATCGCGGAGGGCTTCGGCCTGCACCACCTGTCCAACATCCAGTTCCGGATGCTGGGCGAACAGCCGGTGCTGATGGACGTCAACACCCGTCCGGCCGGGGGCCTGCACCAGCTGTCGCTGTGCGGGGTGAACGCGCCGTGGGCCGCGGTGCGGCTGGCGCTCGGCGAGGACCCGGGTGAGATCTCCCCGCCGTTCCTGGGCCAGGACTACTCGGTGGTGTCCGGCCCGCGTCCGCTGCGTCCCGTGTCGGCGCCGCGGCAGTTCCCCGACCTGCCCGCGCCCGCGCTGAGCGGCGTGCCGGCCGCGGCGGTGGCCGGGGACGCCGTGGCCGGTGGCCCGGCCTGGGGTCCGGGCCGCCGGTAGGGCCGGCCGGCCGCCGTCACGGGTGGGGCGGTCGGCCGCCCCGGTGCACACGGTGCGCGGGCGGTCAGTCCCGGTTCCGGTTCCGGTTCCGGTCTACCGTCAGCCGCAGGGTCAGCACCTGGAACGGACGCAGGGTCACGGGCACGCTGTCGCCGTCGGTGTCCGCCGGTGCCAGCGGCCGTTCCAGGAGGTCGGTCACCCGGGCCCCGGCGAGGGGGAAGCCGGTGCGCAGGGTGCCGGTGGCACGTCCGCCGCGGGATTCGTAGAGGCGGACCACGACGTCGCCGGAGGCGTCGTCGGCGAGCTTGACCGCCTCGACGGTCACGCCCCCGCCGTCCACCGAGACCACCGGGTCCGGTGCGCCCGCCGCCCGGGCCACGCGCAGCGGCAGGTTGAGCGCGTAGCCCTCCGTGACGGCGTCCTCGATGCTCGCGCCGGGCAGCAGTGCGTAGGTGAGGCGGTGTGTGCCCCGGTCGGCCTCGGGGTCCGGGATCTGCGGGGCGCGCACCAGGCTGAGGCGGACCGTCGTGGTCGTGCCTCCGTCGTCGCGGACCGTGCGGGTCACGTCGTGGCCGTACGTCGAGTCGTTGAGGACGGCCACGCCGTAGCCGGGTTCGCCGAGGTGCACCCAGCGGTGGCCGGAGACCTCGAAGCGGGCCGCCTCCCAGCTGGTGTTGGTGTGGGTGGGGCGCTGGACGTGGCCGAACTGGATCTCCGCGGAGGAGTGCGGGGCCCGGAGGTCCAGCGGGAAGCCGGCCTTGAGGATCTTCTCGGCCTCGTGCCAGTCGATCTCGGTCTCGAAGTCGATCCGGGGGCTGCCGGCGCGCAGGGTGATCGTCTGGGTGATCCGTGAGCCGTTGCCGAAGGCCCGCTCCACCCGCACCGCGCCGACCAGCGGGTCCCGGGCGACGACGGTGACGGACCCGGCGGCGGGCAGCTCGGTGAACCGGTTCCGGTAGTGCTGGTCGATGTCCCAGGCGTCCCAGTGGTTGGGGAGGTCCGTGTGCAGCCGGAGCAGGTTGCCCGGACCGGCCAGCACCTCGCGGTCGGCGCGGAGGTCGTGGACGGACGACAGCGTGCCGTCGTCCGCCAGCCGCACCCGCACCATCCCGTTGTCGAGCACCCGGTCCGTGACGGTCACCGGCCGGGGGCGGGGGGAGCCGGTCGGCGCCTCCAGGGGTGCGCTGCCGTTCGCGGGCACGGTCGTCCACACCGGCGTTCCCCCGGGCGGGCGGATCACCTCGGCGCGGTCGTACGGACCGGTGTTGAACACCCGGAGGCCGGGGCCGTCCCCCAGGGCGGCGATCGCCTCCCCGGTCAGCTCCTCCAGTTCCCGGGCGACCCTGGCGTACTCGGCCTCCGCCTCCCGGTGCACCCAGGCGATGGACGAGCCGGGCAGGATGTCGTGGAACTGGTGCAGCAGGACCGTCTTCCACAGCCGGTCGAGTGCCTCGTGGGGGTAGGCGTGGTCCGGTGCGTGCAGTGCCGCCGTGGTGGCCCACAACTCGGCCTCGCGCAGGAGGTGTTCGCTGCGCCGGTTGCCCTGCTTGGTGCGGGCCTGGCTGGTGTAGGTGGCGCGGTGCAGTTCCAGGTAGAGCTCGCCGTTCCAGACCGGGGCGTCGGGGTACTCCTCGCGGGCCTTGGCGAAGAAGGCGTCGGGGTGTTCGACGACGACCTTCGGGGAGCCCTCCAGGTCGGCCAGCCGGCGGGCCCGTTCCATGTGCTCGCGGGTGGGGCCGCCGCCGCCGTCGCCCCAGCCGAACGGTGCGAGCGAGCGGGTACCGCCGCCCTTCTCCCGGTAGTTGCGCACGGCACGGGCCATCTCCTCGCCGGTGAGGGCGGCGTTGTAGGTGTCGACCGGCGGGAAGTGGGTGAAGATGCGGGTGCCGTCGATGCCCTCCCACCAGAAGGTGTGGTGCGGGAACCTGTTGGTCTGGTTCCAGGAGATCTTCTGGGTGAGGAACCACTCGTTGCCGGCGAGCTTGGCGAGTTGCGGGTAGGCGGCGGTGTAGCCGAAGGAGTCGGGCAGCCAGACGCCCTTGGTCTCGATGCCGAAGTGCTCGAGGAAGAACCGCTTGCCGTGGACCAGTTGGCGGGCGAGGGCCTCTCCGCCGGGCAGGTTGCCGTCGGCCTCCACCCACATTCCGCCGACCGGCGCCCACTGGCCCTTGTCGACGGCCTTCCTGATCCCCTCCCACACCTGCGGGTAGTGGTCGCGCACCCACGCGTACTGCTGGGCCTGCGAGCAGGCGAAGACGAAGTCCTCGTACTCGTCGGCCAGCGCGGTGACGTTGGAGAAGGTGCGGGAGGTCTTGCGCCGGGTCTCGCGCAGCGGCCACAGCCAGGCGGAGTCGATGTGGGCGTGCCCGACGCCGGAGACGGTGTGCGCGCTGGCGTGCGCGGGCCTGGCGAGGACGGGGGCGAGGGCCGCGCGGGCGGCGGGGGCGCTGCCGGAGACGTCGTCGAGGTCGAGGGCGTCCATGGCCCGGTCCAGGGCGTGCGCGATCTCGTGCCGGCGTGGCTCGTGCTCGCCCAGTTCGGCCATGAGTTCGCGCAGCACGCACAGGTCCAGGTCGAGGTGCCAGACCGGTTCGTCGAGGACGGCGAGGTCGGCGCCGCGGAACACGTACAGCGGGGTGTCGCCCGCCGTGCGCCGGTCGCCGAGCGGGGTCGGGCGGGCGAAGCCGTCGGCGAGGATGTCGGGGTTGGAGGCCGCCTCGACCAGGTAGTCGACCTCCTCGCCGCCCGCGGCCCGGCGGGCGACCGGGACGTACCGGTTGAGCGGGTTGACCGCCTTCAGCGGGGTGCCGTCGGTCAGGTGCACCAGGGCTTCGGCCTGGAAGCCCGGTCCGGCGCCGGTGAAGCCGAGGTCGATGACCGCCTCGACGCGCCGGCCGGCCCATGCGGCGGGGACCCGCCCGCGCATCCGGAACCAGGTGGTGCCCCAGGGCGGGCCCCACGGGGTGTTCTCGGCGAAGGGCTCGTAGGGGGCGGCCGCGGCCTGTGCGAAGGGGACCGGCTCGCCCGGCGCGTGCCAGGCCTCGACGGTGAGCGGGACGGCGGCAGCGTAGACCGCGGGCTTGACGCGCTGGGTGTGGACGCGTTCGACGCGCCCCTCGATCCGATGGCGTTCGTCATGCATGAGGTGCTCTCCTCACGGGGCTACTCGAGGTGGGCGAGGCCGGGATGGACAGCGGTGTAGCCCTCGACGAGGCGGCGGGCCACGTTCACGGAGTCGACGAGCGGGTGGAGGGCGAAGGCCTTGACCGCCCGGGCGCGGGAGCCGGACTCGGTGGCCCGGAGCACCTCGCGTTCGACCGCCTTGACCGCGCAGACCAGGCCGGTGGCGTGGTCCGGCAGCGGGTCGACGGAGACGGGGTGCGCGCCGTTGGCGTCGACGAGACACGGGACCTCGATGACGGCTTCCGCGTCGAGTGCCGAAAGGGTGCTGCGGTTGCGGACGTTGAGGATCAGGGTGGTCCGTTCGTCGCGGGCGACGGCCCGCATCAGGGCGAGGGCCACCTTCTCGTAGCCGCCGGACAGGTCGTCCTCTTCGCGGTCCCCGGCGCCGGCGGTCTCGCGGTTCTCCGCCATGTAGGTGGCCTCGCGTTCGGCGCGGGTGCGGTTCCAGGTGTCCAGAGCGGGGGCGCCGGTGGCGTCGGGGTCGCCCACCTGCGCGTAGAAGCGGGCCTGCTGGTCGTGGAGGAAGGCGCCGCGGGTCTTCTCCGCCTGCTGGTAGGCGCGTACGGTCTCCCGGTTGAAGTAGTAGTAGTGCAGGTACTCGTTGGGGATCGCGCCGAGGGACTGGAGCCAGTCGGCGCCGAAGAGCCTGCCCTCCTCGAAGGAGCCGAGCAGGCGGCGGTCGGCGAGCAGGCGCGGTAGTTCGTCGCGGCCCTCGACCCGCAGGCCGCGCACCCAGCCGAGGTGGTTGAGGCCGACGTAGTCGATCCACGCCTCCTGCGGGTCCGCGCCGAGCACCCGGGCGATGCGGCGGCCGAGGCCGACCGGCGAGTCGCAGATGCCGATGACGCGGTCGCCGAGGTGGCGGGACATGGCCTCGGTGACCAGGCCCGCCGGGTTGGTGAAGTTGATGACCCAGGCGTCGGGGGCGAGGCGGGCCACCCGGCGGGCGATGTCGAGGGCGACGGGGACGGTGCGCAGTCCGTAGGCGATGCCGCCCGCGCCGACCGTCTCCTGTCCGAGGACGCCCTCGGCGAGCGCGACCCGTTCGTCGTTCGCGCGGCCCTCGAGGCCGCCGACGCGGATCGCGGAGAAGACGAAGTCGGCGCCGCGCAGGGCCTCGTCCAGATCGGTGGTGGTGGTGACCTCGGGGGCGTCGGGCACCCCGGCCGCCTGGTCGGCCAGCACCCGGGCGATCGCGTACAGTCGGCGGTCGTCCACGTCGTGGAGGACGACCCGGGTCACCCGCCCCTCGGCGTGGTCCTCGAGGAGCGCGCCGTACACCAGCGGTACCCGGAATCCTCCGCCGCCCAGAATCGTCAGTTTCACGTCTGCACCCTTCCCACCTCGGCGTCGCCGATGCCGTCGACGCCCCCGACACCAGCATGTCCGGCCGAGGAGTGCGGAGCGAACACCGGAGTACGAGCCGTCCGCGCGCCGTCGACGTGGCGCGGTCGCACCCGTTCGCGTCGATTCACGGGGTGAACTCTCCTCGCCCGGAAGGACTTTCCCGGTCACACCTCATTGACGGCCACGGGGCCGCGGAGCACATTGACGACACTCTGAGAGCGCTCTCAGGACGATCGGACCGGGCTCTCCGAGCACTCCCCTGTGCACCCGCATCCGTTTTCGCCTCCGTGTCCCCATCCGTATCCACCCCCGCATCCGAGAGGCAGCCCCCCACATGAGTGATCCCTCCGGCACCCCCCGCGGACTCCGGCCCCTCCGCAGACCCCGCCCGCTGCGGCGGGCGCTGCTCGCCGTCGTCGGCACGCTCGGGCTCACCGCGGCCGCCGTCACGGCCGCCGTCCCCTCGGCGAGTGCCGCCGCCCCGCCCCCGCCGTCGGGCTGGACCCAGGTCTTCGTCGACGACTTCAACGGAGCTGCGGGCAGCGGGATCAACACCTCCGACTGGCGGTACGCGACCGGCAAGGGATACCCGGGCGGCCCCGCCAACTGGGGTACCGGCGAGATCGAGACGATGACGTCGAACCCGGAGAACGTCTCCCTCGACGGCAACGGCAACCTCCGTATCACCCCGCGACGGGACGCCTCCGGCAACTGGACCTCGGGCCGTGTCGAGACCAACCGTTCCGACTTCCAGCCGCCCGCCGGGGGCACGCTGCGCGTCGAGAGCCGCATCCAGGTGCCGAACGTGACCGGCGCCGCCGCCAGGGGCTACTGGCCGGCGTTCTGGATGCTGGGCGCGCCCTACCGGGGCAACCACTGGAACTGGCCGTCCGTCGGCGAGCTCGACATCATGGAGAACACCCAGGGCAACAACACCGTCTTCGCCACGATGCACTGCGGCACCGCTCCCGGCGGGCCGTGCAACGAGAACAGCGGCATCGGCGGTTCGACCACCTGTCAGGGCACGACCTGCCAGGCCGGCTTCCACACCTACCGGTTGGAGTGGGACCGCTCCTCGAGCGTGGAGCAGATCCGTTTCTACCTCGACGGGAACAACTTCCACACCGTGCGGGAGAACCAGGTCGACGCGACGACCTGGAGGAACGCCACCGACCACGGCTTCTTCATCATCCTCAACGTGGCGATGGGCGGCGGCTTCCCCGACGCCTTCGGCGGCGGCCCGGACGGCGGCACCCAGCCCGGCCACTCGATGCTCGTCGACTACGTCCAGGTGCTGAGCTCCGGCGGCGGCACCACGCCCCCGCCGACCGGCGACCGGGACGCCTACGGCACCATCCAGGCGGAGTCCTTCGACGCCCAGTCCGGCACGATGACGGAGGCCACCTCGGACTCCGGCGGCGGCCAGAACGTGGGTGCGCTGGCGAGCGGTGACTGGCTGCAGTACAAGGGGGTCGATTTCGGCTCCTCCGCGGCCCGGCAGTTCTCCGCCCGGGTGGCGAGCGGCGCGCCGGCCGGGGTCAGCGGCCTGGTCGAGGTGCGTCTGGACAGCCGCGGCAACGCGCCCGTCGGGAGTTTCGCGGTGGGCAACACGGGCGGCTGGCAGTCGTGGCGGACCGTCCCGGCGAACATCACCTCCGTGACGGGCACGCACGACGTGTATCTGACCTTCACCAGCGGCCAGCCGCAGGACTTCGTGAACGTCAACTGGTTCACCTTCGGCCGCTGACCGTCCCCGGTGAGGGGGCCCCACGCGCACGTGGGGCCCCCTCACCCATGCGCTCGGCAGCCGGGGACCGGCGCCTCGACGTGTCCCCCGCCTGAAACGTCGTACTTTCACCGCTGAGGGTGAAGCGGCGTTCACTCCTTCGGACCGAAGGATTCCCCGGGGCGAGCGGGCGAGAAGCACGGGGACGGGCCCCGCCGGGATGTCTCGGAGGTGAAGGTTCCCGCTTCCCGGGACACCCTGTAGGTGGAGAGGCCCTCGACACCCAGGGAGCTGACGCGCAATGACCGAGGAGACGGGCGAGGCCGAAGGCGGAGGCGAGAACGGGGCCGGAGCCCGCCGGCCCGTCCGCCGGGGCCGGGCGGACCAGGGCCAGGGCCAGGACTTCGCGCGGACGGCGCACGACGCGACGGCGAGTCGTCCACCGAGTCCGGTCCCAAGGCGTGCGGACGGCTCATCCTGGAGCGAGGGGCGCCGGGCGTCCCGCCGCAGACCCGCGCGGTACACCCCGGGCGGCAGGGGACCCGCAGGAGCCGACGAGATGCTCGTACGAGACGGACGGAGCCGGCACAGTCCATGAAGACAGACCTCACCGACACCACGGCAAGCGATGTCAACAAGGCGCTGGTGCGGGGCCGCCGCGCCGGCGGCACCCCCGCCGTGGGCATGGTCCTGACGATGGTGATCGTCACGGACGAGGAGAACGCCTACGACTCGATCAAGGCCGCCGGGGAGGCCTCGCACGAGCACCCCTCGCGCATGCTCGTCGTCATCCGGCGCCAGGCCCGCAGCCCGCGCGAGCGCACCCGTCCGCGCCTCGACGCCGAGGTGCGGGTCGGTGCGGAGTCCGGTACCGGCGAGACCGTGGTCCTGCGGACCTACGGTGAGGTGTCCGACCACGCCGACTCCGTGGTGCTGCCGCTGCTGCTGCCGGACGCCCCGGTGGTGGTCTGGTGGCCGGTGGACGGGCCCGAGCACCCGTCGAGGGACCCGCTGGGCGCGCTGGCCCAGCGCAGGATCACCGACCTTTACACGGTCGAGCGTCCCCTGAAGGTGCTGGCCGCCCGGAGGCGCTGCTACGCGCCCGGCGACACCGACCTGGCATGGACCAGGCTGACGCCGTGGCGGTCCATGCTGGCCGCCGCCCTGGACCAGGCCCCGCTGACGGTGACCTCGGCGGCCGTGGAGAGCGAGGCCGACAATCCGAGCGCGGAGCTGCTGGCGCGCTGGCTGGAGGCCCGGCTGAAGGTGCCGGTCGAGCGGGTGGAGACGACCGGCCCGGTGGTCACCGGCGTGCGCCTGGGCACGGCGGACGGCGAGATCGCCATCGACCGCCCGGAGGGCCCGATGGCCACGCTGTCGCTGCCGGGGCAGCCGTCGCGGCGGCTCGCGCTGAAGGTACGTCCCCTCTCCGAACTGATCGCGGAGGAGCTCAGGCGCCTCGACGCGGACGAGATGTACGCCGTCGCCCTGCGCGGCGAGGCCACCGAGGAGGTCCCCGCCCATGTCTGACGCCCCCTCCCCCCGCACCGACCCGGCGCCCCCGGCGGGCCGCCCTGTCCGAACCCAGGAAGTGAACTGACATGCAGATCGGTCTTGTTGGTCTCGGCAAGATGGGCGGCAACATGCGTGAGCGCATCCGTGCCGCCGGACACACCGTCGTCGGCTACGACACGAACCCCGACCGCTCCGACGTCGGCCACCTGTCCGACCTCATCGACCGGCTCGACCTGCCGCGCGTCGTCTGGGTGATGGTCCCGGCCGGCACGGTCACCCAGCACGTCATCGACCAGCTGGGGAGCCTGCTCAAGCCCGGTGACACCGTCGTCGACGGCGGCAACTCCCGCTGGACGGACGACGAGAAGCACGCCAAGCAGCTGGGCGCCCGGGGCATCGGCTTCGTCGACGCGGGTGTCTCGGGCGGTGTGTGGGGACTGGAGCACGGCTACGCCCTCATGGTCGGCGGCGAGGAGGAGCACGTGGAGCGGCTGCAGCCGATCTTCGACGCGCTCAAGCCGGAGGGCCCGTACGGCTACGTCCACGCGGGCGGGGTCGGCGCCGGGCACTTCGCGAAGATGGTCCACAACGGCATCGAGTACGCGATGATGCAGGCCTACGCCGAGGGCTGGGAGCTCCTGGAGAAGGTCCACTCGGTGGACAACGTCCGCGAGGTGTTCCGCTCCTGGCAGCAGGGCACCGTCATCCGCTCCTGGCTGCTCGACCTGGCGGTCGACGCGCTCGACGAGGACGCCCACCTGGAGAAGCTGCGCGGCTACGCCGAGGACTCGGGCGAGGGCCGCTGGACCGTGGAGGCCGCGATCGACCACGCGGTGCCGCTGCCGGCGATCACCGCCTCCCTGTTCGCGCGGTTCGCCTCCCGGCAGGAGGACTCGCCGCAGATGAAGATGGTCGCGGCGCTGCGCAACCAGTTCGGCGGCCACGCGGTCGAGCCCGCGGACCGGGACGACCTGGACCGGGAACAGGAGCAGGAGCAGGAGGACTGGGCGTAGCGGTCGTGGGAGATCTCCTGCTGGCCCGGCACGGTGAGACGGAGTGGAGCAGGGCGGGACGGCACACCGGTGGTACCGATCTGCCCCTGACCCCGGGCGGCGAGGACCAGGCCAGGTCCCTGGCCCCGCTGCTCGCGGGCCGCGCCTTCGCGCTCGTGCTCACCAGTCCGCTGCTCCGCGCCCGGCGCACCGCCGAACTCGCGGGGCTGGCGGGGGCGGTGCCGGAGCCGGACCTGCGGGAGTGGGACTACGGCGGCTACGAGGGCGTCACCACCGCGGACATCCGACGCTCCCGGCCCGGCTGGGACCTGTGGACCGACGGGGTGCCGTCCGGTGCGGGCTCTCCCGGCGAGTCCGCGGCGCAGGTCGGCGAGCGGGCCGACCGGGTGCTGTCCCGGGTGGCCGGGGCGCTCGGGACGGGTGATGTGGTGCTCGTGGCCCACGGCCACCTTCTGCGGGTGCTGACCGCGCGGCGGCTGGGCCTGCCGCCCGCGGACGGGCGGCTGTTCCGGCTGGAGACGGGAACACTGGGCCGGCTGTCCCTGGAGCACGGCAGTCCGGTGCTCGCGGAGTGGAACACCCGCCCCTGAGGCCGTGGCGCCGGCGTCCTGCGCTACGGCTGGGAGGTGTGGGCGGCCGGTGTCCGGACGGCGTGCTGGGCGGCCAGCCGTACCGGTGCGTTGCGGGCGCCGTAGCCGCGGTGGCCGCCGTCGCGCTGGAGGAGTTCGAAGAACACCCGGCCGACGGTGCGGGTGTAGCAGTGCCGCAGGGTGCCGTGCTCGTCGCGGTCGTGGAGGATGCCCAGTTCGCGGTAGGTCTCCAGTTCCCCGTCGGCGAACTCGTGGCGGGCGGCGAGGTCGTCGTAGTAGTTCGCCGGGATCGGCAGCAGCGGGACGCCCGCCTCGCGCAGCCGGCGGGCCGCGGCGACCACGTCGTCGGTGGCGAACGCGATGTGCTGGGCGTGCACGGTGTCGTCGCCGGGCGCGGCCTGGACGGTGAGGACGATCCGGACGGTGCCGTCGGCGTTGCTGACCGCGCGGCTGCGCTGCAGCCCGTAGGGGTCGGCGACGTCGACGCTGCCCTCGGCCCGCAGCCCGAGCACGCCGCGGTGGAAGAGGGCCGCCTCGTCGAAGTGGTGCCAGGGCTGGGTGAGCGCGAGGTGGTCGATGCCCCGGACCCCCGGGGCGGCGACCGCGGCAGGCTGCCCGACGTCCTCGAAGTCGGCCCGCCAGCCGGCGGGCCGGGCGTCGCAGAAGAACAGTTCCGTGCCGTCGGGGGCGGCGACGGCGTCCAGCGGGACGTCCTGCGGGGCGCGGCGGCGCGGCAGGACGGGCGCCAGCAGGGCCTCGGCGCGGGCGGCGGCCCCGGCGGGGTCGGGCGACTCCAGGCCGACGGCGGCGAGCCGGGTGCCGTCGCGGCGCACGGCCGTGCCGGTGTTGACGAGGAGGCGGGCCTCGCCCTGCTGCCAGAGGTCGACGGGTTTGCTCCGGTGCCGGGCGGTGCGGGTGAAGCCGAGGGCGCCCAGCAGCGCGGTGAGCGGTTCGGCGTCGGCGGTGACGAGTTCGGCGAAGGCCACGCCGGTGGGGACGACGGGGGCGGGCGGCCGCGCCGTGCCCACCTCCTCCTGGAGGACCAGCAGGGAGCGCCGGGCGTCCACGGCGGTCGGGGCGGCCTCGGCCTGCCGGAACACGTCGTTGAACACCTCCAGGGACAGCGGCCCGTCGTAGCCGGTGCGCAGGACGTGCCGGACGAGTCCGGCGACGTCGAAGCCGCCCTGTCCGGGGAAGCAGCGGTGGTGGCGGCTCCACTGGAGGACGTCCATCGCGGGCAGCGGGGCGTCGGCCAGCTGGAGGAAGAAGATCTTCTCGCCGGGGATGTCCTCGATGCCCTTGGGGTCGGATCCCCTGGAGAGGATGTGGAAGCTGTCCAGGCAGGTGCCGAGCGCCGGGTGCCCGGCCGCCTCGACGATGCGCCAGGCATGGTCGTACGTGCTGACGTGCCGCCCCCAGGCCAGTGCCTCGTACGCGACGCGGATGCCGAAGTCCTGGGCCAGGTCGGCGAGTTCGCTCAGCTGCGCGGTGGCGAGGGCGTCGTCGTCGATCGCCTCGGGATCGACGCTGGAGCAGACCAGCACGGTGTCGGCGCCGAGTTCGCCCATCAGCTCGAACTTGTGCCGGGCGCGGCGCAGGTTGCGGGCGAACACCTCGGCGGGCACGGCCTCGATGTCCCGCAGCGGCTGGTAGAGGTCGATGCCGAGTCCGAGGTCGAGGCAGCGGGCGCGGATCTCCCGGGGCGTGAGCGGGCTGGCGAGCAGGTCGTTCTCGAAGATCTCCACGCCGTCGAAGCCGGCGCGGGCGGCGGCCGTGAGTTTCTCGGTGAGGGTGCCGCTGAGGGAGACGGTGGCGATGGACGTGCGCACGTCGGTACCTCTGCTTCCGTGCTCTGAAGGGGTGCGGGGACTGGGGGGGTGCGGGGACTGGGGGGCTGCGGGGCTGCGGGCTCAGGGTGCTATCGGGGTGCCGCGACGGGGCCGGTGAGTTCGGTGAGGTCGGCGAGCATGCGGGCCCGGTCGGGTTCCCGCCCGGTGAACAGGCGGAACGCGTCCGCGGCCTGGAAGGCCGCCATGCCCCCGCCGTCGAGGGTGGCGCAGCCGGCCGCGCGGGCGGTGCGCAGGAGCTCGGTCTCCAGGGGGCGGTAGACGACCTCGGCGACCCACAGTCCGGGGTGCAGCAGCTCCGCGGGCAGCGGCAGTCCCGGGTGGGCGGCCATGCCGGTGGGGGTCGCGTGCACCAGTCCGCCGCTGCCGTCGGCGGCGGCCAGCAGCTCCGGCAGCCGGTCCAGGGGGGCGGCGGCGGCGCGGTCCGCTCCGAAGGTCCGGTTCAGGGAGTCGGCGAGTTCGTCGGCCCGCTCGGGCAGGGCGTCGGCCACGGTGACCCGTCCGGCGCCGAGGGTGAGCACGGCGTGCGCGACGGCGGCGCCGGCGCCGCCCGCGCCGAGCTGCACCACCCGCTCCAGCGGCACGTCGGGCAGACCGCGGGCGAAGGAGGCGGCGAAGCCGGTGACGTCCGTGTTGTGGCCGACGGCCCGGCCGCCCTCGAAGACGACGGTGTTGACCGCGCCGAGCGCCTGGGCCTGCGGATCGAGTGCGTCGAGGTGCTCGACGACGAGCCGTTTGCACGGGTGGGTGATGTTGAGCCCGTCGAATCCGAGCAGCCGCGCGGCGCGCAGCAGCTCGCCCACCGCCTCGGGCGGTACGCCGATCGTGTCGAGGTCGAGGAGCCGGTACAGGCAGCGCAGGCCCTGCCGGTCGGCCTCCCGCTCGTGCAGCGCGGGGCTGAGCGACGGGCCGATGCCGGAGCCGATCAGCCCGACGAGATACGAGTCCTTGAGCACCGGGGCCTCCAGAAGACCACTCACTAATGTACGAACCAGTACGTTAGCTATATCAGCCGGTCGGGGCCGCATGGAAGCCCCGGCCGGCCGGTGACGGCTCCCTTCTACAATCACCGGCACTGCCCGCCCTCGCCCGAAGGAACCCCATGACCAGCGTCGAAGAACCGGCACGGCCCGGCGAGCGCATCCGTGACGCCGCCCGCACCAGGGCCGAGATCCTCGACGTGGCGACGCGGGAGTTCGCCCGGGCCGGCTACGACGGGGCCCGCGTCGACGAGATCGCCGCCCGCACCAGCACCACCAAGCGGATGATCTACTACTACTTCGGCGGCAAGGAAAAGCTGTTCACGGCCGTGCTGGAGCGCGCGTACGGCGTGATCCGCGAGGCCGAGCAGCAGTTGGACGTCGACCACCTGGACCCGGTGGCGGCCATCCGGCGGCTGGCGGAGGTGACCTTCGACCACCATGAGCAGCACCCGGACTTCATCCGCCTGGTGAGCATCGAGAACATCCACGGCGCGGAGCACATCACGGCCTCCGAGGAGCTCGGCCGCATGGGCTCGCCGGCGCTCGACGTGATCCGCCGGATCCTGGCCGCGGGGCAGGAGTCGGGCCTGTTCACGGCCGACGTGGACGCCGTCGACCTGCACGCGATGATCAGCTCGTTCTGCTTCTTCCGGGTGTCCAACCGGCACACCTTCGGCGCGCTGTTCGGCCGCGACCTGGTCGCCCCGGACCGGCGCGAGCACTACCGGGCGATGCTGGGCGACATGGTGATCGCGTACCTGACGGCGGAGCGGGCCGCGGGCTGACCGGCGCGGGACCTCGCCCCTCGGCCCCGGCGGATCCCGGGCCGACTCCGTACGACCTCACCCCTTGACACCGGGGGCCGTCGGGCGCAGCATCCCTTTCCAGCCGCGACTAACTATCCAGTGGGTTAATTAGCGCACCGGCTTCTCCCCTCAAGTTCATCCTCCGCGTACCGTCGTGGAGTCCCCTCGAAGGAGCCCGCCGTGTCCGTTCCCGCACCGCCCCGCGACGCCTCCCCGCCCGGACAGCCGAAGAAGGCGGCCGCCGCCGCCTGGATCGGCAGCGCCCTGGAGTACTACGACTTCTTCATCTACGGCAGCGCGGCGGCGCTGATCTTCCCGGAGGTGTTCTTCGACGACTCCGATCCGGCCACCGCGACCCTGCTGTCGCTGGCCACGTTCGGTGTCGCGTACGCGGCCCGGCCCGTCGGCGCGCTGTTCCTCGGCCACTACGGGGACCGGGTCGGCCGTAAGAAGATCATGGTCTTCACGCTGATGCTGATGGGCGTGTCGACGTTCCTCATCGGCTGTCTGCCCACCCGTGACCAGGTCGGCACCCTCGCCCCGGCCCTGCTGGTGCTGTGCCGCATCCTGCAGGGCATCTCGGCGGCCGGCGAGCAGGCCAGTGCGAACTCGATGACCCTGGAACACGCGCCACCCCACCGGCGCGGCTTCTTCAGCAGTTTCACCCTGAGCGGCACGCAGGGCGGCCAGCTGCTGGCCACGCTGGTCTTCATCCCGGTGGCCGCGATGCCCGAGGAGCAGTTGCTCTCCTGGGGCTGGCGGGTGCCGTTCTGGATGAGCGTCGCGGTCGCCGTGGTCGGGTACGTCATCCGCCGCAAGCTGGACGAGACCCCGGTCTTCGAGCAGCAGACCTCCACCGAGGGCGTGGTGAAGCTGCCGCTGGCCGTGCTGCTGCGCGAGCACTGGGCGGACGTCCTGCGGGTGGTCGCGGGTGCGCTGATCGCCTCGGTCAGCACGATCTTCACGGTGTGGGCGCTGGCGTACGCGACCAGTGACGCGGTCGGCATGTCCCGCACGTCGATGCTGTGGGTGGCCGCGCTGGCGAACGTCGCCGCGCTCGCCGCGATCCCGTTGTGGGCCGTGCTCTCCGACCGCATCGGCCGCCGCCCGGTCTTCCTGGTCGGTGCCGTCGGCAGCGCGGTGACGATGTTCCTGTACCTGTGGGTCGTCTCCACCGGCAACTTCGCCCTGACGATGCTGCTGGGCATCCTCGCCTTCGGTGTCGTGTACAGCGCCGCGAACGGTGTGTGGCCGTCCTTCTACGGCGAGATGTTCCCGACCCGGGTGCGGCTCTCGGGCATGGCGATCGGCACCCAGATCGGCTTCGCCGTGGCCGGCTTCGCGGTGACCTTCGCCGCGCAGATCGCCGGCCCGGACGGTGACGACTGGGCCGCGGTGGCCCTCTTCACGGCCGCCCTGTGCGTCCCGCCGGTGATCGCGGCGCTCACCGCCCGGGAGACCCACCGCATCCCGACCGAACTCCTCGGCGAACGCACGGCCGACGGCACACCCCAGCCGGAGAAGGTGACGGCCTGACCCCCACTCGCCCCGACCCCCGGAGCCGCCACCCGGCCCCGGGGGTCCCGCGTCGTCGCGGCCTCCCGTCCGCCCCGCCTACCGGTTGGACCACCCGCGCCGGCACAGCACCAGCCGGTAGCCGTCGGGGTCCTCGACGGTGACGCCCCACTCGTTCCAGTACGGATCGGGGGACGGGACCGCCGTGCCGCCGTGCTGCTCGAGCCGGGCGACCAGGTCGTCCGGGACCGGGCCGTCGAGGTAGATCACCAGCAGGTCCTCCTCGGTGGGCCGGGGCTCGACGGGCCGCCCGGGCTCGTGCACGAGTTCGAGGTGCCAGTCGGCGTCCGGCCACCCCAGCATCAGCAGGTCGTGCCCGCCGGGCGGGGCGCCGCCCCCGGTCCGCCACACCACGCTCAGTCCGAGCCCGCCGCACCAGAACCGCTCGGCCGCGGCGAGGTCCCGGGACGGACGGGCGATACGGATGTGCCTGCGGCCGTCGACGGACATGGTGACCTCTCCCCCTGGGGTGTGCTCCTCCGCGCCGGAACCGGCGCCGATCCGTTCCGCAGCGTAGACACCCCCTGGTCACCGGACCATCGGCCGTCCGGCGGGGGCCCCGGGCCCTACGCCCCGCCCCCCGGGGTCCTGCGCCCCGCCCCGAGGACCTACGACTCGCCGCGCCGGGGGATCCCGTAGGCCCGTTCCACCCGCAGTCGCAGCACCAGGCGGCGGTCGCGGACCATGGCGGCGCGGTAGTCGTCCCAGTCGGGGTGTTCGCCGTTGACGTCGCGGTAGAGCCGGATCAGCTCCTGCACCGTCTCGTCGTGCGGGTCGGCGGCTACGGGGGACAGTTCGGCGGTGCCCTCGGCGACCGTGTACGCCCAACGGTCGGGGGTGGTCACGTGGTAGGACGCCCGGGGGTCCCGCCGCAGGTTGCGGGTCTTGGCCCGGTCGTCGGTGAGCGAGACACGGATCAGCCGCTCGTCGGGGTAGTAGGCGTGGTTGACGTTCGACAGCTGGGGACGGCCGTCCCGTTTCAGCGTGACGAGCACGCCACCGTTGTGATCACCGATCAGTGCGAGCAGCGCGGGCAGTGTGTCCTGTGTCATAACCCGTGCAACGCCCGCACCGGCCCCGTCGTTCCCGTCCGCCCTCGCCGTCCGCCGGGATTCGCCGCTGTGTTCACCCGGTCCGACGAGGTCTGACGTGCTCCGGACGGGGTATCCCGGACTCAGCTCGGGAGCATGATCGAAGGAGTGGGCGATGGGACTGCTGCGGCAAGAGGCCGACCCGGCGGAGTGCGGACTGGACGCGAGGGCGCTGGACCGGCTGGACCGACACTTCGCGCACGAGGTCGACGAGGGGCGGCTGCCCGGCTTCCTCGTCGCCGTCGCACGGGGCGGGCGGGTCGCGCACCTGACGGCGTACGGGCGGCGGGACGTCGCGGCCGGACTGCCGGTGGAGGGCGACACGCTGTGGCGGATCTACTCCATGACCAAGCCGGTGACCGCCGTCGCCGCGCTGCTCCTCGTGGAGGAGGGCCGGCTGTCGCTGGACGATCCGGTCGGCCGTCACCTGCCGGCGTTCGCCGCACCGCGGGTGTACGAGAGCGGCTCCGGCGCCGGGATGCGCACGCGTCCCGCGGCCGGCCCCCTGCTCGTACGGCATCTGATGACCCACACCGCCGGGCTGACGTTCGCCTTCTACCACGCCCATCCGGTGGACGCGCTGTACCGCGAGGCCGGGCTGGACTCGTCGGTGGCGCCGGGTGCGGACCTCGCGGAAACGGTCGACGTGTACGCCGGTCTGCCGCTGCAGTTCGATCCGGGGACGCAGTGGAACTACTCGGTCGCCTCCAACGTGCTGGGGCGGATCATCGAGGTGGTGTCCGGTCGGCCGCTCGACGTCTTCTTCGCCGAGCGGATCTTCGGCCCGCTCGGGATGACGGACGCTGGTTTCCAGGTCGGTGACGAACAAGCGGGGCGGCTCGCCGAGTTGTACGGCGAGACGGAGGCCGGCGGCATCGAGCCCGTCGAGGGGCTGCCGCTGCGGGGCCGTCCCCGGTTCCTGTCCGGCAGCGGGGGGCTGGCGGCCTCCGCCCACGACATGCACCGCTTCATGGAACTGCTGCGCCGGCGGGGCGATCTGGACGGTGTCCGGCTGCTCGCCCCGAAGACGGTGGACCTGATGACCCGCAACCACCTTCCCGGCGGCGCCGATCTGCGTTCCTTCGGCAGCCGTCCGGCCCACGACGAGCCCGGCAACGAGGGCGTCGGCTTCGGCCTCGGCGTCTCCGTCGTCGTCGACCCGTCCCGTACGCGGGCCCCGTCCGGCCTCGGCACGTACGGCTGGACCGGGGTCGCCACCACCGCGTTCTGGGTCGACCCGGGCCGCGACCTGACCGTGCAGTTCTACACGCAGGTGCGGCCCCGGTCCTCCCACTCGGTCTTCCCGGACCTCAGGCGGCTGGTGCACGAGGCCGTGACCGGCTGAACGCGGGCCGTCAGAACCGGTGCGCCACCGCGTCCAGGTGGGGCAGGTCGTGGTCGAGGCGTTCCCGCTTGGTCCGCAGGTAGGTGATGTTGCTCTCGCACGGCGGTATCAACAGCGGCACCTGCTCGGCGACCTGGACACCGTGCCGTACCAACGCCTCGTGCTTGCGGGGGTTGTTGGACATCAGCCGTACCGACCGTACGCCCAGGTCCTGGAGCATGCCGGCGGCGACACCGTAGTCGCGGGCGTCCACCGGCAGGCCGAGGGCGAGGTTCGCCTCGACGGTGTCCAGCCCCTCCGCCTGCAGGGCCATCGCGCGCAGCTTCGCCAGCAGGCCGATGCCGCGGCCCTCGTGTCCTCTCAAGTAGAGGACGACACCGGCCCCTTCGGCGGCCACCGCGCGCAGTGCGGCGGCGAGCTGGTCGCCGCACTCGCAGTGCTGGGAGCCGAACGCGTCGCCGGTCAGGCACTCCGAGTGCAGCCGGGTCAGGACCCGGTCCGTGCCGATGTCGCCGTGGACCAGGGCGACTTGTTCGTCACCGCGGTCGTGGTCGAGGTAGCCGACCGCCTGGAACTTCCCGTACACGGTGGGCAACGGCGCATTCACGACACGTTCCACGCCGGTCCGCTGGGGCGGCTTCTTGGCGAGTACGCCTATGTTTTCTGTCATGATTCTCGAGTTCCTAAGCAGAGACGAAAGGCCGTGAGGGCATGAGTGGTTCACAAAAGCGGTCGGCGGCATACGGCCCGGTCCACGGTCTGTTGCCGGCGGATACTACAGAAGATGTACGGAATCGGGGCGCCGGCGTCTCACGGCAGATCGCGGTCCTTCCCGTCGGGAGTTTCGAGCAGCACGGCCCGTTCCTGCCGCTGGCGACCGACACCCTGGTGGCGTGCGCCGTCGCCGGGGAGATCGCCGGCGCGTACCCGGTGCACCTCCTCCCTCCGGTGACGATCTCGTGCTCGCACGAGCACGCTGCTTGGCCGGGTACCGTCTCCATCTCCTCCGTGACCCTTCACGCGGTGGTGCGGGACATCGCCGACTCGCTGCGCCGGTCCGGTGTGGAGACCCTGGTGCTGGTCAACGGGCACGGTGGGAACTACGTACTGGGCAACGTCGTTCAGGAATCCTCCGCCCGCGGCGAGCGCATGGCGCTGTTCCCGGCGCCGGAGGACTGGGAGACCGCGCGCCGGCACGCCGGCGTGGTCACCTCGCTGCTCACCGACATGCACGCGGGGGAAATCGAGACCTCCGTCCTTCTGCACACTCATCCCGAATTGCTCCGTACCGGTTATGAGACCTCCGATCACATCGCCGACGACCGGCGCAGGTTGCTCACCCTGGGAATGGCCGCCTATACCGATTCCGGTGTCATCGGACGCCCTTCACTGGGTTCCGCGGAAAAGGGCAGGGAGCTTCTGGCGAGCCTCGTGGATTCCTTCGGCGCGTATTTCTCGATGCTCACCTCCGACAGCACCGCGACGGAGGCGGCGGCCCCGGCCGGTGCGGCGGACGCCACCGGTGCGGCCGGCGCGGTGGGTGACGACGCGTAGGCCGTGTGCTTCCGGGCGCCGGGGACGGCGGCAGTGGTGGTGGCCGTCCGGCGCCCGGAGCGCAGTCCCGCGTACCAGCGGGCGAGGAGCACGATCACCCCGGGCAGGCTCGCCACGAGGCTGAGCACCCCGTAGACCACGGCGACGGCCAGCCCCCGGCCCGCACCCAGTCCCGCGGCGCCGAACGCCCAGGCGGCGACGCCCTCCCGGGGGCCCCAGCCGCCGACGTTCAGCGGCAGCGCCATGGCGAGCAGCGCCAGCACGCCCAGCGGCAGCAGCTCGGTGACCGCCGCGCCGACTCCGGCGACGCGGGCAGCGAGGACGAACATCGCCAGGTATCCGGCGAGCACCACGAGGGAGGAGAACAGCACGCCCGGCCCGTTGCGCCGGGACAGCAGCCCCTCGCGGACCTCGGCGAGCAGCCGCCGCGGCGCCCGGTCCCGGCGTGCGGACGCCGACCGGTTCATCCGCAGGGCGAGGGCGACGGCGCAGGCGCCGAGTGCGGCCAGGCCCACCAGGGGGACGGCCTGGCGCATGTCGTCCCGGACCGGGGACGGCATGGTCAGCAGCATCACGGCCCCGGCGGCGAACAGCGCCAGCTGTCCCGCGGCCCGCTCCAGCACCACGGACCGCACCCCGCGGCCCAGGTCGCCGGTGCTCTGCCCGTGCCGCACCGCGCGGTGGACGTCGCCGAGGACGCCCCCGGGCAGGGCCGCGTTCAGGAACAGGGCGCGGTAGTAGTCGGCGACGGCCGGAGCGAGCGGCAGCCGGATCCTCAGGCCCCGGGCCACCAGGGCCCAGCGCCAGGCGCTGAACACGGTGGTCACCAGCCCGATCCCGAGCGCCGCCAGCACGGCGGGCCCGTCGATCCTGCTCAGCCCGTCGAGGAGGACACCGGTGCCCAGGCGCCACAGCAGCACGGCGAGGATGAGGACACCGGCGATGCTGCCGAGGCGGGTGCGCGCGGCGGGGGTGCCCAGCCGGGCGAGGAGGGCGCGCGGGGCGCCGCCGGGGCGTGGTACCGGGGGGTCCGGGGCCGGTGTTCCCACCGTCCGGGCACTCACGCGGCGGCGCCCGAGGGCCGGCACAGGGCGAGCAGGTCGTGGTGGTGGACGACGACCCGCAGTTCGCCCGCCGCGCAGGCCTCCAGGCGCTCGGTCAGGTAACGGTCCGCGGGCTCCGCCAGTTCGGGGCGTTCCTCGACCGCCGCGCCGACCCAGCCCCGCAGCCACTGCGCGGTCAGTTCGGCCTGTTCGGGGCCGAGCCGCCAGGGGCTCGGGTCGAGCCGTACGGTCGCGCCGTGTTCGGCGAAGGCCTCCGCGGCGACGGTGGCCGCGTCCGGGCCGAGCAGTCCGTCCCGGCGCTGGTGGGCGTTGAACGCCTCGGTGATCTCCTGGTCCAGCGGGTGCGGCGCGGTCAGTTCGACGCGTCCGGCCACTGAGAGCGTGAGCAGGGCCGGACAGCCGGCTCCGGCGCAGGCGGCGGCGAGGGCGTCGACGTCCTCGCGGGTGAGGACGTCGAGCAGTGCGGACGCGGTGACCAGGGAGGCGCCGGACAGGGCCTCCGGGGTGAGCCGGGCGACGTCGCCGCGCCGGGTCTCCACGCTGACCCGGCTGCCGTCGGCGGCGGACCGCGGGGAGGCGACGGCGGCGAAGTGCAGGAGGTAGGGGTCCCGGTCGTGCAGGATCCAGTGCTGGGCGCCGTCCAGCCGGGGTGCGAGCCAGCGGCCCATGGAGCCGGTGCCGCAGCCGATGTCGTGGACGACGAAACCGCCGGCCCGCCGCGGCAGGTTGGCGAGCCGGATGCGCAGCGGGTCGAGCAGGTCGTGGGCGCGCGCGTAGGCGTCGGCGGGCTCCCGCAGTTGGAGCCACTCGGGCGCGTACCGGGGAGGTTCCTCGGTGTCGGCGGTGTCGGCGGTGGCGGCCTCCCGCAGCCGGAGGGTGTCCCGCTCGCCGGGACGGAGCGCGGGACCGGCCCCGGGGATGACGGACTGCCGGGCGGCGGGGCCGTCCGGTGCCGTCGGCCGCGCCCCCTGGGCCGTCTGCGTGGTCTGCGTGATCTGCGTGGTCTGCACTGGTGACGGGCTGGTCATGCGGCCCTCCGGGGCTCGGTCGGAAGCCGGCGCAGTACCGCCGCCAGGCTCTGTGCGGTGCTCGCCCAGCCGCCGAGCGCGGCACGCCGGCCGCGTGCGGCCGCCTTCAGCCGGCGGCGGACGTCCGCCTCGCCGAACCAGCCGCGGAGCTCGACGGCGATGGCGGCGGGGTCCTCCGGCGGTACGAGGATGCCGGGCACCCCGCCGTCGGGGGCGCGGCCGACCGCCTCGGGCAGGCCGCCGACGTCGGTGGCCAGGACCGGGATGCCGCGCGCCAGCGCCTCGGTGACCGCCATGCCGTACGTCTCGGCGTACGAGGTGAGGACCATCAGGTCGGCGGCGGCGTAACTGGCGTCGAGTTCGGCGCCGGATTTCGGTCCCGCCAGCTCCAGCCGGTCCTGGAGGCCGTACTTTCCGATCAGGGACCGCAGATGGGCGACGTACTCGGGGTCGTGGCCGAGCCCGCCGACCAGCGCGCAGCTCCACGGCAGGTCGGACACCGCCGCCAGCGCCTCGACCAGCCGGTGCTGGCCCTTGCGCGGAGTCACCGCGGCGACGCACAGCAGCCGGGAGACGCCGTCGGTGCCGGAGGCCAGGGGCGCGATGTCGGCACCGGGAGCGGCGACGTGGACCCGGTCGGGTGCGAGGCCGTGGTGGGAGACCAGGCGGCGTACCGCCCAGTCGCTGGTGCCGATGACGGCCGGCACCGCGCGCAGCACCGTACGCTCACGGGCGTCCAGGTCGGCGGCGACCGCCGGGTCGAGCCCGGTCTCGTCGCCGAGCGGGAGGTGGACGAGGACGGCCATCCGCAGCCGTTCCGCCTCCGGGACGACGATCTCGGGGACCCCGCAGGCGACCAGTCCGTCCAGCAGGACGACGGCGCCGTCGGGCAGTTCGCGCAGGGTGCGAGCGAGCGCGGTGCGGGCGGCGGCGTCCGGGCGGGGCCAGTCGCCGGCCACGGCGTGCCGCTGCACCTGCCAGCCGAATCCGGGCAGGTCCAGGCAGACCCGCCGGTCGTAGGCGTTGCCGCCGCTGGGTGCGGCCGGGTCGTCGACGCCGCCCGGCATCAGGAAGTGCACGGAGCGCAGGGACATGGGGATGATCCCTCCGTTGCCCGGGTGGGAGGCCTGCTGGGGGACGTAGTCCAGGCGGGCCCGCTGGGCGGCCGGGTCGGTCACGGGCGCGGTCACCGTGGCGGTGGCGGTGGCGGTGGTGTCGTTCACAGCTCACGCTCGTAACTCGCCCAGGCGATGTGCGACTCGTGCAGGGTGACCGTGAGCCCCTTGATGCCCTTGGCTCCCTCGCCCAGCGCGCCCTTGTGGATGCGCTCGGCCATCCGGTCGGCGATGACCTTGGCCAGGAACTCCGTGGAGGTGTTGATCCCCGCGAAGTCGGGTTCGTTGTCGAGGTTGCGGTAGTTCAGCTCGCCGACGACGGCCCCGAGTTCCTGCGTCGCGAGACCGATGTCGACGACGAGGTTGTCCTCGTCCAACTGTTCGCGCCGGAACGTGGCGTCCACCAGGAACGTGGCCCCGTGCAGGCGCTGGGCCGGTCCGAAGACCTCGCCATGGAAGCTGTGGGCGATCATGATGTGATCGCGGACGGTGATGCTGAACAACGGACGACCCTCCAGGTGCGGCGCGTCTGCTCCCCGGCCGATCGCCGCCGGGGATGCCGTGTAGTACGGCTGTTCGCCGTGCGGCGTTCAGCCTTCGGTCCGTCTTTTCTCAGGTCAGACGGTGGCCCTTCGATCAGGGCGTGACGTGGTCGTAGCGGACGAGGTGGCACAGGGCCGGGATCTCGCCGGAGGCGAGGCGGGGCATGACGCCGGGCAGCTCCTCGAACGCGGACTCGCCGGTGATCAGCGCGTCGAGCGCGGGGTCGGCCAGCAGGTCGAGGGCGAGGGCGAGCCGGTCGGCGTAGCTGCGGCCGGGGCGGGCCGGGGAGACCGTGCCGACCTGGCTGCTGCGGACGGTGAGCCGCCGGGAGTGGAAGGCCTCGCCCAGCGGGAGGCTCACCTTCCGGTCGCCGTACCAGCTCAGTTCGATCACCGTGCCCTCGGCGCCGAGCAGTTCGAGCGCCCGGGTGAGTCCCTGCTCGGTGGCGCTGGCGTGCACGACCAGGTCGCAGTCGCCCAGGGCGTCCTCGGGCAGGGCGAAGCCGACGCCGAGGGCCTCGGCGGTCTCTGCGCGCGCGGGGTCGGCGTCGACGAGCTGGACGCGTACGCCGGGGAAACGGGCCAGCAGCGCGGCCACCGAGCTGCCGACCATGCCGCCGCCGACGACGGCGATCCGGTCGCCGATCAACGGCGCCGCGTCCCACAGGGCGTTGACGGCGGTCTCCACGGTGCCGGCCAGCACGGCCCGGCCGGCGGGCACCTGGTCGGGCACGGGGGTCACGGCGCTCGCCGGGACGACGTAGCGGGTCTGGTGCGGGTAGAGGCAGAAGACCGTGCGCCCGACGAGTGCCGCCGGCCCCTCCTCCACCACGCCCACGTTGAGGTAGCCGTACTTCACCGGCCCCGGGAAGTCGCCCTCCTGGAACGGCGCGCGCATCGCCGTGTGCTGGCTCTCGGGCACCCCGCCGCGGAAGACGAGGGTCTCCGTGCCGCGGCTCACCCCGGAGTACAGCGAGCGCACCAGCACCTCGTCCTGGCCGGGAGTCGGCAGGGCGATCTCGCGGATCTCACCCCGTCCGGGTGAGTCGAGCCAGAAGGCACGCGCGGTGTGGTTCATCGAATTCCTCCTGAACGAACGGCAAGTTGCACCCGTACCGAGTGGTGCACAGGCCGCGCACAAGGTAGCGGCGTTGATCGACTCTGTCACACGGCCGGAGGGTGTTCGGTGGCCCTGAACAACAGTTACGACGCGAGGCTCGTACAGCAGGAGACCGCTGTGGGGGCGGGCGTACAGGTTCTGCTGCTGGCGCTTCTCGGTACGGCGATCGGTATGGGACCGGCGGGCTGGCTGACCGGCCTCGCGTTCGCGGTCGCCACCTGGGCGGTGCTCTCCCGGGCCCTGCACCGCTCCCGGCCGCGCTCGTTCGGTCCGGCCAACCGGGTGACGCTCGGCCGGGCGATCCTGGTGGGCGGGGTGACCGCGCTGGTCGCCGACTCCTTCCAGGACACTCCGCCCGTCTCCCTCCTCGTCGGCCTGACCGCCGTGGCCCTCGTCCTCGACGGGGTGGACGGCAAGGTGGCCCGCAGGACCGGCACGTCGACCGCGCTGGGCGCCCGTTTCGACATGGAGGTCGACGCGTTCCTCATCCTGGTGCTCAGCGTGTACGTGTCGATGGCGATGGGCCCCTGGGTGCTGCTGATCGGCGTCATGCGGTACGTCTTCGTCGCCGCGGCCCGGGTGTGGCCGTGGCTGAACGCCGCCCTCCCGCCGAGCACGGCCCGCAAGACGGTGGCCGCGCTGCAGGGCGTCCTCCTGCTGGTGGCGGGCGCGGACCTGCTGCCGCACCTGGTCAACGTCGGGGTGGTGGCGCTGTCCCTGGGCCTGCTGCTGTGGTCGTTCGGCCGTGACGTCCTGTGGCTGTGGCGCACCTCGCGGCTGCGGCCCGCCGCCCGCGCCGAACAGCCGGTGCGCGAACTCGTCGCGGGGTGACGCCCCGTCGGGGGCCGACCGGGGCTCGGCTGCTCGGAGTTCGGTTGCCCGGGGCTCGGCTGCCGCGAGTCCCAGCGGCACGGGGGCGTGTTCTCCGGGGCCATGATCCGCAGAGTGCCGTGGAGCCGGCCTGCCGCCTGGTCCGCCTCTGGTCCGTCTTCAACGCGAAACGCATCTGGGAGATCGGACGGGTGGGAGCTTAGCGAGTGCCCCGGGGCAACGGGCGAACGAAAACCCGGGCGGCAGTGCGCGACCGGGTGAGTGCCCGGCCCGTCGCACTGCCCGGCGCGCACCCGCCGGTCCCGTCAGCCGCGCCGGGGCAGCAGTCCCACCGCCACCGCCGTGACGAGGGCCAGGACCAGCCAGGGGATCGCCGGAGGCAGGCCGGCGTCCAGTAGGGTGCCGGTCGCCGAACTGCCGACCAGCACGATCAGACCGGACACGGAGGACAGCGCTCCGGTGTAGAGGCCGAGCCGGCCGTCCTCGGCGAGGTCGGGGACCCAGGCGCGGGCCACGGGCGCGACCAGCATCTGGCCGAAGGTGAGCAGGACGACGAACCCGGCCGCCGGAGCGAGGGCCGGCCACCCGGTGGGGCGTGCCGCCGCGGCCGCCCCCGCCACCACGGCGAACCCCGCCGCGATCAGCAGCAGCCCGGTCGCCATGGACCGGCGCATCGTCAGCCGCTTTCCCGCCCAGCGGGTCACGGGCAGTTGGACGGTCACCACCAGCAGCGAGGACAGCGCGAACAGCCAGGCCGGCGACGCCTGCGAACCGGTGACGCGCTCCACCTCGGCGGGCAGCGCGAGATACATCTGGTTGTACGCGAGCAGGAAGGCGCCGTACGCGCAACACAGGGCGAGGAAGGGCCGGTTGCGCAGCACCAACCACGGCCCGCCCCTCACCGGCACCCGCGTCCGTCCCGGTATGCGCTGGGGCAGCAGCCGGGCGTGCCCGGCGAGGACCAGGACGAAGACCCCGGCGCCCGCGAGGCACGCGGTGCGGAAGCCCACGGCCAGCAGCAGCGCCCCGAGCAGCGGACCGACGAACGCCCCCGCCTGCCCCGCCACGGTGAACAGCGCGAGGACGCGGGTACGGGCCTGGCCGCTCTCCTCCTCCCACACGACGGCCTGCCGGGCCACCTCGGACTCGACGGCCGGGGAGAACAGGGCGGCGGCGAACCCGATCAGCAGCACCGCGCCGATCACCGCCCAGGTCCGTCCGGCGTACCCGAGCCACACGAACCCGGCGATCCTGAGGGCGCAGCCCGCGAGGACCACGGGCCGG
Source organism: Streptomyces sp. NPDC004051 (assembly GCF_053604275.1). Lineage (NCBI taxonomy): Bacteria > Bacillati > Actinomycetota > Actinomycetes > Kitasatosporales > Streptomycetaceae > Streptomyces > Streptomyces sp. NPDC004051. The sequence continues at coordinate 150,565 of NZ_JBSGHG010000007.1, read as the reverse complement.
ATGCCGTACCGGTCGGCCAGTGCCCCGCCCACCACGAACAGCCCCTGCTGGCTGAACGTCCTGAGTCCCAGCACCAGCCCGACCAGCCAGCCCGCCATGCCCACGGTCTGTCCCAGGTGGGTGGCGAGGAAGGGCAGGACGGCGTAGAAGCCGATGTTGAAGGCGAGTTGGGTGAGGATGAGCAGCCGCAGCAGCGGGGAGAGCCGTGTGCGGCGGCGGCCGGGCGCCGTGCGCGACCCGAGCCATGGGGACAGGTACGTCATCGTGCCTCCGCCAACTTCCGTTCGGTGTCCGGACTTCCGGGACACTTCACCTCACCCGGGGTCATGCTCCCCGGGCCGCCGCGGACGCTCCGGCCCGGCCCACGCCGACGCAGCCCGCCCGCCGCGGTGACCGCCAGCGCGCCGAGCAGGCAGAGCACGGCGGCCGGGGCGAGGACGGCCCAGGGGGCTCGCTCGGCGTAGGGCTGGTTCTCGGCGAGGAGCAGGCCCCATTCCGGGGACGGCGGCTGGGCGCCGAGCCCGAGGAAGCCGAGGGAGGCGAGGGCGAGCGCGATCCCGGGCAGCCTCAGCAGGGCGTGCCGCAGCACGGGCGGCAGGACGGCGGGCAGCAGGACGCGGCGCAGCAGGTGCCGGCGGCCGGCGCCCAGGCTTCTGGTGGCCGCGAGGTGCGCGGTGGCGCGTTCCTGGAGCAGCAGCGCGGAGGTGTGCGCGGCGAGCGGCGCCCAGGCCACGGCGGTCACGGCGAGTGCGGGTGTGGCGACGCCGCCGCCCGCGACGGCGGTGACGAGCAGCGCGACGAGCACCGGCGGTACGGCGTTCGTCGTGTCGACGAGTGCCCCGGACAGGCGCGGCACCAGCCCCAGCAGCACGCCGATGACGAGCGCGGCGGAGCTGATCGCGAGGGCGAGCAGCAGGGTGTCGAGGGCGCCGTGCCCGACCCGGGCGAGCATGTCCCGGCCGAGGGCGTCGGTACCGAACGGGTGGGCCGGAGAGGGGGGTCGGAGCCGCTCCCCGGTGTTCAGGGCGAGCGGATCCCGGGGCAGTCCGGCCACGACGACTGCCGCCAGGACGGCACCGTAGGCGAGGGGCAGGCCCCGACGGGCCGGCGGCAGCGGACGGTGCAGGGTCGGCAGGGCGCCGTCGCGCAGGGCGGGCCCGGTGAGCAGCCGGGTGGCGAGCCGGCAGGCGCCGGTGACGAGGGCCGCGAGCAGGACGAGTGCGAGGGTGCCCGCCTGGAGCACGGGCAGATCCTGCGCGAGGGCCGCCTGCAGGGTGGTGCGGCCGAGTCCGGGGATGTCGAAGACCTGCTCGACGGCGACGGCCCCGCCGGTCAGCCCGACGACGAACAGCCCGATGTTCGGCAGCAGAGCGGGCAGACAGCGGCGTACCGCCTGGCGGGCCACGCGTCCGCCGGGGATGCCCCGGGCGGCGGCGCTCCGGGCCCAGGGTTCGCCGAAGGCGCCGGGCAGCAGGTCGTCGAGGAGCCGGCCGAGGACGGCTCCCGCGGGCAGGCCGAGCGCGAGCGCGGGCAGCACCGTCCACCGGGGCCCGTACCAGCCGAGGGCGGGCAGCCATCCCCACTGCACCCCGACGACGGTGGCGAGCACCGACGCGAGGAGGAACTCGGGCAGGGCGGCGAGCACGGCGGACCCGCTGCCCGCGGCCCGCCGCCGCTCCCCGGTCCTTCCGCGCGCGCCCCGCCGAAGGGTGCGGGCGCACACCAGCGCGGCGGTGATGGCGGCGACGAGGAGCGCCGCCGCCATCAGCAGCAGGGAGGCGCCCAGGGCCTGGAGCACACCGGGCATGACCTCACTGCCGGAGATCCACGACCGTCCGGCGTCCCCGTGCCACAGGCCGCGCAGCCACTGCCCCAGCAGCCGCACCGGCCCCGCGTCGAGCCCGAGTCGGTCCCGGATGTCCGCGAGCACCTCGGGGGTGGGGTCGCGGTCGGCCGACCGTGCCTTGAGCACGGTGAGCGCGGGGTCGGTGCGGGAGAGCCAGGGCAGCAGGCCGATGCCGCACACGAGGGCGGCTGCGAGCGCGATGCGCCACAGGAGTGTGGCCATGTGCCGTCGCACGGGTCAGCGCCGTGTTCCCGTACCGACGAGGGTGCGCTCGTACGGGTCGAGCAGCACGCCGCGCACCGGGGCACCGACGCCGGTGATGATGCGCTGGTGCACCAGCGGCAGCACCGCGTCGCTGCCGAGGACGGCGGCCTCGGCCGCCATGGCCGCGTCCTGCCGCTTTGAGGGGTCGGCGATCCGCTCCGCCCGGTCGACGGCCCGGTCGACCTCCGGGTCGCACAGCTGGGCGATGTTGTAGCCGCCGTCGCAGGTGTAGTCGCCGGCGAGCACGGCGACGGGGTCGCCGGTGTCGAGGAGGGTGTTGCGGGCGAGGACGAACGCGTCGAACTTCCCCTCCAGTGCGTCGGGTTCGAGCCGCGAGTACTCCCGCACCTCCAGTTTCACGGTGAACCCGGCCCGCTCCAGCTGCTGCTTCAGCACCTGGGCGACCTCGGGGAGTTCGGGCCGGTTGTCGTAGGTGGCGAGGGTGACGGCGGTGCCCTTGGCGCGGCCGGCCGCCGCCCGTCCGCGGGGCGCGACTCGCTTGCCGTCGGCCCAGGTCACCGCGGGCCCGTAGATTCCGGCGCCCGGATCGCCGTACCCCTCGTACACGCCCTCGGCGAGCGCGGAGGTGTCGACGGCCTCGCGGGCGGCGGCCCGCAACTCCGGTTCCTTGAAGGGGCCGGAGGCGGAGTTGAGCAGCAGGCTGGTGGTGCGGGTGGTGGCGGTGTCCTTGCGCGTCTCCTGGTCGAGGGTGGCCGCCTGGGAGACGGGCACGGCCTCGGCGAGGTCGATCTCGCCGGTCCGCAGGGCGTTGGCGCGGGCGGTCCCGTCGGCGACGAACCGGGCGTCGATGCCGGAGGACTGGGCGCGGCCGCCCCAGTAGTCGTCGAAACGGTCGAGGGCGGCCGACGTGGTCCCGTCGACCTCGGTGAGTCGGAAGGGCCCGGTGGCGGTGCCGACGGGGTCGACGCGGCCTCCGTTCCCGGCGTCCGCCTCGGCGTACGCCTTCTCGGAGAACACGGCGAGGGCGGGGCTGGACAGCCGCAGCGGCAGGACGGGGTCGGGCTCGGTGGTGCTGACCCGGACGGTCTGCTCGCCCTCGGGCTCGGCGGTCAGGGTGACGCCGGAGAGGGCGCCGGGGACCGGTTCGGCCTCGGTGGCGCGGGTGAGGGCGGCGGCGACGGCGGCCGGGGTGACGTCACCGCCGTCCTGGAAGCGGGCCTCGCGCAGCGTGAACACCCAGCTCTTGTCGCCGTCCTGACGCCATGACCGGGCGAGCGCGGGCGCGGCGGAGCCGTTGGCGTCCAGCACGGTCAGCCCCTCGGAGACGCCGAGGCGGCTGAGCAGGGTGGCGTCGGCACCGTACGGGGAGAACTGCTCGGCGGGCGGGAAGGCGAGCGCGACGCGCAGCCGGGACCCGCTCCCGTCGCCGTCCTTCCCGGAGGCCCCGCCGGAGGCGAAGCAGCCGGTCAGCAGCGGTACGAGCAAGAACCCGGCGAGGACCCGGGAGCGCGTCGGTCGCATCACCGTCCCTGCCCCTGTCCCTGTCACTTCTCCCCCGCCCCCGTCGCGATCTCGAACGGCACCTCGAAGTGGACGACGCCGCTGCCGCCCGCGTCCTCTCGTTCGTCGTACACGACCTTGCCCAGGGACCGCCAGAAGGGCTCGGCGCCGGGCACCGACGGGTCCGTGTGCAGGTAGACGGAGCGGTAGCCGCCGTCGGCGGCGGCGAACGCCAACAGCTCCCCGACCATGCGGCGGGCCAGCCCGTTCCTGCGGTGGTCGGGCCGCACGTACACCCGCCGCAGCTGGGCGGTCTCGCCGGAGGGGTAACGCCCGGCGAGTTCCGCCGGGTTCGGCGGATGGGCGGGGCCCCGGGAGTCGAGCGCCGCGGTGGCGACGACGTCGCCGGCGCCACCGCCCTCGTCGCCCCCGCCGTCGGGGTCGATCGCGACGAGCAGGGTGTGCCGCGGGGAGGCGAGGTAGGCGGCGGCCGGGTCGATGATGTCCCCGTGCCACCGGGGCACGTAACCGGTGCCGAAGTCGTGGTAGACGGTGTCGAGCATCACGGCTCGCGCACGGTCGAGGTCGGCTGGGCCGGCGGTCCTGATGATGTACTCACGCACTTGCACACCTTATGCATTAAGCCTCCAAGTTCGATCATCCGGGTGAAACGCACGACGGAACGACGTGACACGCGCCCGGGAATTTGACACCACCTCGAGCACACCCCTAGAACCTAGCAACATGACATTCGTTTTCAGCAAGGCGGGGTGCCGATGAGGATCGCGTTCGTCGGCAAGGGCGGCAGCGGCAAGACGACGCTGTCCGCCCTCTTCTCCCGCCACCTGGCGAGCACCGGCGCTCCGGTCCTCGCCGTCGACGGCGACATCAACCAGCACCTGGCCGAGGCCCTCGCCCCCGCCGAGAGCACCTCGGTGACGCCCCCTCCCCTGGGCCCGCGCCTGCACGACATCAAGACCTACCTGCGCGGCACCAACCCCCGCATCACCTCCACCGAGTCGATGATCAAGACGACCCCGCCCGGCCGCGGTTCACGTCTCCTGCGCCTGCTGGGCGACGACGAACTGCACGCGCGGCACGTGGTCCGGGCCGGCGGTGTCCCGCTGATGGCGACGGGTCAGTTCGACGACAGCGACCTGGGCGTGGCGTGCTACCACTCCAAGCTCGGCGCGGTGGAGCTGTACCTGGGCCACCTGGTCGACGGCCCCGGCGAATACGTGGTGGTCGACATGACCGCGGGCGCCGACGCCTTCGCCTCCGGCCTGTTCACCCGCTTCGACCTCACCTTCCTGGTCGCCGAACCCACCCGCAAGGGCGTCTCCGTCTACCGCCAGTACCGGGACCACGCCCGCGAGTTCGGCATCCGCATCGCGGTCGTCGGCAACAAGGTGACCTGCGAGGACGATCTCCTCTTCCTCAAGGACCAGGTGGGCGACGACCTCCTGACCCACCTCGTGCACTCGGACTGGGTACGAGCGGCGGAACAAGGCAGAACCCCACCCCCAAGCCCCGCCACCCCGGACGCCCCCGACGCCTCGGACCCCCTGAGCACCCTGGAACCCCACAACCGCCACGCCCTGACCGTCCTGCGCGAGGCCGTCGACGCCCACCCCCGCGACTGGGACCGCCTCCACCGCCACGCCGTGGAGTTCCACCTCCGCAACGCCCGCTCCTGGGCCGACGCCCGCACCGGCGAGAACCTGGCCTCCCAGATCGACCCGGACTTCGCCCCCGGCCCGGCAGCCCTCCTGCCCTCTTGCCCCTGACCTTGCTCCTTGCTCCTTGCTCCTTGCTCCTGGTCGGCTACTCGATGCCCGTCGAGTCGAGCAGCCGGACCAGCTCCTTGCGCCCGTATCCGAGCAGCCGGGCACGATGGGTGCCCACCAGCAACAGGTGCGCGGCGATCACCGCCGCGCACCCGTCCCTGTCATCACCGAGCCACTCCTGCGGCTTCTCCACCCCCAGGCTGTTGAGCACCAGCCCGTGCTCGCGCCGGACCTCCGCGACGGTGCCGGCGACCGCGTCCAGCAGCGTCTTCCCCGGCCGCTCGCACTCCAGCGCGAAACACCCCCAGTCGACCGGCACACAGCCCTCCGGCGGCCGCTCCCGCACTCCCGCATACCGCTCGTCCCCGAACCCGGCCACGCCGAACTCCTCGTGCACCAGCGCGAACCGGTGAAACCCCGCCGGCACCGGCGGCGGTGGCGGCGTGTACTGCCACCCCGCGTCCTCGTACAACAGCCTCTTCACCTCCTCCTCGTCGGCATGCGTCACGCTGAACCCGCTGGCGTCATTGCGCCCGGTCGTCGTCCCGTCGGGGTTGCGATGAAAACAGAGACCCACTGTGTACCCCCGTGGTCTGCGATGAGAACGACGAGAAGCCCTCGTCACAGGACCAAACGGACCGCACCCCCCACCCGTGCCCGCTCCCCGAACCACCACCCGATCGTGTGAGCACGAGGTGCAAGCTGACGACAGGGCAACGGCGCCCCGCACACACAGGGGACGACGCGCTCCAGGAGCCACCGACGAAAAGCTCCGGCCAGAGCCTGTCTCTTTGACCGGCCGGCGGCTCATGGTGGGGCTGGTCAGTCTGCCGCGATGACGGACAGCGAGCTGATTGTTGACCTGCGCGGTCGGCTGATCGAGACACCCAACGACTTCTGGGACGCGGTGAGCGAGCCGTGCGGGCCGCCGGGCTGGTTCGGCCGGAACCTGGACGCGTGGTCGGACACGATTGAGACCCGTGGCATCTCTGAGGTGATCGACAGCCACGACATCCTGATCGTGCACGTCGACCAGCAGGGTCTCTTCGACGGGCACCGGCAGGAGGCCAACGTCCTGGCCGGCATCTTCGACGGAGAGCAGAACCGGCTCATCGTCCATGGGCGGACCTGACGAGCCCTCGATCGGGCACCCCCGCCAAGTGGCGTCGGAAGGCTGCGTGCACCGTGCCGTACGGCGACGGTACTGCGGTGGTCGTGTCAGTCGGCCTGCGCCCGGGCGACGACGCTGGTGACGAACTGCTCCGCCTTCTCGCCCCGGGAACGGACCAGCAGGCGCAGGGGCCGCGGCGGTTGGTGGGGCAGGTCGGTGGGAGCCGTCACCAGCCAGTGCGTGTGCAGCGTCTTTCCCGCCCGGAGGGCGGTGGGGCGGATCGTGTGCTGGGGAAGGACTTTCCAGTTGTCGGGGACGAGCAGGTGCGGGCTGACGACTGTGGTGGCTGTCGCCGTGACGGTGGTGGTGACCTTCACGGCCCTGCCCGGCTCCACGGGGACGAGGCCGTTCGACGGTGTCTCGACGGTGAGGGCGAGCCGGGGGTCCTCCGTCCGCCATGACTGCCAGGCGGCGACTCCCACGGCGCCGCCCGAGGTGCGTGTGGCGGTGAGTCTGAGGGCGGTGGTGGTGACGGGCCGCTCCAGGAGGATCCGGTTGAGAGTTCCCGGCCGGGGCGTCTGCGGGGTGCGGCGTTGACCGGGCAGGGGATGCCATCTGCCGTCCTGGCCCAGGTGGTGGAGTTCGTAGGAGTCGGGGGTGCGGACTCCGCCGCCGTCGTCGTAGAAGGAGATCCGCAGGTCCGACACGGGCGTGGGGACGCCGAAGTCCACGGCGAGCCAGTCGTCGGCGGCATTGGGGCTGCCGTAGTTGGTCCACCGCGATGACGGTGTGTCGATGTGGAGGTCCTGTCCGTCGATGGCCTTGGCCGGGCTGTCGAGGTGGAACGTGTACGAGGCACTCGCGAGGGGGTGGCCCTTCTGCTCGACGTTGGCCAGGTCGTCGACCTCGCGGGGCAGGGTGTGCTGCCCGGCCCTGCCGATGGTGAGCGTCACCGGCTCCAGGCCGTCCTGCCGGTGGATGCGCCGGCCGTCCAGCCAGACGCTCAGGCCGGTTCCGTGTCCGTAGTGCCGACCGCTGCGGTCGAAGAGCACGCTGAGGTTGTGGCCGTGGTAGGGGAGGTTCTCCACGGCGAAGTGATCCCACTCGCGCGGCGCCAGCGGCGCGAGGGAAACAGTGGCGTCGGGTCGGCAGCGGATCCCCAACAGCCCCGACAGGACCAGGTCGTTGAAGGTGGAGTGGTTGTAGTCCTCGCTGTGCCCGCGGCCGTCGTAGATCCAGCGGTCCTCGTCGGGGTGGTGCGCCTCGGCGACATACGGCTCGCCGTCCTTGCGGTGGGTCAGGGCGTAGGCGCGGAGCACGGCGTAGTAGTCGGTGCGGTCGACGTGGGGCTGGGCGGGGTAGTCGATGAGGAGGTTGGCCAGGGCGGTGAGCGTCTGGCTGGTGGCGAACGGCCAGCTCGGACCGTTCCAGCGGCAGCAGCCCTCGAGCGCCTGGTGCATGAACCACGGGCTGCGGCGCTCCACCGTGGTGGGACCGAAGGGCGCGGAGAACCCCTCGGGATCGCGCAGTTGGGCCCATGCCGCGGCGTTGTCCGCCGGAGCCATGTGGAAGTACCAGGGCAGGTAGCCGATCTGCTCGCGGTCGGCGAGCCTGCGCCGCTCGGGGTTCCCGTCCCGCATGACGTGCTTGTAGAACTGGTCCTCCTCGTCCCACAGCCAGCGCTCCTGCTGCACCCGCAGGGCACGGGCCCGCTCGTCGTAACGGTCGGCCTTCGCCTCGTCGCCCCGGCGGCCGCGGCGCCGCAGGAGTGCGGCGATCGCCTTGGCGTCGCCGTACTGGTAGGCGTTGAGAGTGGGGCGGAACCCCTCACCACCGTGGTACGGGTCGTCGCTCTGGTAGGAGCTCGCGGTGTACTCCATCGCGTCCCACACCGGTGTCTGCCAGTAGAGGCCGACTTCGTCGTCGAACTGCGGGGCCCATCTCCTCCACTGGCGCTCCAACTCGTCGAGCAGACCCAGGGCGTGCTCCCATCTGCCGTCGGTCGACGCCCTGGCGACCACGGCGTCGGCGATCCAGAAGGAGTACTGGTGCGCCCAGTCGGTGGTGTTCTTGTTGAGGAAGTCCGTGGCCGGCTTGGGTCCTGAGCCGCTGCCGCGCAGCCAGTAGCCGATGTAGTCGTCGAGGTAGCGGTGGTCGCGCAGCCAGCGCGCCTCGCGGACGTGGTGGGCGGCGGCGGCGTTGATCCCGCCGTACGGCGCGGAGTAGCCGACCGGGCCCAGGAACTCCGAGAGGATCCACCCCTCCCGGGGCCCGGTGTACTTCAGGGCGTGCTTGATCACGCGCCACCGGTAGTAGTAGGTGTCCCGGATGGCGGCGTCGGGCAGGTCGACGAAGGGGATGTTCGCCTCGTACCACTCGGCCTCCGGCAGGTCCCCCAGCAGTGACCGGTGGTCCAGGAAGGCCGTTCCGGGGCCCACCGCCGGATACAACGGGGACGCGCCCGCCCCCTTGTCGGCTGCGGGCGCCGCGCCTGGAGGACTGCCGGCCGCACTCGCCCGCGCGGCCGTGCCGGGCGGCACCGCACCGCTCAGGGCCACCGCGCCCAGGGCCGCTGCACCACTGTGGAGAAGCCGCCGACGATCGAGGGCCATGCGAGTGCTCCTTCTGCGAGAACGAGTGAACAGGGCTGCCCGTGCGTCCGACGAACCGTGCCTGACAGCGTTGTCCGCCAGAGGTTGCCGGCTCAGACTGCCATGAGTCGGGCCCACGGCTGAAGAGTCTGTGCAACGTTAGAAAAAACTGGCCCGTACCCGGCCGGTGCCCCCCACCGGGCAACCGCACGGCTCGGGGCGCCGGGCTGCTGCCGTACGTCCTCGACACGGGGCCGCGTAACGCGTCATGCGTCATGCGTCAGGGGAAGCGGACTGTGACGGTGAGGCCGCCCGGCCGGCCGGGTTCGGCCGTCGCCTCGGTCCCGTGGGCCTCGGCGATGGAACGGACGATGGCGAGACCGAGCCCGTGGCCGGTGGTGCCGACGCGGTCCTGGTCGAGGCGGCGGAAGGGCTCGAAGAGGTCCGGTACCCGGTCGGCGGGCACGGTGGGCCCGGTGTTGGCCACGGTCAGCGTGTGGTCTTCGAGCCGTACCCGGACCCGGCCGCCGGAGTGGTTGTACTGAATGGCGTTGCGGATGAGGTTGGTCAGCAGGTGGCGCAACAGCAGCGGATCACCGAGGACGGTCAGCGGCCGGTCCGACGTCACGGCTACGTCCACCTGGCCTTCCTCGGCCTGGGCGGCGAGTTCGGCCGCCACGAGCCGGGCCGCGGCCGACAGGTCCACGGTCTCGGTCTCCTCCAGGCCGCGGTCGCTGCGGGCGAGCAGCAGCAGTGCGGTGAGCCCGTAGACCTTGTCCGTGATCTCGCCGGCCGCGGTCAGCATCAGGATCCGCGGCAGGTCGGTGAGTTCGCGCAGCCGCCAGCACACCTCGTCGCCGGTCATGACCGGCAGGTCACGGTCGAGGATCAGCACGTCGTAGTCGGTGAGCAGGCACATCCGCTCGGCCTCGTCCCCGGAGACCGCGAGATCGACGGCCATCGCCTGCCGGCGCAGACCGGTGGCGATCGTACGGGCGAGAACGCGGTGGTCCTCGGCCAACAGAACTCTCATGAGCCCCATGAAACCCGGCACGGCATTGCAGGGGGATAAGGACAGCGGAGCGGCAGGCACGTTCCCAGCCGTCGCGGGGACAGCGTCCTTACGCCGCTGTAACGCTCTTATCCCGCTGCAAGCGGCGCCCTGCTTCTGTCGTGGCCATGAACTTCGTCAAGCGCGCGGGGATGAGCCTGCGTGCCAGGAAAACCAGGACCGCCGCTCTGCTGGGGATCTTCGTCGTCATCTGTGTCCTGCTGCTGGGCGGCTTCCTGCTGCAGGGCACCACCGCCCGCCAGGAGGCGGACGCGCAGCGGACCATCGGCGTCGATGTGACGCTGAAGGGCGAGGGCCTCACTCCGGCGCTGGCGGACCGGCTCGGTGCGTCCCCGCAGGTGCACCGGTACAACCCGCGGCTCCCGCTCGGGGCCGGGGTCCGCGGCATCGAGCCGCTGGAGTCCGACCTCCCGAGGCCGGGCGGCGACCGCACCGGGGCGAAGGCCCCGCCTCCCCTGGCACTGAACGGCGTGCGTGACTCGGGCCTGCTGCTGCCTTTCTCCTATGGCTCGAACAAGATCACGGCGGGGCGCGGGATCACCCCTGAGGACGCCGGCCGCAAGGTCGTCGTGGTGGAGCGACGGCTGGCCGAGAAGAACGGGCTCACGGTCGGCGACACCCTCCGCGTGCGGTCGGCCGCTGGCCCACGACCAGGACAAGTGCGTGGTCGTCGTCACCCACTCCCAGCGACTGGCGGCACAGTCCGACCGCGTCCTCACCCTGCGCAGGGGCAAGCTGACGGACGAGGCGAGACCACGCTGACCACACACCCACCCGGGACCGGCTGCGGACGAGGCGGATGAGGCCGGCCAAGGCGATGTCCGTAAGGGAGCGGCCCTTCGATGACCGTGCCGCCTCCACCGCATCCCGCCCGCGCCCTTCGGAGCGATTCTCCCGCTTCGCTCCCTTGATCGCTTCCCCCTCCTCGGCCGGGTGCGCAGTTGCCCGGCGGGCGGGTGTGGGGCATGTGGTGCCGGCGTCGTCCATCACCCTCCAGACCCATCCGCACCTGATGCCCGCCGACGAGAACCTGACGGTCGAGCAGCTGCTCGAAGACAACGGGATGGACTGGACGATCCTGCGGCCGACGCAGTTCGCCTCGAACGCTGTGATGCGGGTGGCGTCGATCCGCGACCGTGAGGCGGTCCGCGCACCGTACGCGGACACCGGGCTGCCCATGGTCCACCCCTCGGACATCGCGGCGGTGGCGCGGGGCGCGCTGCCCGAGCCGGGCCACCGGGGGCGGACGTATGCCCTGACCGGCCCGGAGCCGGTGACAGCCCGGCAGCAGGTCGAGGCCACCGCGGCGGCACTCGGGAGAAAACGCAACCGATGGGCGGCGTCCCTGACGCGCAGTATGGCGGAACAGGCTCGGACAGCAAGTGTCATCGCCCGTAAGGCAGCCGAGTCCAGCGAACGGTCGGGGTGCTGAAGACGGGTCGTCGAACGCAGCATGTCCTGGCTCTCCGAAGTCGCTGGAAGCCGTTCGGAGTGCGGCGCCCGGCCCGTTCCGCGAGCTGCCGACCGTTCTTGCGTGTCGCCCGCCCCAGCAGGCCGCGGACGTAGTCCCGCATCCGCCACCGCAGATCCGCCCGAGCGAACCGGCCCGCCACCCGAGCGAACACCGACTCCAACTCAGCAGCCCAGCAAGCGACTTCAATGATTCTGCCCATACCAGGGTAACGACAAGCAGCAGTTCAGGAACTGAATCGCTGCTGGAGCAGTAAGCGGAAGATCCGAATCCCATTATGTTCATGTCATGAATACCCATAAGATCTGCCGATCTCATCCGGACCGGTGGAAGGAACCGCGTGCACAACCCCATCGCCGCAGACCCCGACCGGGGCGGGCGAAGAACCCCGCGGAAGCGGCGAGCCCTGACGGCCGCCCTGCTGACCGCGCTCATCTGCGCCCCGTTCCCCCTGCCGCCCCCGTCCGCGTCTGCGGACACCGCGGACGGCCGGGAGGCGGTGTCGGCTCCTTTGGCCCGGCAGAAGCCCGGCGACCGCGTCGAAGCGGTCGAGGAGCGGACCGAGTCCACCACGACCTGGCTCAACGCCGACGGCACGACCACCGTCGAGTCGTACACCGGCCCGATCCGCGTGAAGAACGAGGACGGCGGCTGGAGTCCCATCGACACGACGCTTGTCGCGGACGGCGGGATCGTCCGGCCGCGCACGGCCGCCGCTGACATCACCTTCTCCGGCGGCGGCGAGGACGAGCGCCTGGCCGAGGTCTCCCGCGGCGGCAAGTCCTTCGGACTCGACTGGACCGGCAAGCTGCCCGAACCGGACCTGAAGGGCGCCACGGCCGTCTACCGCGATGCTGTCGACGGCGGGGACCTGGTGGTCACCGCCCTCAAGGAGGGCTTCTCCCACTCCGTCATCCTGCACGAGCGCCCCGACGGGCCCGTCACCTACCGGCTCCCCGTCGCGGCCGACGGACTGACACTGCAGGAGACCCCCGAGCGCCGCCTGCGCTGGAAGGACGCCGACGACCGGACCGTCGCCACCGCCCCGCTGCCCGTGATGTGGGGTGCGGGCGAACGGCGCGGATCCGGGGAGCCCGAGCAGCTTGCCGCCATCGACGTCGCCGTCGAGCGGGACACCGACGGCACCGGCCAGGTCCTGATCCTGAAGCCCGATCCGGACTTCCTCGCCGACCCGGACCTCGAGTACCCCGTCACCATCGACCCGACCGATTCGCTCCTCGGCCCGGTGACCGACACCTGGATCCAGTACGACGACTACCTCACCTCGCAGCGCGGCTCGACCGAGCTCAAGGCAGGCACGTACAACGGCTCCGAGAAAGCCCGTTCCTTCCTGAAGTTCAACGTGTCGAAGTACGCGGGCAAGCACATCGTCGACACCGACCTGCGGCTCTACTCGTACTACTCCTCCACCTGCAGCACCGCCGGCTCCGGCAACCAGGTGCGGCGCATCACCTCCGACTGGGACCCGTCGGCCGTCTCCTGGTCCCAGCAGCCGACCACCACGACGACCGGCGCGGTGACGTCCACCGCGGCCAAGGGGTACAACAGCACCTGCCCGGCCGGCCATGTCTCCTGGGACATCGACACGATCGTCCAGGCCTGGGCCGACGGCCAGCCCAACTATGGCGTGCGGCTCGCGGCCGTCGACGAGAAGGATCCGCTGACCTGGCGTCGCTACCACTCCGCGAACCAGACCGCCGGCGCGCACAACGCCGCGTACGAGCCTTCCCTGACTGTCACGTACAACACCGAGCCCGGTACGGCCACCGCCGTCTCGCCGGCGTCCGGCACATACACCTCGGACACCACGCCCACCCTGTCGGCCAAGGCCACGGACGCCGACGGCCAGCAGCTCACGCTGCGCTTCGAGGTCTGGGCGACGGACGGCACCGCGGCACTGCGCTCCGGGACCTCCGCCTCGGTCGCCTCTGGGGCGGTCGCCACCCATACGGTCGCGACACTCTCCCCCGGCGCCTACAAGTGGCGGGCGAGGGCCTCGGACGGCACGGACACCGGAGCCTGGTCGGCGTGGCGGACGTTCACCGTCGACACCACGGCGCCCGGCACCCCGACCCTCACCTCCACCAGCCACCCCTCCACCTCGGCCTGGTACAACGCCACCACGTTCGCCGGTACGCTCGCCGCGACGGACGCCTCCGGAATCACCGGCTACGCCGTCAAGCTCGACCAGAGCCCCACGACCGCCGCCGGTACCACCGTGACGCAGACCGACACCGCCGTCACTTGGACGGGACGCACCGACGGCACCTGGTGGGTGCACGCGACCGCCCGTGACAAGGCCGGGCTGTGGTCCGCCACCCGGCACGTCGCCTTCAACGTCGACACCACCGCGCCGGGCGCGCCCGGCAATCCGGCATCGACCACGCACCCGCTGTCCACCAGTGCCTACGCGAGCCGGACGGCCTCGTTCAGCTGGTCGGCACCCGCCGACCTGTCCGGTGTGGCGGGCTACGCGGTCACCGTCGACCGCACCGCGGACACGCTGCCCGCCACGACGGGCACCGTGCAGACGGCGACGACCTTCGCCACGACGGTCGGAGCGGATGGCACCTGGTACATCCACATCCGCGCCAAGGACCGGGCGGGCAACTGGTCGCCCACCGCCGCCCACCTGCCGTTCAGGGTCGACACGACCCTGCCGCCCGGTCCGATGATCAGCTCCGCCTCCCACCCGGACCAGACCGGCGCCTACAACAGCGGCGACTTCTCCGCCTCGTGGACGGCCCCGGCGGGCGCCTTCGCCGGGTACAGCATCACCGTGGACCGCACGAGCGACACCGTGCCGGACGCCATGGTCGACACGACCGGGACGACATACCGTACGACCCGCGCCGAAGGCACCTGGTATTTGCACGTCCGCGGGATCGACGGTGACGGCACGGGCGGCACGACCGCGCACTTCCGTTTCACTGTCGACACCACCGCGCCGGGAGCCCCCGCCGTGGACTCGGCGGACTACCCGTCGCAGGCATGGGCCGGCGGCGCGGGCGTGACCGGAACCTTCACGCTGACCCCCGACGGCACGGACACCCGGAAGCTGACCTACCGTGTCGACGGCGGCGCCCCGCAGGATGTCACCACGACCGGTGGCCCCGTCGAACTCCGTCTGGCCCCGGCCGCGGAGGGCAGCCACCAGCTCACCGTCACCGCCACCGACCGGGCAGGGAACGTGTCGTCCGAGACCAAGCGGACCTTCCACGCCGGCAGGGCCGTCGTCACGGCGCCCGCCAACGGCGAGGTCCTCGTCGGCTCGGTCGATCTCGCGGTCAGCGGCCCCGGGGGCCTCAAGGACGTCACCTTCCTCCAGCGGGCATCGGCCGCGGACGAGTGGCAGGTCATCCCTGCCTCGCAGGTCACCCGGGCCGCGGACGGCACACCCGTGACCTGGCCGGTGCCCCTCACCGGCGGCAGCGCGCCGAAGCTGGTGTGGGACACCTCTTCCCTGTCCGGCAGCGGCGGCCGGCAGATCGGAGCCCGCTTCGGCGGCACGTACTCCCCGCCTCCGGCGGAGCCGGTCTCGGTGGTCGTCGACCGCGTCGAGATCGTCGAGGGCGGGTTCAGCGACGGAGCCGAAGAGGCCCCACCCGTCCAGGCCTACGCCCTCCAAGAGGCAGTCGCCCGCGCGGCCGAGCGCCCCGACACCTTCGGCCCGCCCTACATCGACGGGAGGACGGGCGAGTTGGTCGCCCCGGTCACCGTGCCGGGAGCCGCCGACGAGGCGGCCGCCCCGATCCAGGTGACGCAGGCCCCGGCCGACGAAGGCAGCGGTCTGCCCGCCGACGACGGAGAGGAGGGCACCAAGCCGGACGAGGATCCGGACCCCTCCGACGAGGTTCCCGCACCGCCCGCCGACGGATCCGAGGAGAGCACCGGCGAGGAGTCGTACGACATGCCGGAGGACGACACCACGACGTCGGACCCCGCACCGGACGGCCCGACGGTCACCGAGCAGATCGCGCCGCGTTCCGAGGTGGTGGAGCACAGCGTCATCGCGCTGGAGTCCGTGCGCGACGAGGTCCTCCAGCTGACGGAGGAAGAACTGCCCGGTGTGACGGGGTTGTACAGCGCGTTCGTCGACGCCGAGAGCAACCGCGTCGTCGTACAGACCGCGGAGGCCGACAGCGCCCTCGTGTCGGCCCTGGGCGAGCGCTACGGCACCGATGCCATCGCCGTGCACCTCACTCCCGGCACCGAGTCGGTCGAACCGCAGGCGAGCCGGTACAACGACACCTCGCCCTACTACGGTGGCGCACGGATCAAGTCGTATCTGACCACCACCAAGAAGACCTGGTGCACCGCGGGCTTCCCCTGGCGGTACAACGGCAAGTGGTACATGGTGACCGCGGGCCACTGCACCACGGGTAACGGCGCCATCGTGAACCCGAGCGAGTCCGTCTACATCGGCCCGGTGGTCCGGGACAACTGGCGCAACGGGCACGGCTCGGTGCGCCTGTCCGGCCAGAAGTACTACTCGGGGGACCTGGCCCTGTACCGGATCAACAGCGGCCTGTCCGCGACGCCCCGGATCTACAAGGGCGGCCAGAAGTCCACGTCCTCGCGCGCGGTCCGCGACTACTGGCGCCGCTGGGCACAACGCGGTGACAAGCTCTGCACGGGAGGCATGATGACCGGTGAGAAGTGCGGCTGGAAGGTGACCGCCACCCAGGCCACCGTGAAGTACAGCACCGGATTGGTCGCCAAGAACATGGTCGTGGCCGAGAAGGACTCGGGCGCCTGCACCACAGGGGGCGACTCCGGAGGGCCGACGTACACTGTCGACAGCAACGGACGCGCCATCGCCAAGGGGATCATCTCCGGTGGCGGAGGCGGCGGAAGCGACAACAGTGGTGGGTTCTTCGACCCGTGCCGCCTCTATTTCACCGACATCGGGTTGGCCAACAGCGCCCTCCCCGGCACCGTGGCGAGGTCCTGACATGCGACGCCTCCTGCTCATCCTCGCCACTGCGGCCCTGACCGGCTGCTCGGTCTTCGGCCAGGACGCCTCCTGCACCCAGACGGACATGGACTCGGAGGTCTCCGTGATGTGGCGGCCCGCCGACTTCGGCGGCACGGACGCGGCGGTGATCCGCGTGTGTGTGGAGGACAAGTGCAAGGAACAGAAGTCCGGCGACGCAAACAACCCGATCGCAGGGGTGTCGGTCCGGCTTCCGGACGACATCGGCGCCGTCACCGTCCCGGTGCGGCTGAAGGTGACGGCGGCGCGGGACGGCCGGGTCGTCGTGGACGACAGCCGCCGCGCACGGTTGACGGAGCAACACCCCAACGGCACTTCGTGTTCGCCCGAGGCATGGACGGCGACCTTCCGCGCCGACCCCGCCAAGGGGCTCACCTCACCCAAGGGCCTGTCCCTGCAGTGAGATGACCAAGCCCTGACCAGGGCGAGCCGGTCGGGCCCTCGTCCCTTCCTTGGGGGACGAGGGCCCGACCGCTCAGCGGACCGGCTTCCAGTACTCGAAGTCCGCAACCGCGTACGAGAATTGGCCGACGAGCGTGCTCCACACGCCAACAGGCAGGTGACCGTCGACCAGGACGGAGTTCTGGTCGACGGTCACTCGGACGAGCAATTCCGCGCGGCACCTTCTACACCGTCCTGGGGCCCTCGGGCAGCGGCAGGACCACCCTGCTCAGCCTCGCCAGCGGCCTCGACGCACCCACCCGGGGCACCATCAGCTTCCGCGGCCAGGACCTGACGAAGCTCGGCCTCGGCCACTACCGCAACAAACACGCCGCCACGATCTTCCAGCACTACAACCTGCTCACCTACATGACCGCCCTCCAGAACGTCACCACCGCCATGGAGATCACCGGCGTGCAGCCGGACCGCGGCAGCCGCAGGGCCCGCGCCCTGGCACTCCTGGAACGGCTCGGCCTGGACAAGGACATGGCCGCGCGCAACGTCATGCGGCTCTCCGGCGGCCAGCAGCAGCGGGTCGCCATCGCCCGCGCCCTGGCCTGCGACGTCGACATCCTCTTCGCCGACGAACCCACCGGAAACCTCGACGAGGACACCGCCCAGGGCATCATCGACACCTTCCGCGAACTGGCCCACGACCAGGACAAGTGCGTGGTCGTCGTCACCCACTCCCAGCGACTGGCGGCCCAGTCCGACCGCGTCCTCACCCTGCGCAAGGGCAAGCTGACGGACGAGGTGAGACCACGCTGACCACACACCCACCCGGGACCGGCCGCGGACGAGGCGGACGAGGCCGGCCAAGGAGATGTCCGTGAGGGAGCGGCCCTTCGATGACCGTGCCGCCTCCACCGCATCCCGCCCGCACCCTTCGGAGCGATTCTCCCGCTTCGCTCCCCGGCGTTACCGCCCCCGGTGGACGTCGGTCAACTTGCCTTTTGGGCAGCTGAGTTGAGACCGACCGGCTCACCGACGCCTACGCTCTCTCGTTACCCTGAGATCGCACATCCACCACCAATACGCAGCTTCTGCGCGGGCCATTGCGGTCTGAGCACATCATGACGAAAGGGGCCATCGACATGGCCGACACGAGTGAGACGGACCTGCCGGACAACTGGGGCCGATGGGGAGCGGACGACGAACTCGGCACCCTCAACCTGATCACCGACGAAGTACGCGCCAGGGCCGCCGCGGAGGCACGGACCGGCCAGTGGGTGTCACTGGCACAGCCGATCACGCCGAGCGCGATGTTCTTCAGTCCGTTCTTACCCGAGACGGTCAATGCATCCCCGGTGCAGCAGATGGTGTCCCACACCGGTGGACCAGTGGCAGCCGATCTTTCGCTGATCTACAACCACCACTTCAAGTCGACGCACCTCGACGCGCTCGCGCACTGGTCGACCGACGGCCAGGTCTATCCGGGCCGCCCGAGGGAACAGGTCGTCACCCCCGTCGGCATCACGCACGCATCGACGACTGCTTTCGCCGCCGGAATAGTGACACGTGGGGTCCTGCTCGATCTGGCCGTCGAAGGGCCTCTTCCCCCCGCCTACGCGGTGACGTCACACGACTTGGAACAGGCCGAGAAGCGTCAGGGAGTCGAGGTCGGCTCCGGTGACGCACTCGTGGTCCGACTCGGCTGGACGGGCCGCGGGCCCCACGACACACCGAGCCCGGGAATCAGCATGGACGCGGTGCGGTGGATGCACCGCCGAGGGGTCGCCGTCGTCGCACCGGACAGGGGTGACGCGCATCCTCCCCTGAACCCGGACGAACCCTCCCCGCTGCACGGGGTAGCGCTGGGCCGGATGGCGATGCCTCTGATCGACGTGCCCCAACTGGACGACCTCGCGGCGTTGTGCGCGCGGCTGAAGCGCTACAGCTTCCTGCTCACCGTCGCCCCGCCCCGCATCCACGGCCTGACCGGCGTACCGGTCAACCCCATCGCGATGTTCTGACCGAGCGATCATCAGCGCCCTTCGAGGTCCTCGGGTACTCCCGCCCGGGCGGGAGTGCCCGAGCGGCCGGGCGAGTCTCGATGACCTCCCTCAAGCAGGTCGTCGAGACATCGCAGTATCGGCACCCATACAACAAGACCCCCGACAGTTGCCTCGCCGGCCTCCATGTGCACGCCCCGATGATCCAGTTCAAGGACATCTCACCGGACCATCAACTGCTCATGACTCGATACGCATCAGCACCTGTTACGGAACGTCACAGATCACCGGTTCCGACACAGCTTCCAAAGCCTGTGCGGAGTCGTGATCTGGAAGCATTTTGAGGCTGTGGTACTGATGGGCGGTGACGGCTTCCGGGATGTCCGGCAGACCCTTTGACGCGGTGCTGTGCGACCTCGACAACGTGATCCGCTTCTACGACATGGCTCCGCTTGCCGAGTTGGAACGTGCCGTGGGAGTGCCCCGAGGCACCACCACCAGGGTGGCCTACGCGCCTGAGGTGGACCTGCCGCTGCTCCTCGGCAGGATCACCGAAGAGGAGTGGGTGGACTCCATCGCGTCGGCGCTCTCCGACCGGGTGACGCGGGCGCAGGCCCGTGAGTTGGGGGTGGCGCTCGCCGAGGCGCCGTTCCGGGCCGACGACGTGGTGGTGGCCCTGCTGCGCCGGCTGCGAGGGCACATGCCCCTGGTCCTGGTGACCAACGCGACCCTGGAACTGGAGCGTGACCTTGAGGCGATGGGGCTGGCGGATCTCGCCGACCACGTCGTCAGCAGTGCCCGGGTGGGGGTGGCCAAGCCCGACCGGGAGATCTATGAAATCGCAGCCGAGCGGGCCGGAGTCGCCGCTCACCGGTGCCTGTTCGTGGACGACCTGTTGGAGAACGTCGAGGCCGCCATCGCGCTCGGGATGACCGGTGTGCACTACCAGGGGCCTGCCGACCTCCAGAAGATGCTGGGTTTTCTCCCCGGTAGCTGAGAATCCCGTTGCCAAGCTCCCGGTTGTACCGGCCGAGGCGACATTGCTCGATCAGTACGGAGTTGGTGCGCGGCTTGTTTCCCGTAGGGGAGAACCTTCGGGACCCCGCTGTCGGGACCGCCCCGCACGGCGGTCCGCACCGTGCGGGTGTCCTCCTCGTCGCCTTCGAAGAAGGCCGCAGTCGTCGAAGGCCGTCTCCTTGTCGCGCGCCCCAAGCCCCTGATGTACGGCAACGCCGCCTCGAGGTCACTCGTGCCGAAGTGCCGTATCCGGGCGTGCACCGGGTTCGGAGCGGTCCGGTGCCGGGCCACGGGGGCGATGGACGGACCCCGGCTCAGCCCACCCTCTTCCACTCCTGGCACCGGTTGGTCTTGAAGTACTCGCCGGTGTTGAGGGTCACCCGGCCCGGGCCGTTGAGGTTGTTGTTGGCGATGATGGAGCCGAACTCGCCGCTGGCGTCCTTGGCCCGCTCCCAGTAACAGCCGAAATCGCCGTCCGCCCCGGCCGTCTTGTACGTGCCGGCCTTGATGTCCTCGCCGACGACGTACTCGCCCTCTCCCGAGAAGCTGGTCGCCGGGCCCGGCTCCTTGGTCTTCTTCGGCTTGGCGGTCACCGTCTCGGTCTCGGTGACGGTGGGCGCGGGCTTGGCGCCACCGCCGCCGTCGGCCTTGGCGGTCTCGGTGACGGTGGCCGTCGGCCTGGGCGCGGACTTGGTGTCGGCGGCCGCGTTCTCCGAGGCCGCCGAGCCCTCGCCGCCGCTTCCGATGCCGACCCCGATGAACAGGGACACCAGGGCGACCGCCCCGTACTTCAGCCAGGGGCCGCGCTGCTTCGGGGGCCGCGCCGGGCCGGTGGGTGCGCCGAGGCCGAAGGGGCCCTGCGCGCCGGGGTCGGGCTGCGGGAAGGAGGAGGGCTGCTGGAAGGACATGGTCGTGCTCCGTTTCCGTGCGACGCGGCACGTGAACTGCGATGAGGGAACTGCGACATGGGAGGGATCGAGGGGTGCGCGGACGCTCGCCCGCGCCCCTCGTCCCGTCGCCGAGGTCGAGGCGCCCCGAGGTGCCGGTCCGAGCGGTGACACCGCCCGGCACCCGACTCCGCACCTCCGGCAGCAACACCAGAGAAGCAGAGCCGAGAAAGCATTGTCAACCATGACGCCTGGCTTGACGGGTGCTGTAGGTTGTTGACGTCCGCTATCGAGAGGTCCAGGTCTTCCGTCATGCCCCAGCAGCCGTCCGCGCAGGTGACCGCCGCCGAGATCTCCCGCATCGCCGGGGTCACGCGCGCCACCGTCAGCAACTGGCGTCGCCGGTACGACGACTTCCCCGACCCGTCCGGCGGCACGGAGAGCAGCCCTCTGTACGACCTGGAGACGGTCAGGGCCTGGCTCGCCTCGCGCGGCCACGCCTCGGCGGCCAGCCCGGCCGAGGAACTGCGCACGACCCTCCGCCTCAACCCCCCGAGCACGGGCGGCGACGACGGCGGTACGGCGGACCTGCTGCTCCTCGTCCTGGCGGCGGCCCGCCGCACCCCGGACCAGCTCACGGCCGCGGCACAGCTCCCGGACGAGGAACTCGCCGTCCGCGCGGAGCGCGACGCGGCAAGCGTCGCCGACGCCGTACCGAGCGCGGGCGCCGTGCGCTTCGCCGGCACCGACGCCGCCGTGCTCCGCGCGCTGTACGTGTGCGTACGGGACGAGGGCGGCCCGGCCACGCTGGGCGTGCTCGCGGAGCGGGAGCTGGAGGAGAGCGCGGCGAGCGGCGCGTACGGCACGCCGGACCCGCTCGCCGACCTCCTCGCGCGCCTCGTCCCCGGCACCCCCACCCGCGTCCTCGACCCGGCCTGCGGCAGCGGCACCCTGCTGGAGGCCGCCGCCCGCCGGGGCGCGACCGAGCTGTACGGCCAGGACGTGCTCCCCGTGCAGGCGCGGCGCAGCGCGGTGGGCCTGATGCTCGCGGCGCCGGAGGCCACGGTCACCGTGCGCGCCGCCGACAGCCTCCGCGCGGACGCCTTCCCCGGCCTGGACGTCGACGCGGTGCTGTGCACCCCGCCGTTCGGCGTCCGGGACTGGGGGCACGACGAGCTGGCGTACGACCCGCGCTGGGCGTACGGCGTACCGGCCCGCGCCGAGTCGGAGCTGGCCTGGGTGCAGCACGCCCTCGCCCACCTGACCCCCGGCGGTCACGCGGTCCTGGTCATGCCGCCCGCGTCGGCCGGCCGCGCCTCGGGCCGCCGGGTGCGGGCCGAACTGGTCCGCAGCGGCGCCCTGCGCGCGGTGGTGGCGCTGCCGGTCGGCGCGTCGGTGCCGTTCCACGTGGGCCTGCAGATCTGGGTCCTGCGACGGCCCGAACCGGGCGGCGCGGCGGGCAAGTCGGTGCTCTTCGTCGACACGGCCGAGACCGCGGCCGGTGCGAAGACGGATGCCCGGACGGGCCCGCGCACCCGCGGCGGCAGCCGGTCCGCCTCGCTGGACTGGGAGCGGATCACCGCACAGGCACTGGACGCGTGGCACGCCTTCACCCGGGACCCGGACGCCTTCGAGGGCGAGCCCGGCGTCGCACGGGCGGTCGACGTCGTCGACCTGCTGGACGAGACCGTGGACCTGACGCCGACCCGTCTCGTCCGCGCCTCACGCGCCGACGTGGACCCGGCGAAGCTGGCGGCGGAGGCCGACGCGACGCGCCGGAACCTGGTCGAGGCCGCCGAATCCCTCGTCCGGGCCGCCGGTTACGACGACTGGGACCCGGCGGGCAACTCGGCCCGGCAGTGGCGTACGGCGACCGCGTCCGACCTCGCGCGCGGCGGCGCGCTCACGGTGCTGCGGACCCTGCCGGAGGGGGCCCGGAGCCGCACGGAAGAAGGAGCCGGCACCTCGGAGCAGCCGGGTGCCCGCGCGGTCCTCACCGGCTCGGACATCTCACGCGGCTCGGGCCCCACGGGCGACCCGGCGGAGCTGCGCAGCGGCACGGCGCCCGTGATCGCCGTCGGGGACGTCCTCGTACGGGCGGTCGCGAGCAAGGACGGCCCGATGTCCCGGGTCGCGGGCGACGCGGAGGCGGGCGCGCTGCTCGGCCCCCACGTCCACCTCTTCCGGCCGGACCCGGCCCGCCTGGACGCCTGGTTCCTGGCCGGGTTCCTGGGAGCCGAGGACAACATCGCGGGCGCGTCCACCGGCAGTACGGTGCTGCACGTCAGCCCCGGCCGGCTGCGCGTGCCGCTCCTGCCGCTGGAGGAGCAGCGCCGGTACGGGGAGGCGTTCCGCCGTGTCCACGAACTGCGGGCGGAGGCACAACGGGCGACCCGGCTGGCGGAGGAGACGGCACGGCTGCTGGCGGGCGGGCTCACGGGTGGGCAGTTGCTGCCCTCGGGGCAGGCGCCGGACGCACGCGGCCGGGGCGACGATTCGCCCCATTAGGCACACAGCGCTTCATACATAGACCACACTTGTCGGACCGCCCCGGCCTGCCGGTCGACCAGGCTCGGCTCGGGCGGTGGGGTTGGGATATTTCGGAAGGAACCCGGGGATCCACTTGAACAGCAGCAAGCACACGGAGTTGGCGAACCACGCGTGGTCCGTCGCCGACCTCCTGCGGGGGGACTACAAGCAGTCCGACTACGGCAAGGTCATCCTGCCGTTCACGGTGCTGCGACGCCTGGAGTGCGTACTGGAGCCGACGCGCGAGAAGGTCACGGCGCTGGCGGACCAGTACAAGGACGGCGACATCGACCCGGACCGCTTCCTGCGCCGGGCCGCGGGCCACTCCTTCTACAACAAGTCCGGCCTCACCCTGAAGAAGATCGCGGCGGACCCGCAGAGCGCGGCGAAGAACCTCACGGTGTACGTGGGCTCGTTCTCCGACAACGCCCGCGGCGTGCTCGACCGCTTCGAATTCGCCCAGCAGATCAAGCGGCTCGACAGCTCGGGGCTGCTCTACCAGGTCATCGGCAAGTTCACGGACCTGGACCTGCGCCCCGAGGTCGTGCCCAACCACAACATGGGCTACATCTTCGAGGAACTGATCCGCCGCTTCGCGGAGCAGTCCAACGAGACGGCCGGTGAGCACTTCACGCCCCGCGAGGTCATCCAGCTCATGGTGCGGCTCCTGGTCGCCCCCGACGGCGACGCCCTCCAGCTCCCCGGTGTCGTCCGCACGGTCATGGACCCGGCCTGCGGCACCGGCGGCATGCTCTCGGCGACGGAAGACCTGATCAAGGAGCTGAACCCCGACGCCACGGTGGAGGTGTACGGGCAGGAGCTCAACCCCGAGTCCTGGGCCATCTGCCGGTCCGACCTCATGATCAAGGGCCAGGACCCGGAGAACATCGCCTTCGGCAACTCCTTCTCCGACGACGGCCACGCCCGCTCGACCTTCGACTACCTGCTCGCCAACCCGCCGTTCGGCGTGGAGTGGAAGAAGGTCAAGGAGGACGTGGAGCGCGAGCACGCGACGCTCGGCGACGCCGGCCGCTTCGGCGCGGGGCTGCCGCGCATCAACGACGGCTCGCTGCTGTTCCTCCAGCACATGATCTCCAAGATGAAGCCGGTGGGCGTGAACGGCGGGGGCGGCTCGCGTATCGCGATCGTCTTCAACGGCTCCCCGCTCTTCACGGGCGCGGCGGGCTCGGGCGAGTCGGAGATCCGCCGCTGGATCCTGGAGAACGACTGGCTCGAGGGCATCGTCGCCCTGCCGGACCAGCTCTTCTACAACACCGGCATCTCCACGTACTTCTGGATCCTCACCAACCGCAAGAGCCCGGACCACAAGGGCAAGGTCGTCCTGCTGGACGCGCGCGACCAGTGGCAGAAGATGCGCAAGTCGCTGGGCGACAAGCGCAAGCAGCTGAGCGACGACCACATCGCCACGGTGGTCAAGCTGTACGGCGAGGCGCTGCACGCGGCGGCGGACGCGGAGCACCCGCTGCACGGCAAGGTGAAGATCTTCGACAACACCGCCTTCGGATACCAGCGCATCACCGTCGAGCGCCCACTGAAGCTGCGGTTCGAGCTGACGGAGGAGACGCTCGCGGCACTGGAGGCGTCGAAGGCCTTCCAGAAGGCTCCGCAGGCGCCGGTGATACTGGAAGCGTTCCACGACCTGAAGGGCAGCAGCTGGGCCAAGAAGGCGGACGCCTGGCTGGCCCTGAAGGACGCGGTGATCCAGGCCGGCTCCACCTGGCCGTCGAGCGCGCCGTTCCTGAAGGCACTGCGGGACGCGGTAGGGGTGCGGGATGCAGATGGCGAGGTCCAACTCGTCAAGGGCAAACCAGAGCCGGATACAGAGCTGCGGGACTACGAGAACGTGCCGTTGGGTGAGGACGTCGAGGAGTACTTGGAGCGAGAGGTTCACCCGCATGTGCCGGATGCGTGGATCGACGGCAGCAAGTCGAAGATCGGGTACGAGATTCCGTTCACTCGACACTTCTACGTGTACGAGCCGCCTCGGCCGCTGGCGGAGATCGACGCGGAGTTGAAGGCGCTGGAGGCTGAGATTCAGAGGCTGTTGGGGGATGTCACCGAATGAACTACCGTGTACTGCCTCTTCGTCGAATCTTCAACGTGGTCAACGGCGGGACACCGACTTCGGAACCCGACAACTGGGATGGGGAAGTCCCTTGGGCCACGCCAGTGGACTTCGGCAGCTACTTGACTCAGATCAAGATGACCCGCCGAACTCTAACGCCTGCCGGCGCCCGCTCTGGCTCCGTCGTCGTGCCACGTGGATCACTTCTGATCTCTACCCGCGCCCCAATTGGCTACGTCGGCATCGCCAGCACAGATATGGCATTCAACCAGGGCTGCCGGGCCCTGGTTCCGACAGAAACAGTCGACGTCAGATTCTTCGGTTACCAACTGGAGGCGCGTCGCCTCGATCTACAAGCGGAAGGGCTCGGGACAACCTTTCTGGAGCTCTCTTCGGAAAGACTCGCGTCCTTCAACGTCGTAGCACCGTCGCATGAGGAGCAGCGCCGCATCGCCGACTTCCTCGACGCCGAGACCGCCCGCATCGACCGCCTAGTGTCACTGCGTAACCACCAACTGCAACTAGCGGAGGAAAAACGCGGTTCTACACTGGATGCCGCATTCAAGCAACCTGAACATCAACCGACCCGGCTCAAGTATCTGTTGCGCTCGCGGCCTCGCTACGGCGTGCTGGTTCCACAATTCGCCGATCAGGGAATCCGCTTCATCCGGGTGAATGACCTTCTCGACCTTCCTGGGCGAGCCAACTCGTTGCGGCAGATCCCGACGGAACTGTCAGCGAAATACTCACGCACTATCACTCAACCTGGCGACATTCTCTTGAGTGTTGTAGGAACTATGGGGCGCTCTGCCATCGTTCCGCCAGAGCTGAAAGGCGCGAACGTAGCCCGAGCTGTGGCTTCTCTCAGGCCCAACCTCGATGTACCAGCTGAGCTCATTTCCATTTGGCTCACCACGCCGGATTTCATGCGGCAGGCTACCGACGCCACAAGTTCCGACACAGCGCAGCCCACGTTGGGCATGGAAGACCTCTCGAATTTCGAGCTGTCCTGGCCTAATTCGGCAGCGGACCTCGCCAGACTGTTGCATGTCACCAAAGCATCTCAACAGCACTACCGTGATCTCACTCGCGTCTTCCACGCGCAGTCACGTCTTTTGTTGGAACGCCGCCAAGCCCTCATCACCGCCGCCGTAACCGGCCAGTTCGACGTGTCCACCGCCAGCGGCCGTAACGTAACCGAAGGAGTTACCGTATGAGCCCCGTGCATGACGAGTCGTCCTTCGGGTCTGCCATCGTTACCGCACTCTGCGAGCGCGGGTGGCGGGAGGCGAGCCCCGGCGACTACCAGGTCGATCTCGGTCTCGACACCAACGAGTTGTTCACCTTCATCGGGGCGACCCAGCCCGACGAGTGGGACGACCTCCTAACCGTCTACGGCGGCGACCCCAACGAGGCCCAGCGAGGGTTCACCCAGCGGCTCGACCGGGCCATCGCCGACGACGGCCTCCTGCACGTCCTCCGGAACGGTGTCAAGGATCGCGGAGTCCGGCTCCACGTCGCCTACTTCAAGCCGAACCTGATCTCCGCGGATTCCGTCCTCGACGGCTACCGGGCCAACCGCCTCACCGTCGTCCGGGAACTCCCCTACGCCACCAAGCAGGCCGACTGGGGCCACCGGCTCGACCTGACCCTGTTCCTCAACGGCATCCCGGTCGCCACGGCCGAGTTGAAGAATCCACTCACCGGGCAGGGCGTCGATCAGGCCAAGGAGCAGTACCGGACCGACCGCGACCCGACCGAGCTGATCTTCACCCGTCGGGTCATCGCGAACTTCGCCGTCGATCCGGACCTGGTGTTCGTCACGACGCAACTGCGCGGAAAGAGCACCCAGTTTCTCCCGTTCAACACGGGCTCGAACGGCCCCGGTCAGCCAGGCGGCGCTGGCAACCCCGCGCCGACCCTCCACGGCACGTACGCCACGTCGTACCTCTG
Source organism: Streptomyces sp. NPDC004051 (assembly GCF_053604275.1). Lineage (NCBI taxonomy): Bacteria > Bacillati > Actinomycetota > Actinomycetes > Kitasatosporales > Streptomycetaceae > Streptomyces > Streptomyces sp. NPDC004051. The sequence continues at coordinate 123,080 of NZ_JBSGHG010000007.1, read as the reverse complement.
GGAACACGTCTGGCAGCGGGACAACTGGCTGGACCTCCTCCAGCGTTTCGTGCACCAGCAGAAGCGCAAGACGCCCGGCGGCGGCACCACCAAGTCGACGATCTTCCCGCGCTTCCACCAGTGGGACGTGGTCAAGAAGCTGACCACGCACGCGGCCACGCACGGCGCCGGTCAGAACTACCTCGTCATGGCCTCCGCCGGCTCCGGCAAGTCGAACACCATCGGCTGGCTGACCCACCGCCTGAGCGACCTGCACGCCGATACGGACCCGCGCGTCCTAGACACCGAGGCACTCGCGGACGGCCGCATCACGCCCGGCGAACCGGTCTTCGACAAGGTCATCGTCATCACCGACCGCCGCAACCTGGACGCCCAACTCCGGGAGACAGTAGGAAACTTCTCGCAGACCGACGGCCTGGTCGTGAAGGTCGACGAGAAGCACGGCGCGAAGAGCGAACAACTCGCCCGTGCCCTCTCCCGGGACACCGGCAAGATCGTCACGGTCACCCTGCACTCGTTCCCCGCCCTACTCGACTACGTCAAGCGTAACCCCACCGAGATCAAGGGCAGTCGCTTCGCGATCGTCGTCGACGAGGCTCACTCCTCGCAGTCCGGTGACGCCGCCACCGCCGTGAAGTCCGCACTGCGGGACCTCGGCCTGGACGCCGACACGGACGACGAGGGCGCGACCACGCTCACCGTGGACGCCAAGCTGAAGGCGAAGGCGGTAGAGCGCTCGCAGGCCGCGAACCTGTCCTACTTCGCCTTCACCGCCACCCCGAAGGCCAAGACCCTCGAACTCTTCGGCTCAGAGGGCACGGAGAACGGTGAGTCCGTCTACCGCCCCTTCCACACGTACTCCATGCGCCAGGCCATCGAGGAAGGCTTCATCCTCGACCCACTGCGCAATTACGTCACCTACAACACCTACTGGAAGCTCGCGAACCTGAACCGCGACGAGAAGGAGGTCGACCCCTCCAAGGCGAACAGCCTGCTCGCCCGATTCGCGCTCATGCACGAGCACACGGTGTCCCAGCATGCCCAGGTGATCGTGGAGCACTTCGTCGCCCACACCCGCGGCCGGCTCGGTGGACGGGCCAAGTCGATGGTGGTTACGGCCTCCCGGCACTCCGCGGTACAGATGGCCCGCGCCATCCGCAGCTACATCGCTGACCGCGCGTACGACACCAAGTACCCGGACCTCGGCGTGCTCGTCGCCTTCTCCGGCTCCCTCACCATCGACGGTGAGGAGACGACTGAGAGCAAGGAGAACGGCGGACTGTCGGAGGCAGGCCTGCCGAAGGCGTTCGCGTACACCCGTGCCGACGACAAGGCCGCGAAGGCCGGCGGCAAGGGGCAGCAGGAGTACCGGATCCTGGTCGTCGCCGAGAAGTACCAGACCGGCTTCGACCAGCCGCTGCTCACCACCATGTACGTCAATAAGTCGCTGACCGGCATCGCGGCCGTGCAGACCCTCTCCCGCCTCAACCGCACCGCCGACCGCAAGTCGCAGGCCGACCTCGCCGTCCTGGACTTCGTCAACGAGGCCGAGGACATCCAGGAGGCGTTCCGCCCGTACTTCGAGGAGGCGCACACCCTCCCCTCCGACCCCAACCTCCTCTACACGGCCCAGAGCCGGGTCATGTCCGCGCCGATCATCTCGGAGCAGGACATGGACGAGTTCGCCAAGGCCTACTTCGAGGCGAAGGAGAAGGCGGGCGGCTCCCAGGCCAAGTGGGAGAAGCTGCACGCCGAGTTGTACCGGCTCCTCTCCCCTGCCGTCACCCGCTTCACTGTGCTCATGGACAGCGAGGAGGAGGACGACGTCGAGACGGCGGAGGAGTTCCGCGCCCACCTCAACGACTACGTCCGCAAGTACGGCTTCCTCGCGCAGATCGTGCCGTATCACGACCCCGAGTTGGAGCGGCTGCACCTCTACGGCCGCTACCTGCTCAACCGTCTTCCCCGCCGGGCCGACGGCGGCGTGGACATAGGCGAGGTCGACCTGAGCCACCTGCGCGTCGAGAAGACCGGCGAGCACGACGTGGCCCTCACGCCCGAGGGCGCCGCCGAACTCAAGGGCTTCGGCGACGGCGTGGGCGGAGCCAAGGACGACGAGAAGTCCCTGCTGTCCGAACTGATCGACAAGTTCAACGCCAAGTTCGGCACGGAGTTCACGAAGGAGGACGTCCTCCCCGCCTTCAATGCGACCAAGGAGGACCCGAAGGTCCGCGCCGCCGCCGTCGTCAACGACGAGGCCAACTTCGGCATCGTCTTCGACAAGAAGTTCGAGGAGAACATGATGGATCACGTGTCCACCATCGACACCCTCGGTAAGCGCTACTTCGGTGCCGACCGCGAGTTCAAATCCAACTTGGACCGCAGCGCTCGCCGCGCGGCCTGGCGGATGATCCGCAGCGAGGAAGGTCTGGACGACTTCTGAGACAGATGGAGGGGCCCGGCTCACGTGGGCCCCTCCATTCGTGCTCCGCCGCCGGTCAGCGCCCAGCGGTCGTGTCTACGAATCCGGCCCATGCTTCCGGCCCGAAGGCCAGCCTGGCGTCAGTAGGGCACTTGGAGTCCCGTACGAGAACCGCTCCGGGTACTGCGGCGACCTCTACGCACTGGCCACCCTCAGCACCGCTGTAGCTGCTCCTGACCCAAGCGACTTCTACGCATTCACCACCGTTGCCTGTGCTGTAACTGCTCTTGAACCAGTCCAGTTCGGGCGCCAGCGTCCTGCTCTCAGCGGCGTTCATAGCTCTCCCAGCAGCTTCGCGATGTAGTCCAGACTCTCCCGTGGGGGGAGCGCCTGGCTACGGATAATTCCATAACGGGCTGCCGCAAGGTTCGTCTCGTCTCGCTTGGTCTCAAGGCTGCTGTTCCCCTGAACCTCCGCGTACACGAACTGCTCCCCTCCCTTGCGGTTGATCACAGTGAAAGGCCCGTCGATACCGGCACTGTCCTCGCGGTCCGTTGGCATCACTTGCAGTTCCACGTTACGCATCCCCCCGACCAAAAGCAGATGCTCAAGTTGACCTCGTAGCACCGCCTTTCCGCCATGCGGTCGGCGCAGCGCAGCCTCTTCCATGACGAAACTCAGCAGTGGAGCGGGCCAGCGGTTGAAGATCTCATGCCGTGCCAGACGTGCGGCCACGCGCTGCTCGATGGTCTCTTGGTCGAGCAAGGGACGACGCATGGCCAGGATGGCCCGCATGCACTCCTCGGTCTGCAAGAGACCGTTCACCACGATGGTGTCGTACGCGCAGAGCTCCACCGCCTCAGCCTCGAGCCGTGCCATGTCCCGGAAGAACCTCGGGTACTGAGCCCGAGCCACCTCCTCCTTCAGGGCGTTGAGCAACCCCCCAGCCCCCAACACCTCATCCGCCTTCTCGATGAACCCCGCCTGCGGAATCCGCCGCCCCTGCTCGAAGGACGCCACCGTGTCGGCCGAGTAGCCCATCCGCTTGCCGAACTCCGGTCGTTCCAGGCCCGCCCGGATGCGCAGCAGCTTCAACTGCCGTCCGAACGCGGTCACCACCCCCGCTCCCGGCTCGTCCCCGGGCCTCCGGCTCCCCTGCCCCTGACCGCCCTGTACCGGCACCGCCGCCTGTCCCTGGCCAGCCTCTTCGTCCCGCACCGTCGCCATGTCTCACGTCTCCCCGTACCGTTCCCGGCCGTTCCGTACGCCGCCGTGTGCCGCCGCGTACGAAGGGTTCGCGTCGGCGCGTCACCACTGGTCACGCTAGGCCACGACACGCCACCGTGAGTACGTGACCGCAGCACAACCACCCTTGACGGTGAACGGCTTACGCTGCGGCCGAACCGGAGCCGTGCCGCAGGCAGGGGGCACCGGTGTTCGCCCACTCTTCCAGACCCTGGTGGGGCAGGTCAGCTCGGGGTGTCGGCGAGCCGGGTGACAAGGAAGTCGAGGCGCTCCTCCTGGCTGTCCGAGGGGATACGGCCGCTGTCCGACAGGACGGCCATGCCGTGCAACGCGCTCCAGATGACCTCGGCGAACAGTTCGCGGCGCGCGTTGTCCGGGCGGAAGCAGCTGACGAACTCGTCGAAGGCGGCACGCAGCGGGGGCGGCGTCTCGGCGTGCGCGAACTTCACGTCGGTCGGCATGACGAACATGGCCTGGTAGAGGGCGGGCCGCTCGGTGGCGAACTCCAGGTAGGCGCGGCAGACGGCGTGCAGGGCCTGCCGTGGCTCGGGGCCGGCTGACCGGGCGCGGCGCAGGTGGGCGGCGAGTTCGCCGAAGCCGTCGATCGCGACGGCACGCATGATGGCGTCCTTGCCGCTGAAGTGGCTGTAGAGCACGGGCTGGCTGTACTCGACGCGCTCGGCGAGCCTCCGCGTCGTCACCGCCTCCCAGCCTTCGGCCTCGGCGAGTTCTCGGGCCGCCGTGATGATCAGCTGATGGCGTTGAGCGCGTTCACGTTCACGGCGCTCCTTGATGACGGACATGACGACATCCTAGCAACGCTAGACATCCTGCCGGAGGCAGCCCTATCGTCGATACAACAACTAGCGCTGCTAGATGACAGCGGGCGCTGCTACCGAGAGGAAGCAACCATGCTCACCAACGTCGCCACCGTGCTCGCCGGACTGATCGGCGCAGGCATCATCTTCATGGGCGCACGTGCCTTCTGGGCACCGCAGGCCGCGGTCGGCTTCGGCATCCCCGACACACCGACCGAAGACCGCAGCTTCCGGGCATGGCTGGCCGTCAAGGCCGTACGGGACATAGCCTCCGGGCTCTTCGTCTTCGTCCTGCTGGTCGGCGGGCCGTCCCACCTGCTGGGCTGGTTCATGCTGGCCGCGACCGTCATACCCGTGGGCGACGCGTTGATCGTGCTGCGCAGCAACGGGCCCAGGGCGGCCGTCTACGGCATCCACGGCGCCACCGCGGCGGTGATGCTCGGGATCAGCGTGCTCCTCCTCATCGGGTAACCGCTCGTCACGCCGCCTCGGCGGGGCGCTGCGTCCTCTGCCGGACGGTTCCCTTGAGGCCGCTTCCTCCCGTACCGCGCACGAGCGTCCACCCTCCCCCGCACAGCACCCGCCTGTACCCGCACCCGAGCCGGAGCGCCGCGCACGGTTTCCCGCCACTCCAGGAACACCGTGCCGCCGGTTAGGGACTCATGGACGATGCGGGTCGCCTCCCCTCCCCCCGAGGTCGACACCACAACGAAATGATTCCCTCTGAGCGTGAGGCCCGGCGCTGCCACCCCGGCCTCGCGCCTCGACTCCCTCTTCATCCATGTGAGCAATCATGGTTCTACTCAGCTCGGTTGGATGCGCTGGTTGAGCACACACCCCATGGCATACCGTTGGACCGGCCGTTCGAAGCGGTCGCCCGGCAAGCCCGAGCAGACCTGCGGTCGGCCTGCCGGTTGCCTCGACCCGACAGCGGGAGCGCGCTCGATGCCCAGGACCACGCAGTTGCGTACGTACACCGTCCGGGACGGGCTGCTCGACGAGTGGGTGGAGCGCTGGCGCAGCGACATCGTGCCGCTGCGACTGAAGCTGGGTTTCGAGATCGGCGGGGCCTGGGTGGACCGGGAGCGCAACCAGTTCGTCTGGCTGATCTCTTACGAGGGCCCGGAGACTTTCGCGGAGCGCAACGCGCTGTACTGGGCGTCGCCCGAGCGCAAGGCGATGGGCCTCGACCCGGGCGACTACCTCCTGCACACCGACGATCGTACGGTCGAGCAGCGTTACTGACCGCTCGCCGGGTCCGGCGGCAGCAGGTGCTGCCGCCGCTCCTCCGCGTCCAGGGTGCGGAAGACCCGCCCACGCGCCCGCGCTTCCAGCCGGTCGTAGTCCGGGTCCGCCGGCCACACCCGTGCGGTCCCGTCGGCGGACGCGGTGAGCAGCAGCGTGCCGTCCCGGGACCACGCCACCGACATCACCTTGTCCCGGTGGACGCCGATGACGGCGAGTTCCTCGAGGGTGGTCGCCGACCAGAGCCGTACCGTCCGGTCGTCCGATCCGGTCGCGATGCGGCGGCCGTCCGGCGACCAGGCGACGGCCCGGACCCGTCCCTCGTGGCCCTTCAGCACATCGACGCGGCGACCGGTCGCCGCGTCCCACACGGCGGCCGTCCAGTCACCGGACGCCGTGGCCACCCGCGTCTCGTCGGGCGACCAGGCCACGTCCTCCACGTAGTTGCCGTGGCCCCGGAGCACGGTCAGCTGGGTACCGTCGGAGGTGTCCCACAGGCGGCAGGTGCGGTCGTCGGAGCAACTGGCCAGCTTCCCGCCACTCGGAGACCAGGCCACACGTCCCACCCAGTCCTGGTGCCCGGTCAGCTTCCGTAGCTCCGTACCGTCGACGGCGGACAGGACGCGTACGGTGCCGTCGTGCCCGCCGGTCGCGATCCGCCGGGCGTCCGGGGACCACGAGCAGCCCTCGACGGGTGCACCGTGCAGGTCGAACACCGTACCGCCGGTGCCGTCCAGAACGCGGAACAGGCCGTCCGCCGTACTGAGGGCGAGACGGTCGCCGTGCGGCGCCCAGGCCAGGCTCCACACCCGTTCGCCGGGCGTCGTCACCGGACCCGCGGGCGCACCGGACTGCGCGCTCCACACCCGCATGGTCCCGTCGTCCGAGGCGGTGGCGAGACGGGTGCCGTCGCCGGACCACACGGCCTGGTGCACCGGCCCGTCGTGCCCCTGGACCAGGACGGACTCGGCTCCCTGCGGCTGGAGGTCCCACACCCGGCCGGTACCGTCCGTGGACGCGGTGGCGAGCTGGGTGCCCGACGGCGACCACACGACGGTCCACACCGTGTCGGTGTGCCCGCGCAGCACCGCGACCTCCTTCGCGTCCTCGGTGCTGACGACGCGGACGGTGCGGTCGGAGGACGGGGTGGCGAGCAGCCGGCCGTCCGGCGAGAAGGCCGGGTTCCACACGTAGTCGGTGTGGCCGCGCAGCAACAGCCGCAGTGCCCCCGTGCGGGCGTCCCAGATCCGGGCGGTGTGGTCACCGGACCCGGTGGCCAGGCACTCACCGTCCGGTGACCACGCGATGCCCTCGACGAACTCGGTGTGCCCGGTCAGGGTCGTCGTGGCCGCTCCCGTCGCCGCGTCCCAGACGATCACCGTCCGGTCGTGCGACGCGGTGGCCAGCCGCGAGCCGTCCGGCGCCCAGGCCACACCCCAGACGTCGCCGGTGTGGCCGCGCAGTTCGTGTACGAGCCGTCCGGTGCCGGCCTCCCACACCCGTACGGCCTGGTCCTTGAACGTGGCGGCGATCCGTGACCCGTCCGGCGACCAGGCCACCTGTCGGCCGATGTCCCCGGCGCCGGTGAGCTGCCGGACCGGTTCGCCGGACGCGACGTCCCAGACGCGTACGATCTGGTCGCGGCCGGCGGTGGCCAGCCGGGACCCGTCCGGAGAGAAGGAGACCGACTCGACCATGGCACCGTCGCACGGCAGCACACACAGCCGGCGCCCCGACTCCGCCTCGTACACGCGGGCGGTACCGTCCCGGGACGCGGTCGCCAGCAGCCGCCCGTCGGCGGACCAGGCGATGTCCCGGACCGTGTCCGCATGCCCATCCAGCCGGATCCGGGCGTGCCCCGCGGCCAGCGCCGCCATCAGTCCGCGCCGTGCCGCCGGTGTCGGCGCGCACTCGCCGAGCGCGGCCAAGGAGAGGAGCAGTGCCTGCTCGGGCTCCGTCTCCGCGCCGGTGAGCACCTGATGACCGATGCTGTCCGAGACACGGCTGAGGAAGGCCAGGTCCCGGCGCTGAGAGGCGTCGACGAGCGCACGGGCGGGCGCCGACGCCTGCCCTGCCTCCTCCAGCGCCACCAGCCACCTCTGCGCGACGGCGAGCCGTTCTCCGGTGAGGAGGTAGTCCACGCTGTGTCCGGACCGCTCCCAGTCCGCGGCCCACCGCTCCAGCTCGGCCCGCTCCCGCAGCCGTTCCGCCCTCGCTTCCACCTCCTGACGCAGGGGCGCCCACTGGCGGAACAACGCCTCGTGCGTGACCTCGGCGTACGCGTCTCCCGCCGCTCCTTCCACGGTGTCGGAGCGGATGAGGCGCGCGTCGATGAACGCGTCCACCACGTACCGTTCCCGGCCGGTCAGTTCCGACAGCCGTACAGGACGGCGGGCGAGTTCCCGCTCTTCCAGCGTGACGAATCTCAGCAGCACCCGCAGCGCGAAGTCGATGCCGTCCGGGGTGCTGAGCGCCGCCACGGTACTGTCGGCCTGCCGCGCGAGCGCCCCCGCCACACCCCCGAGCTGCCGGTACGTCTCCTCGGTCACCGTGCCGCCCGGACCGCAGGCGAAATACAACTCCTGGAGGAGGTAGGCGAGCAGGGGCAGTGCGTCGTCCGTGCCGGTGTCGTCCACAATGGTCTCGACGAGACCGGGAGCGAACGACATGCCCACCAGAGCGGCCGGACGCTCGACCACCTGCGCGAGCTGCGCCCTGTTCAACGTACCGAGGGCAACCGGGTGTTGGAGAAGCTGCGCGTGATCGGTGCCGAGCAGCCGTCCCAGCAGGTCGACCCGGCACGTGGCCAGGACCCGGACGGAGGGCTCCTGCCGCAGGCATGCGTGCAGCGTCTCCAGGAACCGGTCCTGTTCCCGCTCACTCGCGAGGGTGACGAGTTCCTCGAACTGGTCGATGACCAGCAGCACCCGCTGGAACTGCCCGCCGCGCAGCCGCGACAGCTCGCTCCCGAGACTCTCCGGACCGTGCCGCAACCGTCGCAGCACCGCACCGGCCGACTCCCGGCCGCCACCGGCTACGGCCAGGGAGGCCGCCAGGGCGTGCAGCGGGTTCGACCCCGGCGAGAACGTCGGCACGATCGTCCACCGACGCCGACGCAGCCGGGGCAGCACCCCGGCCCGTACGAGCGAGGACTTGCCGCTGCCGGACGCCCCGGTCAGCAACAGGAACCGGTCGGCAGGACCGGGCGCGGAGGCGTGCAGCCTGCGCGTCAGCTCGGCGGCCTGCGCCTCCCGGCCGAAGTAGACGGCCGCCTCCTCCTCGCTGTACGCGTCCAGCCCCGGGTACGGAATCCGGTCACGGGGCCACTCCGCCTGTTCGGGCACCGGATTCTCCAGCCGGTACACGACGACCTGCCCGATCACCATCGCGACGATCAGCAGCCCGATGGCCGGCACGGACCCCCGCCGGATGACCTCCAGCATCCAGGGCGCGTCATCCGTGCTGGTGGCGTAGTTGGTGGCGATCCCCAGCAGACAGGCGACCAGCGCCAGCAGGATCTGAAGCACCACTTGCAGACGATGCCTCACAAGACACCGGCCCTCTGCAGACCGGCTCGACACCCGCGCAGCACCGCGACGCCCCCGTCCTGTCCGTCCGCCATACCGCCCCGAGTCCCCTCCGTGTACCCGACCCGCACCGAGCCCACGGGCAGGGCACGCGGAAACAACGGTGAACATGATCCAAGGGTGACCGGGCGGGAACAAGGAGGCCTGAGGAAACCAGCCATACGAAGCACTGTCCGGACCTCTGGGGCCACTCTGCGACAGTGACGTCAACGCGACACCGGAACCGATCACCGCCGGGCTCTGCCCCAACGCCGTACGCCACGGGTGGGTGCCCGGCCGGGACCTCCGTGTCCGTCCGGCCGTCCGCCGAGGCGGACGGAGGAGACTGCGCGTGGAGGCCTGCGACACCCGCGCGAAACGCCGGTCCGCCGTCACCGCCCCTGCCCAGACCGGCGCCGAGTCCGGCCACGGCCTTCTCCTCGTCGCCACACACGGGCTGCGGGAGGTACGGAGATCATCCGAAAAAGCCACGGCACTTCGTCCGGCGAGACAGGCGTTCAGTCACATGCTGTTCGATCGTCTGCCCCCACCCCCCTGGACCGGCACCGCTGCCCGCCCCTCACCAGCCTCTTGTCCCGCACCGTCGTCATGCCTAGCGCCTCTCCCCGCGCCCTCCCTGGCCGTTCCGTACCGCTCCGTACACCGTCGTGTGCCGCCGCGTACGAAGGGTTCGCGTCGGCGCGTCACCACTGGTCACGCTAGGCCACGACGCGCCACCGTGAGTACACGACCGCAGCACAACCACCCCTGACGGTGAACGGTTCACGCTGCGGCTGAACCGGAGCCGCGCCGCAGGCCGTCAGCCGGCACCCGGAAGAACCCACGACACCACGACATTCCCGCCCACCAGGAGGCACCGATGTTCGCCCACTCCGACCGGCTCCCCACCGGGACGCCGTTGCCCGACGGCATCAGCACACCCACGCCGTGGGGGCTGCGCCGCATGGCGCCGTACCCCGCCCTCGCTCCCTCCTACGCACGCGTCGAGCTGGACCCGGCCACCCAGACCGGCCGCTACTTCGACGCCGCCGGACAGGTCGTGGAGATGCCCGGCCACGGGACCAGCACCGGCACCAAACCCGCGACCAACACCGGCAACCCCTCCGACGGTTCGAGGCCCGGCGGCAGCGGTGGCGGCGACCAGGACAGCGGAAACGACACCGACCAGTGACCGACACGAGTCCGGTTCTGGTCGTCACCAACCTGGACGACCCCACGACCGACCTGGTGATCGACGAACTGCACCGCCGGGGCGTCCCGGTGGTGCGGTTCGACTCCGGGGACTTCCCCACCACCCTGTCGATCGCGGCCACCCTCACGTCGAACGGGATCGAGGGCACGCTGACCACGCCCACGCGCACGGCGGACCTGTCCTGCGTCCGTTCCCTGTACTACCGCAGGCCCTCCGGGTTCGCCTTCCCCCACCTCGATGGTCAGACCGCGCGCTTCGCCCTCACTCAGGCCCGTTACGGCCTCGGCGGAGTCATGGCCTCGCTGCCCGGGTGCCGGTACGTCAATCACCCGCATCGCATCGGCGACGCCGAGTTCAAGCCCTCCGGTCTTGCCGTCGCAGCCGCGTGCGGATTCCGTCTGCCTCCCACGGTGATCACCTCTTGCCCGGTCGCCGCGCGCGCCTTCGTCAAGACCCACGGGCCGGTGATCTACAAGCCGTTGTCCACGCCGCTGTACCGCGTCGACGGCGTCTCCTGCACGGTCGAGGTGCGGGAGGTCACCGCCAGCGAGATCGACGACGCGGTGACCGGCACCGCCCACCTCTTCCAGCAACGGATCGACAAGACCGGTGACGTGCGCGTGACCGTCATCGGCGACCAGGTCTTCTGCGTCCGCATCGACTCGGACCTGCTGGACTGGCGCACCGACTACGCACGGCTCCGGTACAGCGTGGTCCAGCCGCCGCCAGGTGTCTCCGAGTCCCTGCGCACCTATCTCAACCACTTCCGGCTCGTCTTCGGCGCTTTCGACTTCGCCGTGGACCGCCAGGGGCAATGGTGGTTCCTGGAGTGCAACCCCTCCGGGCAATGGGCGTGGTTGGAACCGGAGACCGGGCTGCCGATGGTGGCGGCGATGGCGGATCTCCTGGAGAGGAAGAAAACGACATGAACGACGAGGAGCTGAGGGCACGGCTCGTCGAGCGGCTGACCGACAGCGGACATCTGCGTACCGGGCCCTGGCGGGAGGCCGTGTCCGCGGTCCCGCGCCACGAGTTCCTGCGCGGAGGCTTCTTCCAAGAGGTCGACGGTTCGACTCCCACCGCCTGGAGCCCGGTCATGTCGGACGATCCGCGGTGGCTGGAGGCCTGTTACGACGATGCCTCCCTGGTGACACAGGTCGCCGGAACTGTCGTGCCCGGGGACGTCCGCGGGGAGATCATGCGCGCCCCCACCTCGTCCAGCACCATGCCCGGCCTGGTCGTGCGCATGCTCGAGGACCTCCGGGCCGACGCCGGCCACCGCGTCCTGGAGATCGGCACGGGCACCGGATACTCCACCGCCCTGATGTGTCACCGGCTCGGCGACGGGGCGGTCACCTCCGTCGAGGTCGACGAGGACGTGTCAACCCGCGCCCGCGCCGCGCTGGGCCACTGCGGGTTCGCCCCGGACCTGATCGTCGGCGACGGCCTCGCCGGGTACAAGGACGGAGCTCCCTACGACCGGGTGATCGCCACCTGCGGGCTCCTCACCGTCCCCCGCGCGCTGATCGAGCAGACCCGCCCCGGCGGGATCGTCCTCGTCACCCTCTGCGGCTGGCTGTACTCCTCCGAACTGGCCCGGCTCACCGTCCACGGGGACGGCACGGCATCCGGCCGCTTCCTCGGCGGGCAGGTCTCCTTCATGCTCGCCAGGCCGCACCTGCCGCCGCCGCTGGGCATGCTCCCCGGCCTCGACGCGGGCGACGAACGGCAGGCGGTCTTCGGTACCGACGTGCTCGACGACTGGACCACCCGGTTCGTCGCCCAGCTCGCCGCGCCCCGCGCTCAGCACGTCGGCCTCACCCGCGAGGGCCGCACGGAGCACCTGTTCCTCGACGCCGACACCGGTGCCTGGGCGGTGCTTTGGGAGCACGACGGCCGGTGGACGGTCCGGCAGAACGGGCCGTCCCGCATCTGGGACGCCGTCGAGGCGCACATCACCCGCTGGCGCGGCGCCGGAGCCCCGCCGTTGGAGCGGTTCGAGATCACCCTCACCTCCGAACAGCCGTCCATCACCTGGCCGAGCCACTGACCTGTGGCTCACGCAGGCGCTCCGCCTCACCGGCAGCACGGGGCGGAGCGCTTCGCTCCGACGAGAGCCCGAAGACCGATCACCACATCACGCGGCCCCTGGTGTCCTGAATCAGGAATTCCGTTCAGACAGCCCGCGAGGCGTTCGAGGATCTCGTCCGTCACCGTCCTGGGGCCGCCCGGACGCGGCCTGTCATCCGGACCGGCGATCCGGTACCGCGCGAACCGGGCCCGTCGGCGGCCCACCGCATGCGGTGTGGAACCGAGTTGAGCAGCCACGTCCTCGTCCGACGTGCTCTCGGCGCACGCCAGGACGATCCGGCACCGCAATGCCCATGCCTGTGTGGCGTGGAACGTCGCCGCGCCCATTCCCCGAGTGCGGCACGTTCCTCATCCGCCATGATCAACTCGGCCTTCGGCCGCCGGTGCGCGCCACCCCGCAACGCCGCTCGTCTGGACAGAACTCCTGACTCGGAAGACTAGAACACCGACAGTCCCGTGAGGGTCGTGAAGCGGTCCAGGGCCGCCACTCCCGTCACCGAGTTGCCCCGCTCGTCCAGGCCGGGCCCCCATACGCAGAGCGTGCAGCGGCCGGGGACGACGGCGATGATGCCACCGCCGACGCCGCTCTTGCCGGGCAGACCCACGCGGTAGGCGAAGTCGCCCGCGGCATCGTACGTTCCGCAGGTGAGCATGATCGCATTGACCTGTTTGGCCTGACTCCGGGCCAGCAGACGGGTGCCGTCGGCGCGGATGCCGTGCCGGGCGAGGAAGCCGGTGGCCAGGGCGAGGTCGGCGCAGGATGCCTCGATGGAGCACTGGCGGAAGTACTGGTCGAGGAGGACCGGGACCGGGTTCCCGATGTTCCCGTACGACGCCATGAAGTGGCCGAGCGCGGCGTTGCGGTCGCCGTGGGCGGACTCGGAGGCGGCGACGCCTTTGTCGACGGCGAGCTCCGCGTTGCCGCTCTCCGCGCGCAGGAACTCCAGCAGGGTGCCCGTCGCGTCGCCGGTCCGGGTGTGGAGGCGGTCGGTGACGACCAGTGCGCCGGCGTTGATGAACGGATTACGCGGGATGCCGTTCTCGTACTCCAGCTGCACCAGCGAGTTGAAGGGGTTGCCGGAGGGCTCGCGGCCGACGTGCTCCCACAGCGCGTCGCCCTCGCGGGCCAGGTCGAGGGCGAGGGTGAAGACCTTGGAGATGGACTGTATGGAGAACGGCTGCCGCCACTCCCCGACTCCGTACACCGTGCCGTCCAGCTCCGCGACGGCCATGCCGAACCGGTGCGGGTCGCATGCCGCGAGCGCCGGGATGTAGTCGGCGGGCCGACCACGTCCCGGCATGCTCTCGATCTCGGCGGCGATGCGGCGCAGAATCGGCTGGAAGGTGTGGGACGAGGCCATGACCGTCATTGTGCCGTCGGGTCCTCCGGGGTGCGCCACGGGGTGGAGCCGAGCCGGGTGGGTGCGGGTGGTTCGTGGCCGGCCACAGTGCACGAACCGGCCGGAGCCACCTCGTTCGTACCGCGCCGTACACCGCCTGATTCCGCCGCGTACGAAGGGCCCACGTCGGCGCGTCACTCCTGGGCACGCCGGTCGACGGAGCGCCACCGTGAGTGCATGACCGCAACACAACCCTCTCTCACCGCGCACCGGTTCGCGATGTGCTTCAGCTCGACTCCGCGAGGTGCCCGGCTGGCCCGGCGCATGTGCGGGCACCGGCTGGACGCCTGGGGCGTGCCGTACGGCAGTGACGCGCACGACGTCGTCACGCTCGTCGCGGCCGAGCTGTGCGCCAATGCCGTACGGCACGGGCACGTGGCCGGCCGTGACTTCCACCTGCTGCTGACGGCCGACGCCGCTACCGGGACCGTGCGCATCGAGGTGAGCGACACCCGGGGGGAACGACTGCCGGCGCCTCCGTCCTCGCCCTCGGCCGACGGCGAGGACGGGCGCGGGCTGCTGCTCGTCGCGGCGTTGGCCGACCGGTGGGGGTGCTGCCCGCGCCGTTCGGGCGGCCCCGGCAAGACGGTCTGGGCTCAGTGCGCGGCGCCTGGCCTGATCTCACCTCCCCTGCTCCCGTAGACCGCTCCCGCGCCCGCCCCCACTGGACTCTTCCGTCGCTTACCGGCCAAGATGCCCCTGCATCACATCGGGCGCTCGACGGGCGAGGACAAGGGGCGGGGCGGGGCCACGTGCCGGACGACACACGACGGATCGCGGATCGGTACGACCTGCTCGAACCCCTCAATCACGGCGGTATGGGCGACGTGTGGCGTGGTTTCGACGCCGTGCTGGACCGGCCCGTCGCCGTGAAGCTCGTACGCCCGCAGGCGGTGACGTCCCCGCATCTGGCGGAGGAGTTCGAGAAGCGGTTCCGGCGGGAGGCGCGGGTCACCGCGCGGATCCAGCACCCGGGCGTGCCGCAGGTGTACGACGCGGTGCTGGACGAGTCCTACGACCAGCTGTTCCTGGTGATGGAGCTGGTCGACGGCGTCCCGCTGACCGCGTACGCGCACCCGGGCGAACTCCTGCCGGTCAGCTGGGCGGTGGCCGTGGCGGCGCAGGTCGCCACGGTGCTGTCGCACGCGCACGAGGTGCCGGTGGTGCACCGGGACCTCAAGCCGAGCAACATCCTGGTGGCCCGGGACGGCACGGTGAAGGTGCTGGACTTCGGCATCGCGGCGATCATGGGCACGGACGTCACCAAGCTGACGGCGACGGGCAGTCCCCTCGGCACGTACCAGTACATGGCACCGGAGCAGGTGCGGGGCGCCCGGGTCACACCCCGCACCGACCTGTACGCGCTGGGCTGCGTCCTGCACGAACTGCTCTGCGGGCGGCCGCTGTTCGCCGGGGACAGCGAGTGGCAGCTGATGACGCAGCACGTCAACGCGGCCCCGCCGCCCCTGCGGCAGCTGCGCGCGGACGTGCCGGAGGCCCTGGAGGAACTCGTCCTGCACCTGCTCCGCAAGGCGCCCGAAGCGCGTCCGGTGGACGTGCAGGAGGTGTACGAGCGGCTGCGGCCGTTCCTGCCGGTACCCGGGGAGGAGTGCGCGCCCAAGGAGGCGGGTCCCGCCGGGGCGCCCGACCCGACGGGGATCTTCCGGCGTCCGTACGCACCCCGGTCGCGCACCGGCACCATGGGTGCGCGGTCCGCCGGGGCCGCCGCGGCGCCGGACGCGCCGCCCGCCGTGCCCGCGGCCGAGCGGGAGGCGCTGCGGGAGCAGATCCGCGAGGTGTACGCGCACTATGTCGCCCTCATGGAGGAGGAGCGGTACGCGCAGGCCACCGAGGTGGTGGACGAGATGATCGCGCCGGCCGCCCGCGCCCTGGGCTCGGAGAGCAAGGCGGTCCTCAGGTTGCGTATGTGGCGGGCGGTCGGACGGCAGCTGGCCGGGGACCACCGGGCCGCGCTGCCGGAGTTCGAGGCGCTCGCGGACGCCTACGCACGCGTCGGCGGCGCGGGCAGCCGGGAGGCCCTGGACAGCCGCGCCCAGGCCGCCCGCTGCCGTGGCGAACTCGGCCAGGTCACCGAGGCGTTGGCCGGGCTGAACGGCGTACTGGACGCCGTACGGGCCGTCGACGGGGACGTGAGCGAGAACGCGGTGGAGCTGCGGCGCGACATCGGCATGCTGCTGCTGGCGCAGCAGCGGGCGGCGGAGGCGTACGAGGTCCTGGAGCCGCTGCACGCGGACCTGTGCGTGGTGTACGGCCCGGACGACGAGCTGACCACCGAGGTGGCGGAGACGCTGGCGGTGATCCGCCTGGACCTGGACGGCGGTGCTTCCGGTTCCTCTCCCTGAACTGATCTTCGTCTGCTGTCCCCGCCCGCACGGACACTAGGATCCACTTATGCCGCGACTCGCCTTCGACATCGGCTTCTTCGCCGAACTCCCCAAGCTCCAGCCGCCGGTCAGGAAGGGCGTGCTGGACGCCTGGGAGAAGTTCGACCGGCTCTCCCTCGACCAGCTCTTCAAGGACCAGGGGCTGAAACTGGAGAGCCTGACGAAGGCGAAGGACAAGCAGATCCGGACGATCCGCATCGACCAGTTCTGGCGCGGTGTGGTCCTCGCACCACCGTCCGGGGACACCTTCGTCCTGCTGCGGGTCATGCAGCACGACAAGGCCATCGCCTGGGCGATGAAGCAGAAGTCCAGCATCAACGCGGTGACGCGAGCGGTCGAGATCCGGGACGCGGCGACCCTGGACGAGATCACGCCGGCGTACGAGCGGGTGGCCGAGACCTCGCCGAAGGCGCGGCTGTTCGAGAAGTTCTCCGACGGGGACCTGACCGCGCTGGGCATCGACGCCGAGACGCTGCGGCAGGCCCGGTCGCTGGTCGACCAGGATCAGCTGGAGGTCTTCGCTCCGCTGCTGCCGCAGGACCAGCGGGAGGTGCTGCAGTACCTGGCGGCGGGCTGCACGGTGGAGGAGGTCTGGCAGGACATCGTCGCGCCCGCCCTGCAGGCGTCCACTCAGCCGGTGGACACGCGGGACTACGAGACGGCGATCCAGCACACCCGGGCCCGTATCGCGTTGGTTTCGGCTCCCGAGGAGCTGCGGGACATCCTCGAGAAGCCCTTCGCGGCCTGGCGGGTGTTCCTGCACCCCTCGCAGCGGAAGGTGGCCTACCGGGCGTCGTACTCGGGACCCGCGCAGGTCACCGGCGGGCCGGGCACCGGCAAGACCGTCGTCGCGCTGCACCGGGTCAAACACCTGCTCGGGCACCTGCGCGACGGCGACCGCATCCTGCTCACGACGTACACCAACGCGCTCGTCAACGCGCTGCGTTCGGGCCTGGAGTCCCTGGTGGACGACCCGGAGCTGCGCGAGCGCGTGGACATCTCGACGGTGGACGGCTTCGCCAGCCGTGTCGTCGCGGAGGCGCCGGGCGCGGTGCCCCTGCGACCGCTGATAAGCAACGAGGAGGTGAGCCGCTGGGGCAAGGCCGCCAAGGCGACGGGCTTCACCGGCAGCGCGCAGTTCCTCGCCCAGGAGTACCGGCACGTCGTCCTGGCCCAGGGCGTCGGAACCCTGGCCGAGTACGAGGCGGCGGACCGGCGGGGACGCGGCAGTCGGCTGACGGCGTCCGAACGGCCGCTGGTGTGGGAGACGGTGGAACGGTTCACGGCCGACCTCGCCGCGGACGGGTGCCGCACCTGGCTGCAGACGTGCGCGGAGGCGGCGCGGCTGCTGGAGGCGAAGGGACCGCAGTACCGGCACGTGGTGGTGGACGAGGCACAGGACCTGCACCCGGCGCAGTGGCGCCTGCTGCGCGCGGCCGTCCCGGCCCGCCCGGACGACCTGTTCATCGCGGGCGACCCGCACCAGCGGATCTACGACTCGAAGGTGTCGCTGAAGTCGCTCGGCATCAAGGTGACCGGGCGGTCGGTGAAGCTGCGCAAGAACTACCGCAGTACGCAGGAGATCCTGCGCTGGTCCACTTCCCTGCTCATCGGCCGGCCGATCGCCCAGCTGGAGGACGAGGGCCGCAACGAGACCCTGCTCGGCTACCGCTCCGCCCTGCACGGCGACGGGCCGGCGGTGCACGCCGCGACGACCGAGGAGGCCGAGCTGGACGCTCTGGTAGCCCAGGTGCGGGCGTGGCTGGACGCGGGTGTCGGCGCCGGGGAGATCGGGGTCAGCGCGCGGTTCAACAAGACGTGCGCGAAGGCGGTGGCGCACCTGAAGGACGCGGGCATCCCCGCGGTGACCCTGCGCAACGCCTCCGGCGACTCCGCGGGCGGCGAGGAGACGGCCGTACGGATCGGGACCATGCACTCGTTCAAGGGGCTGGAGTTCCGCTGCGTCGCGGTCATCGGCGTCAATGACGAGGCACTGCCGTTCGTGAAGGCGGTCACCCCGCCCGACGTGGATGCCAAGCAGCACGAGACGGACCTGATGTCCGAACGCTGCCTGCTCTTCGTCGCCTGCACCCGGGCCCGCGACAGCCTGTACGTCTCCTGGTCGGGCGAACCGAGCCCGTTCCTGGCCGAGGCGGGCGTCACCGACGCCGCCTGAGCCGCCTCGGCCGGGTCGGCCTCCGGCAGCGGGCCCACGTGGCAGCCTCCGGCTTCTCCTGAGTGCCGTGGCGGCCCCGCGGTGCCCGCCCGGGTGTGCTGGGATGTCTCCATGTCGCTGCCCCACGTGGTGCTCACGGACTCACAGGCCCGCCTGCTGGCGGAGCTGGTACTCGCGCCCCTCCCGGTCCGGGAGGGCGGTGACGTCGCCGTGGGGACCGACGAGGAAGAGGTGGCGGCGCGGGGGCTGGATCACGAGGTGACGTCGGCGGACCTGCGTCGGCTCGTCCTCCTCGGGCTCGTCGTGCCGGAGGCAGGTTGCGCGCGGGTCACCGATCTCGGCATGGCCGTTCACTACGAGGCTCAGCTCGGTGCCGCACACGCTCGCCTCGGTGACGTGGTGCGCTTCGCCGATGCGGTGGAGAGGACGTGTCCCCGCCTCGCCCCGACACTCCGTCTGCTGGCGCAGGGCGAGATCACTCTACGAGCAGCGGTCACCGCCGCGGCCCCTCCGGAGCAGTGCGGCTGACGCGCGGCCCGCACGACTCGATCACCGTTCAGGCATCGGGGAAGAGCCCGTCGACCGCCGGGTGCCGGGACCTGCGTGCCGAGGGGGGTACGGGCAGCACCCCCACCGCTCTCAGTTCGTCCTCCGTCACCACCGGGCCGGCCAGGACCGCGGCGAGCAGGACGTCCTGAGCTGGGGCGAGATCGGTAAGGCGGCGCAGGACCGAGAGCAGTTCGATGAGTTCAGTCGTCCACTCGGAAGGCCAAGCGTCGGCGTGGATGTCGTCGAGGGGACTGGTCTTCTTGCTGTTGGGTGAGGCCTTCCGGTAGCCGAACCACTTCTTGACGACCGGCATTCCGCCGACGTCGTACGTCCACACCGCTTCCGGCACGGGGGTGAACTCCCCCTCACCGACGTGCAGCGTCCCCGACTCGGCGTTGTGTCGTATCCGTTCGGGAAGCGTGTCGCCGATGTGGGTGACGTACCGCACCCTGCGCGGGTCTCCGGGTGGGAACTCCGCGCTGCCGGCCGGGCGGTCCTGTGCGGGGTCGGCGTACCGGGCTCCGAAGGTGGACGCCCACAGGATCTGACGGCCGAGGGCGACGGCCTCGTCCCAGAGGGCGCCGTCACGGGTGAGCGGGAGCCGTACGCCCGGAGTCAGCAGTTCCTCGGTGAACCGCCGGGTGAAGGCGGAGTGCCCCGCGACGGCGACGGCGTACGCCGCCAGGTCCTCGGCCTCGATCCGGGTGCGGCCGAGCGTCCGTGCGAGGTGGGGCAGGAGGCCGGCCGCGGTGTTGGCGGAGCCGTCGGGGTGCAGCAGCGGCATGGTGCGGCCACCGCGGCCGTTGAAGTGGTCGGTGTCGGGGATCAGGTGAGTCGCGACCAGTGCGGGGCCCGAGTCGATCGGATGCGACGACTGCTGGTTGAGGAAGAGCTGTCCGCCGCGCCGGGCCGCCGCCCACAGGTCGGGGCGCGGATAGTCGAGTACGCGGTTGTCGGCGATGAGGTGTTGGCGGTCGAAGCTGCGCAGGGCCATGCGTACGAGGTGCGGGGTGGTGTCGCGTTCCTCGGCGAGCGGATGCCTGGGAGTGGACTGGCCGGGTAACGGGTCTCGCTTGCCGGTCAGGGTCCGGTCACGCGTCTCCTTGAAGAGTTCCGCCCGGTGGGCCGGGTCGGACTCGCGTATCAGCGTCGCCCATCGGCGGCGCAGGATCTCCGCCGAGGGTGCGCTCACCCATGAACGGTTCGCCTTCGAGCCCGGACTGCCCCAGGGGAAGAGGTCGTTGAGCTCGGGAAACTCCTCCCAGCCCGACTCCGTCACCGGCGTCAGCGGCCGTGTCGGGTGCGTGTGCGTGTCCCGCCATCCGTCGTCGTCCACCCGGATCGCCCGCAACTGGCGGAACTTGTCCGCGCGCTTCCCCGACACGGCCCGGTAGTGCACGCGCGCCCGGTGCTCCGGGCCTCGTTCCGTCCCCGCCCGGCGGACGAAGACGAAGATGGCGAGCGGCTGGGCGACCCCTGGAAAGACGCGGGTGGCGGCATCGGAACGCTGGCCCTCCGGGGAGAGGTTGACGATCCAGCCCTCGTCGCAGGTCCGCCGGAGATAGTCCCGCATGCCGCGTCCGCCGGGACCGGTGGCCCACCCGGACGGGGTGATGAAGCAGACCACTCCGTGCCGGTCCTCGGCATGGGCGTCGAACACCTTCCAGGTCGCCCACCGCCAGAAGTACACGTACATGTTCTTGAGGATGTGCTCGTAGCGGCCGTTGCCCGCGTGGCGGAAGTCGTCGAGCAGCGGCGTCTCCCTGCCGTCCGCGCGCTTCTCCACCCAGCCACCGCGCCCCTCGGCCTTGTCGTCGTACGGCGGGTTGCCGGCGACGACGGTGATCGGGGTGTCCGCCTTGACCTTGTTGGCGCGTCTGCGCGACTGGGCGAGCGCCTCGTACGTGGATGCCAGGTACTCCTCCTCGGCGTACGGGTTGTCCAGGGTGTCCGTGACGAAGAGGTTGAGACCGCCCTCGGGCACCGGGACGCCGTACTTCTTGAGCAGGTCCGAGGCGCGTAGTTCGGCGACGGCGAAGGACCCCATCTGCAGTTCGAAGCCGTAGAGCCGGGAGGCGAGCCGCTGTACGGCGTCGCGGGTCATCGCCGGCCCGTGACGCTCGGCGGCCTGTTCGGCGACGCGCTCGATGACGGTGTGCAGGAAGGTGCCGGTGCCCATGGCGGGGTCGACGATCCGTACGTCGTCGTCGGCGAAACCGTGTTTCCGGCCGAGTCGGGTGCGCAGGACGTCCTCGGTGAGACGGATCATCTCCTCGACCACTTCGCGGGGCGTGTAGTACGAGCCGCTCCGCTGACGCAGCGCCGGATCGTAGGCGGTGAGGAAGTGTTCGTAGAGGTGGAGGTAGGCATCCCGGTTCCCACTGCGGACGGCCGGCCAGTCCACCTGCGCGACGGTGCGCGTCAGCAGGTCGAGCGTGACGGTGAAGCGCGCGTTGACGTTGTCCGTCAGGAGCTGGAGCGCCTTGCCCATGAGGGCGTGGCCGTCGTCCAGGCGGCGGCCGATCTCGTGGAAGGAGTCGGGCGCGAGCGGGATGCCTTCCGTGTGGGCCAGCAGGAGCGAGAAGGTGACGGTCTGGGCGAAACCGTCAGCGAAGGTGGCGTCGTCGGCGGACGGGAAGAGGTAGCGGCGCCAGTCGTTCCTGAGGCCGGTGAAGGGTCGTGCGCGCACGTCGTCGTCGGGCGCGGACGACCTGGCCTCGGCCACCAGCTGCTCCTGAACGGCAGCCCGCAGCAGCCTGCACAGGCGGGCGATCTCCTGCACGAGGCGGGCGACGTGTCTGATCGGCTCGGGTTTCCACCCCAGGAACTGCTGGAGCAGCGCGTCGAAGGCCAGTGGGTCGGGGACGGCGAGTTTCTCGCCCGCGCTCCGCAGCGAGCCGGCGAAGAACACCGTCTCGCCGACCTGCCGACCGCCACGGAAGAGCCGCCACTCCGTGCCGTTCGAGTACAGCAGGTTGGGCAGGTCCCGGAGTTTGTGCCACTGCTCCCGGTTGCCGCGGCCGAAGGTGTCCGGATCAACGGACAGTCCTGGCCGCTTGAGTTCGACGTAACCGCTGATCTCCCCGGCCACGCTCACCGCGTAGTCGGGCCGGACACCGAGATCCGGCAGCGGGTACTCGTCGTGCCAGCTCACCCGGTGCTGTTCGTGGTGCTCGCTCACTGCTCGGAGCAGGACCTCCAGCGGTCCGCGAATCGCGGCCTCCTGGCCGCCGCCCCCGGACAGCTTGTCCTTGCACATCCCACCGAACTGCGACACGGCAGCACGAAGCCACCCGTACTGATCCCCACCCATGGTCCCCCCAAGGACACGATCACTGACGCCGACGCATGACCCCCGGGCCCCCACCGCGTCCATCCCGACCAGGACATGGCGGTGCGTCAGCCCTCCGAACGGCCTTCCCGATGGCGTATGCACTCGACAAGGGGCGCGCGCCACCACGGCATACCCCCGCTCACACTCCAGTTCGCGCGCCCGACAGGACCGGACCCCATTCACGGGGCAACTTCACCGGCCTGCAGAAAGCCACTCCCAGACAAGCAAATATTGAAAGCACTGTCAATCGATAAGCCGTAGACGACCCTTGACGCACCTCGCCGAGCGCATGCAATTGACACGTCACTTCATCGACAGCCCCTGGACGCACCATTCCGCAACGCCGGCCACTGAAGGCCATCCGACTCCTCGCGGCGCCCGCACCCCGTCAGCCGTCGCACGGCACCCTGCGACGACCAGGCGAACAGGGACAACGGCCGCGAGCCTGCAGCCATCGCGCCCTTGCCGACGCTCGAACACACCCCCTTAAGCATTGCAGATTGACAGCGCTTTCGCGGCCATGGTTAGGTATCTATGCTTCTGGCGGTGACTGGGGGTGCCACCGAAAGCACCAGTACCCCCGATGCCCTATGGGCATCTGAGCGCCAACGCGCCGCCCTGCCCGGCGCCCCGTCGCCGGAGCCACGGCCTCGGATGCGGTCCTCACGACCCAGAGCCGGGCATTCCGTCCCCACACGTCAGGAAGAACCGTGAAGATCAAGCGCGTCCGCATCGAGAACTTCTGCTGCCTTCGCAGTCTCGATGTCTCCTTCGACTCCATCACCTCGCTCATCGGCCCGACGGGCGTCGGCAAGTCCACCGTCCTGCGCGCCCTGGACTGGTTCTTCAACGGCGAGAAGGGCTACACCCTCAGCGAGGAGGACGTCCACTCGGCGGCGGAGACCCAGCGGATCCGTGTGGAGGTCGAGTTCGACGGCCTCACCCCTTCCGACCGGTCCGCGCTCGGCCACTACGCACCCGACGGACTGGAAACGCTGAGCATCTGGCGCACCTGGGAGAACGGAGAGGACCGGATCACGGGCAAGGCCCTGGCCTATCCTCCCTTCGAGCGGATCCGGGAGGGCGCCGGCAGCCGGGAGAAGACGGCCGCGTACAAGGCATTACGCGAGCAGGACCCGGCACTCGGCCTGCCCGCCGTCCGCAGCTGGGACGCCGCCGAAGCGGAGATGCGGTCCTGGGAGGCAAGGAACCGGGACCGGCTCGCCGAGGCTGAGGTGGAGGGCACGCACTTCTTCGGCTTCGCCGGCCAGGGGCTGCTCGGCAAGCTGATCGACTTCGTCTTCGTCTCGGCGGATCTGCGGGCCTACGAGGAGACGGACGACAACAAGACGTCCGTGGTGGGGCGGATCCTCGAGCACGCGGTCGACCGCTCGGAGGCGGAAGCCCAGTTCACGGCCATCGACGAGGACGCCCAGGCGGCCCGCGAGAAGGTACACAGGGACATCTACGAGCCGGTGCTCGCGAGGCTGTCCGGCGCCCTTTCCTCGGAGATCTGCCGGTTCACCACCGGTCGGGACGTCGTCGTCACTCCCACGGCCCAGGTGCCCAAGCGCACGAAGACCGCGTTCGCGGTCAGTGTCCGTGACGGGGCGGCTCTGACCCCGGTCCGCCGCCAGGGGCACGGTTTCCAGCGCGCGCTGATCATCGCTGCGCTCAAGTACCTCTCGGAGTGCCGCCGCCCCGAGAACGGCACCCGATCCCTGTGCCTGGCGATCGAGGAACCCGAACTGTTCCAGCATCCCGCGCAGACGCGGGTCTTCGCGCAGGTGCTGCGCAGCCTCGTCTCGTCGGCCGAGGGCCAGACCCAGGTGATGTACGCGACGCACAGTCCGGTGTTCATCGACCCCTCCAACTACCAGCAGGTCCGCAGGCTGTACCGGGCCACCGGCGGCGAGCACCCCGACGTAGGTCTGAAGACCCTCAGCGAGGAACAGTTGCGGACAGCGCTCGACGGGCACGTCGAGGAGCGGTCGATCGCACGCCGAGGCACCACGCGTTATGTGAAGGACCTCGCCGAAGCCCTGTTCTCCGACGTCGCCGTCCTTGTGGAAGGCGTCACGGACGAGGCCGTCCTGATGGCCTTCGCCGAGCGTCAGGGGTACAACCTCGGGGCCGAGAGCGTGTGTGTGCTGAGTACCGAGGGCAAGGACAACATGATGCTCTGCCACGCGATCCTGACGGGCTTCGGCGTGCGCTGCTACCTCGTGTTCGACGCGGACACCGGTCCGAGGAAGGCGCAGGGCGGAAACAAGGCGCTGCACTCGGAGACCGTCAACATGAAGATCCTCGGCTACCTGCGAGCACCTGTCCTGCCCCGGCCGGCGACGGTGTCGGAGGCCGAATACACCGTCTTCGAGGACGACCTCGAGGCCTGTCTCCAAGACGAGTGGCCCTCCTGGAGCGCCCGCTGCCGGGAGCTGGCGCGGCAGGAAGCCGGCTACATCGAGGGCAAGCACGTACCGACCTATGCCGAGGCCGCACGCACCGCAGGCGGTGAACCACGACTGCTCCACGCGTTGCTGGAGAACGTGCGGGCCCTGGCAGGACGGCCGACGCCCGGTGCGTAGCACGCATACACGAGGTTCACGCCGTTCCCGACGGCCGCCGACCACAGGCTGTCGCTGGAGGAAAAGGGGAGACGACGACTGCCGACCGCAAGGGAACAATTCCGGTCTGGACGCTGGCGACCGGTGACGTCCGGGTGCCCGCGGTGACCGGGGACAAGCCGATGACGGCTGAGCGCCTGGCCGAACTGCGCAGCGTGCTGGCCGCCCTGGCCGACCAGCCCATCGCCACACTCGAGGTGCATCCGCTGCCCGACGGGCTCGACCGCAGCCAGGGCATCTCGCTCGATGCCGTGAGCCCGTTGGCACAGCACCTGTCGCAGCTCATCACGCAGTCGGCGCACAGTTCCTCCACGGCCGCCAAGGCGACCGCTGCCGGCGAAGGCCTGTACCACATGGTGGTTCCGGCGAAGGTCGCCGCCCAGTTGGGTCAGGGCCTCGTTCGCCCGATGGCGTCGAAGGCGGTGGCCGGTGGCATCCGCGGCCCGCTCGTGAACTCGAGGGGCGGCATCGTCGCCGGTGCGACGTTCATGCCCGTCGGCAAAGCGGCAGCGGCGGGTGCAGCCGGTGGAGCCGGCGCGACAGCCGGCGTCGCGGCCGCCGCTCACCTCCGAGGAGCACGGCGCCTTCCCCGACAGCCTGCCGACGGGGATCCGCCCTGCCTGAACGACGGTCGGGCGGGAGAGCCTCCGCCTGTCATCCTCAGACCTCAGTGGCTCGCCCCGGGTCACCATCTCCGATCCTTCAGTAGGTGTTTGAACCTGGCCCTGCTTCTGATGCGGAGGACGCCCACTGTCCTCGAATAGGCTCACCGCCGCTGTGCTGGCGGCTCCTCAGAAACTAGACTCCCGCCGCGTGCCCCATCCTGCCCGCCGCACTGCCGCGGATGACGACGCACTGCTGGAGAAGCTTCACGCCCTCGCATGGGGTGCCGGAGGCGTGGTCCCCTACCGCACCGTCATGCCGACGGAGCCCTTCCCCCCGCTCTCTGCAGCCGAGGTCGAGCGCGCGGAACGGAAGATTGGGTATCGGCTGCCCGACCTGCTCCGGCGCATCTACACCGAGATCGGTGACGGAGGATTTGGACCAGAAGGCGGCCTTGCATCGCTGACGAAGGGCCGTCGGCAGCCCGGATATCTAGCGGACTGGCATTGCGCGCTGACCATCCACGACCAGCGCCCAGGATGGGCACCGCCGAGATCTTGGCTCTATCTGACGGGTGGCGGCTGCACCATGGAGTGGTACGTCTCGCTGATAGCGGTCGACCACCCGGTGCTGCTCTACGACGCCGACGGCTGGGAGCCGGACTGGGGACAGGAACCTCACGACGGCCTGCGTTACGCGGCGTCGTCGCTGCGCCACTGGCTCTGGACTTGGGCAGACGGAGGCAATGTCTGGGACGAAGCTCTGCAAGCAATCGGTGAGGACTGAGCAGCCGGAAAAACCGAGCCACCCGTTGGCGCGACCGATTCGGGACGAGGAACGACGACGGCCCGAAGGTCGACGAGTAGACGGGGGCGGGCGGGCCCTTCTCTGCCCGCCTTGGGGGAGACACCAGGCCTCATCACCGCCGAGCTGTGCGCCAACGCTGTACAGCACGAGCGGCTCCCCGGCCGGGACTTCCACGTCCGGCTGACCAGCGAGGCGGACGACGGTCGGCTGCGCGTAGAGGCCTCCGACACCCACGCGGAACGCCGACCCGCCCTCCCCCCTCCCCCACGGACCCCGACGCCGAGTCCGGCTGCGGCCTCCTCCTCGTCGCCGTCTTGGCCGACGACTGGGGCGTCACCGCCCGCAGTTCCGGCCCCAGCAAGACGGTGTGGGCGTCCGTGAACGTGACTTGCCCTTCAGCTAAATGATCCCCCGAACGCGTGGCCCGGCGCTGCCGCCCCGGCCTCACCACTCGGCTCCTCCTTCATCCACTTGAACAACCATGGTTTTGCACCCCCCAGTTCGAGGTGCTAGTGCCGCATCAGACAACCTTTGCCTCGTAGTGACGTGACGCGCCGTTCGGATGCTGGCCCGGACGGCACGGTGTCGCCAGGCTGCCCGGGTGGCAGAACGAGTACGTATCCGCGAGATCGATGACGACAAGGGGCAACGCCTGTTGCGGACCATCCGCAGAGGCACGGGGTCGGTGGTGACCTGGCGGCGCGCCCAGATGGTGCTGCTGTCCGCGCAGGGCATGCCCGTGGCGAAGATTGCCGAGGTGACGTTCACCAGCGACGACCGAGTCCGGGACGTGATCCACAATTTCAACGCCGACAGTTTCGACTCCCTGTATCCGAAGTACAAGGGCGGCCGGCCTATGACCGTGTCCTACGTGGTGAGGCGGACGAGGCGTTTGTAGCAGCACAGGGCTGCGGCGAGTCCGAGAAAGGCCAGGTAGTTGCAGGGATCGCGCTCGTAGCGGGGGCTGAGTCTACGACATCAGCCACGAGGGCCTGCGCATCCTGCTCCGCGAGGAGGGCGTCTCCTTTCAACACCTGAAGACCTGGAAGGCCTCCCGCGACCCCGACTACGCGGCGAAGAAGGCCCGCGTCGAGCACCTCTACGCGATCGCCGACGCCGAGGTCATACCCGAGGAGGGCGAGCCCGAAGTCGTCTTCTGCATGGACGAGTTCGGGCCGCTCAACCTGATGCCCCACCCGGGCCGGCAGTGAGCCGAACGCGGCGGCAAGCACAAGGACCCCGACCGCGAACCACGCCGACGGCGCCGGGCGACCTACAACCGCTACGGCGGAGTACGGCACCTGTTCGCCGCCCTGGACCTGGCCAAGGACAAGCTCTACGGCCACATCAAGCCGGTCAAGAAGCGCACCCAGTTCCTGGAATTCTGCCGCTACCTGCGCAGCCTCTACCCGCCCCAAATCCGTATCGCGATCGTCTGCGACAACTTCTCCCCGCACCTGACCACCAAGAGATGCCAACGCGTCGGCACCTGGGCCGCGGCGAACAACGTCGAAATCGCCTGTACCCCCACCAACAGCTCCTGGCTCAACCGCATCGAGGCCCAGTTCACCGCGCTGCGCTACTTCACCCTCGACGGCACCGACCACGCCGGCCACAAGGAACAGGGCAGCATGATCCGCCGCTACATCATCTGGCGAAACCGCCACGCCGACGACCAGCGCCTACGCGCTGCCGTCGGCAGGGCCAACGCTGCCTGGTCCGGCGCTAAACGCCGGTGGCGCCATCGATGCGTTCCCGGACCAGGTCGGCGTGGCCGTTGTGGCGGGCGTACTCCTCGATCATGTGGACGTAGATCCAGCGAAGGTTGACGTCCTGATCCATGAAGCGGCCCGTATCGGTCAGAGCACGGTCGGCGCAGTGCTCGCGGGCGCGGGCGATCTCCGCGTGCCAGGTGGCGAGGGCGTCACTCAGGGCGGCGCCCGCAGCAAGGTCGAAGCCGCCGTCGGGGCCGTCCGGGTCGGCCTGCGGGTCGTAGATGGGAGGGGCCTGTTCTCCGGCGAGCACGCGGCGGAACCAGTTCCGCTCCACCTCCGCCATGTGCTGGACCAGGCCGGTCAACGTGAAGCCGGACGGCGGCACGGACGCAACGGCGGCCTGCTCATCGTTCAGACCCTCGCACTTCATGGCCAGTGTGGTGCGGTGAAAGTCGAGCCAGCTTTCAAGCGTCGTGCGCTCGTCGGCGTTCAGGGGCGGCATAGGGCGATCGATGGCGCTCATCGGTCGATTATCGCCAGCGGCCGAAGCCGTCGACAGGCGGGGCCTCACTACAGGGCGAACGTTGCCTGATGCGGCACCAGGCGGTGGCGGTGTCACAGCACTTGTCGTCTGCCATGGCGACGTCAGCGGGTTCTGCCATTGAGATCGTTTCATCCTGAAGTTGCAGGTCATGAGGCTGGTGTGGCCGGTCATGGGGGTGCTCATGCTGGTCGGTGGCGTGATCGGTAGCAGGTGATCGTCTGGTCATGGGGTGATTCGCCGGAACTGGGGCTGCGGGGTGTCCGTACCGTCTACTGTCCACGGAATAAGGGAGTTCACGGTACGGGAGAGGGGGGGGCGGAGGGCGGCCGCGGTGCTGACGTGGATGATTCAGCGGCGGGTCGAGCAGCTGCGCAAGCAATGCGCGGAGGCGGAAGCCGAGGTGGCCCGCCTGGCGGCGCCCGCAGTAGTGGGCCGTTGCCAGGCGCGAGGCGCACCATGCCACCCTCAGCGGCCAAGCACGTCGGAGAGACGCTGGAGCGGATCGCAGCCGAGGTGGCGCCGCAGCTCACTGGAAACGCGCTGAACACACGTGTCCTGCCTCACTATCGAGGCCGCTGGGCAACCCTTCCGGCCCTGAAATCTTCTCCTTGGGATGAAGATCCTGAAGAGGCGGCCTCGTCTACTCATACTCCTGACCCTGACCGTGGTGGCGGCCGTGACGGTGACCGTCGGCATGGTCATCCAGGCGAACAAGATGGAGACGCTCTCTCCGCGCGAGGAACGTGACCGGGCCACGTCTGGAGCAGGCGTACCGTCAGGGCAGGTGGACTGCCGGAAGGTCAAGTGCATCGCGCTCACCTTCGATGGCAACCCGGGCGAACCCACCGACCGGCTGATGGACCTCCTGAAGGAGTACAAGGCGCCGTCGACGTTCTTCCTCGAGGGCCGGCGCATCCGCAAGTTCCCGGATGTGGTGCGGCGGATCGCCAAGGAGGGCCACGAGATCGGGGACCACACCTGGACGCACGCGGTGCTGACCGATGTCTCTGATGCGCAGATCCGCGACGAGCTGCGCCGCACGGCACGGGCCATCGCAAGCATCACCGGCAGCGAGCCGACGCTGATGCGCCCGCCCCAGGGCCGCACCGACGACCGCGTCTCCAAGGTATCGAAAGAACTGAGGATGGCGCAGGTGCTGTGGACGGTGACCGCGAAGGACTACGAGACGGACGACACCGCGCTGATCACCAAGCGCGTGCTCGCGGGCGCCGACCGCGACGGGATCATCCTGCTCCACCCGCTGCACAAGGGCACCGTGCCGGCCATGCCTTCCATCCTGAAGGCGCTCAGCAAGCAGGGCTACACCTTCGTGACCGTCTCCCAGCTGCTCGCTCCGGCCAAGGCCGAGCCCGGCAAGATCTACAAGTGACTGTCTGACGCGCGAAGCGTCCGCCTCCTTGGCCCCGCGTCACCACGGGAGCGGCGGCCACCGTACAGACCCCGGCCAGGAGGTCGACGGCCCCGGTGGCGTAGCGGTAGGCGATCGTGGTTCCGACGCCGAATCCGGCAGCGGGCCGAGCATTGGGGGTGCCCCCGGCCGGAGGCTGGGAGAGTGTGTCCCACTCGCAGGTGGGCGAGTGATGGACCACCAGTGCCGGGCACGGATCGCATCCGGTGGGGTGGCACGTGCGGGACCGACGGTGTCCGGCGCCACAGCCGTCACGAAGTGTGCGACATCCCGTGAGTTCTCCTGAGGCCCGCTGAGTGCCCGAGGCCGTGGCCAGGGGCTTCTTCCTCCTTCGGGTGCTCTACCAGGGTGTGACATGACTTCTGGATTCTTGAAGTGTTCTCAGTGTGTGCGACCGATCTGCGGTCTGGTCGAAGACGAGGAGGCGAACCGGAAAGGTTCGAGGCCGACGTGCCGGCCGGCCGGCCAGGCTTGCGGCGGCGGACCCGGCGTCCTCGGGCCGGCGGGCGTACAGCAGCGCCATGTGCCTGAGACCGGCGAGTTGGCGGACAGCCGCCCGGCCGATCCCGCGGTTGGCTTCCGTGACCAGCGAGATCGGCGCAGCGGCGTTCATGGTGGCCCCCTCCGACTTCCCGTTCAGCCCATGGTCTTGGCGCCGTCCAGGGACTCGCGAATGATGTCGGCGTGCCCGGCGTGCTGCGCGGTCTCGGCGATGATGTGCAGCAGCGCCTGACGGGCCGACCAGCGTACGCCGGACTCGAACCACGGCGCCTTCGGCAGCGGCTGGGTCGCGTCCAGGTCGGGCAGGGCGGCGATCAGCTCGTCGGTCCGGTGGGCCACCGCCGTGTACTCAGCCAGCACGCCGGCCAGCGTCTCGCCGGGCAGCAACCGGAACTCGTCAGCCCGCTCGGCGAAGTCGGCCTCGGCCATGGCGGTGAAGTCGGGCATGGCCGACGGGCCGTCCAGGATGAAGTCCGCCCAGATCCGCTCCATCGCGGCGACGTGCTTGACCAGGCCGCCCAGGCACAGTGCGCTGACGGTGGTTCGCAGCCCGGCCTGCTCGTCGGTGAGGTCGCGGGTGGTGAAGCGCAGGAAGTGCCGGTGCTTGCCCAGCGTCCGCAGCAGGTCGGCGCGCTCGCCGGTGAGGGTCGCCGACTCGCTCAGGGTCTCGGTCATGATCTCCGCCTTCGGTTGGTCCCGTGTTCCTCGGTCAACAACGACGGTAGGAGCCATAGCGGACAGTTCCTGTCCTGAATTCCGGGAGAATCGGAGACATGGCGAACACCAGCACCCGGACGCTGCGACTGCTGTCCCCACTGCAGACCCATCGCCACTGGCCAGGCACCGAACTGGCCGACCGGCTCGGTGTCTCGGTCCGCACTCTGCGCCGAGACGTCGACCGGCTGCGCGAGCTCGGCTACCCGGTGGAGGCGCAGCGCGGCGTCGACGGCGGCTACCAGCTCGCCGCGGGCGCCGCGCTGCCGCCACTGGTGATCGACGACGATGAGGCGGTCGCCCTGGCCGTCGGGTTGCACACCGCCGCGGAGGGCGCGGTGGAGGGCATCGCCGAGTCCTCGGTCCGGGTGCTGGCCGGCACGTCCTGGACGTCGACAGCCTCGCGGTCCTGGTGCCGCAGGTGCGCCGTGGAGTCACACGCCGGCTCTGCCGAGTCGACCGGCGAGACGTCGCCGCAGAGCAGCCGGTCCACGATCTACCGGCTGGACCCGGCGGACGTGAGCTGAGGCAGACGTCCACACAGCGTGCCAGGGGCCAAGAGTGCACTGGCGCGCTTGCGCTCCCCCTCAGTCCGCGCTTTCGCCCGTGGCCGCGTCCAACGACACCGTCATCGGTTCGCAGCCGTATCCGTCCGCGTCGGGTGTGCACCGGGTGTCGGCGACGACCACCGACCACACCGCGCGCCACGGACCCGTATGGCCCATGGTCCGCTCGGTGGTGAGCGGACCGACCTCAATCCGCAGCCCGGCCGTGTCGGCACGCATCTTCCTCCGCTCCTCGCGGACGATCTCCTCGGCCCGCCGTGCCGAGATCAGCTTGGCGGGGAGGGGCACATGCGTGGGGCCGAGGTCGACCTGCATCCCGTACACGCGCCCGGCGGGGTTGATCCGTACGTCGAGGCTGCGGGGCATCTCCACGCCCCGCTCCTTGAACCGCCAGGAGGTCACCCAGCCGGAGCCGGCGCTGTCGCGGACCGCTCGGGTGGTGTGCCAGGACGCCGACTCGGCCCAGGCGTAGTGGGCGCGCATGTAGGTGCGGGCGATGCGGTAGGCGTCGGCGGTGCCGTGGGGCGTGCCGGCGCCCGGCACCAGGTAACCGACCTTCTCCATGCTTCCCATATCCGCGGTGTTCCCGAAGTCCACGTTCAGTCGGCGTCCTCCGGGCCACATCAGCTCCGCGGGGAACCCACCCGCGAACTGGATGTTCATCCAGCCGTTGTAGCCGTCGAGGCCGGGGCTGATCCTGACGGCGCCGACCTGGTAGCGGTCGCCGAAGGCCTGGTGCACGGCCCGCTCGGCGGCCACGCGCTCGTCACCGCGGGCGTCCCGCACGGTGGAGCCGTCCATGTGGTTCAGGGTGACGGCGGTCCGGCAGACGACCGCCCCGAGCACGGCGAGGACGGCGGTCACGGCCGCGGTGGGCGCGGCCCAGGCCCGCCAGGCGACGCGTCCGCGCAGCAGCACGAGCCCCGCGGCCACGCCCAACACACCACCACCGGCGTTCATCCCCACGTCGGCGCTGTCGCAGATGCCGCTCACGAACGGGGCCAGTGCCTGGGTGAGTTCGATGAGGACCGGCAGTGCCAGGACGCCGGCCAGCGCGGGCAGCGGTCGGCGCAGGGCGAGCACGCCGAAGAGGCCGAGCGGCACGAACATCGCCAGGTTCCACAGGCCCTGCGTGGTGTACAGCGGCTCGGTGAGGTCGTGGTTGACCACGCACTCGGCACGTCCGGTCGAGCCGCCGCGCAGCGCCAGCGTGACCCCGAGGACTCCGGTGAGACAGAACACCAGCGGCGCCCACCAGCCCGCGTGGGCGATACGGCGCCGGCGCGCCACGTTCCACGCGAGGAGCCCCAGGACGGCGGCCACGGCTGTGAGCTCGGCCAGGAACCATATGTCGTCCCCGAAGACGGCGTTGAACACGTGCTTGCCCATCCCCCGATGTCACGTCCGACGACCTGGTCAGAGCCTCGAGCACTTGATCATTTCTGAGCTTGGAAGCTTAACCGAGATGCGTCGGCGCGAACCTCCGCAGCAGTGCCGGGAGGACGACCACCGACGGGCCCGGCGCGGCGAACGGCCCCTGAACTGCGGTGCTGTTGTTCACGGACTGCCGTTTGCGGCTGGTGACACGGTTCTTGCCGGCACCCCAAGCAGCGTTCGACCTGGCGGGCCGGCTTGCCTCCGGCCAAGCGCTCCTCGGTCCGCATCGCGAACTCGGGGCCGAGGGTGACGTTGATGATGCCGAGTTCCTCGCGGAGTCCCTTATGCTCGCGAAGCAGTTGATATGAACAGTTCATTCAGGGGGAGCGGAGCCGCATGGCCGACGAGATCAAGTACGAGTACAAGACCGTGCGGACGGTTCGCGGCACCGACGGCTTGGTGATCTCGAAGATGCAGAAGGATGGCTGGGAGCTCGTGGAACAGGTCCCGGGCACGCTTCGCTCCACCCTCGACTTCCGCCGGCCGAAGAAGCCGCAGCCGTGGCTCCTGATCGGTGCGGGGGCCGCCGTCCTCGTGGTCCTGGCCATCGTCATCGGCGTTGCGTCTGCGCTCAGCGACGGAGACGAGAAGAAGGCCGAGTCGGACAAGCCGACGGCCGCTGCGAACGAGAAGCCTTCCGCCACACCGACTCCGACCGCGGCCGAGTCGGCTGCCACTGAGGTGATCACGCCTGAGAACAACCCGGAGTTCGCGGCGCTGCTGCTGACGGCGGACACGTGCGACGGCACGAACCTGGACTTCGCGACCAAGTATGCGGGCCGGACGGTCGCATTCGACGGCTCGATCCGGCACATGGCGCGCTACTCCACCGGCTACCACTTCCTCCTCGGCCCAGGCGACGAGGGACCGCAGACGACGGTCGGCCCGGGCTTCAAGTACGCGGACGTCACCGTCTCCGACCTGAAACTGACCGGCGAGAAGATCCCCGCCACCGTCGCCGCAGGCGACAAGTTCCGCTTCGTCGCCGAGGTGGGCGAGTTCAACGCGGTCCAGTGCCTCTTCTACCTCGACCCGGTCTCGACGGAAACCCGGTAGTCAAGACGGGCAGCCACGTCATCACGGACCGGCGTGCCCGACCATTTCCTCAACGGTGATCATCCCCAGACTCCCGTCTGTACATCGGGGAACGCGTGCCGCTCTCCCCTGAGACCTCGTTCCCGTTGGTGCTGATGGTCCCCGCTACGGGCTGTCTCGCACCTGTCGGCCACGGGTGGAATGAGCCCGCGCGGCTCAGTTGACACCGGGCACCTGGCTCATCGGCCGCACGCATCTCAGTTGAGGCGGAGGCCTGCACGCTGCCACCGGGTAATGCGCAGGCATCCCGCCCCGCGCCTGTCCTATTCTGACCGCTGCCGTCCATGCCAGGACGGGCTCGACAGAGGGGCGGCGGAGTGCCGGACGTGTACAAGATCATGCTGGACGCCGAACTGAGCAAAGCGTTCGACGTGTGGTCCGGCTATCTGAACGCCCGGACCGGCGAAGACCCCCAGACCCGTGCACGACTGCGTTCCACCTTGCGATCGGCCCGCGAGGCGGCTGCCGCGGGCGATCTCGAGTCCGCACGCGCCCTGGTGGCGGACATGTACGACGACGCGCGAGAAGCCGGCCTTCCCCGGGCTCCCGTGCAACCTGGTCCCTGCACGGCGGACCGGCAGGCGCGCGACTACGCCAAGGACGACCTGCGGGAGGTGCTGCCTCTGCACCTGCGCGACGAACTCGACAGCATCGCGATCTCCCTGAGCGTCACGGGCCGCCGCCTCCGGGCCGCCCCCGGCCTGGACACCGCCACCCACCAGGACATCCTCTACATCACGGCCCGCGCCGGCATGGCCCTCGACCTCGCCCACCCGACAGCAGCGCGACGGGAACTCGAACGCCTCACAGCAATCGCGCGACGCTGTGGCGTGGAGCCCTGAGAACCGAGCGACAACGACCGCGAGCTTCCCCGGGCTGTCCCGACCGAAGCCGCTCGGAGATCATTTACGGGAAGCCCCGGGCGACGGGGCCGGCATCGCAGGGCGCCGGCTGCGATCACATGGGGAAAAGCAACGGTCGGGGGCCGCATCCCGCGCTGGGGTGCGGCCCCCGGTGCATGTGGTCACGAGGTCCAGCCGCCGTACGGCACGGTGATGAGTTCCATGGCGTGGCCTGCCGGGTCCATGAAGTACACGCTGCAGCCACCGTCGTTGACGGTGGTGCGTCGCTCGTGGCAGCGGGCGAGGAAACTGCTTCGGCAGCCACTGCTTCCTGGCGGGCCGGCCGCCCGCCGTGCCCGCCCTCAGTCGACCTCCCGCACTCGTGCAGCGGTCCGCTCGGCGAGCTCGCGGACGCCCTTGGCGGCGTTGTCCGAGAGTTCGCCGAGTACGGCGTCGGCGGCAGTGAGGAGGACACGGGCCTCCTCAGAGCGGCCCGCGTCGGCCAGGGCGAGGGTGAGCCGGTAGTGCTCCTCGGCGATGTAGCGGCCGAGGTTGGCCTGCTGCCAATAGCGCAGTGAGTCGTCGCCCGGGGTGGCCAGGGCGTCGCGCACGGCGGCCAGGCTGTCCGCCGCCTGCGGCAGCCGGCCAGCCTCCCGCTCCAGGCGGGCCAGGGTGTGCCGGGCCGAGGCCCGGTCCCATGCCCTCTCCTGAAGGGCGGCGTACAGGCGCTGGGCGCGGAGCGCCTGGGGAAGGTCGCCGAGTTCCTCGAAGTCCCGGGCGAGCCCGCTGAGCGGAGCCGTGGCCAGGGTGCGGGGCGCATCGGGGCGGCGGAGGCTGCTCTGGTCCATGAAGATGCTGTCGAGTTCGCGGATCAGCGTCACCCGCGCGAGGTCCGTCATGCCTTGGTCCCGCGCCAGGTCGGTCCATGTGGAGACCGGCTCGTCCGACAGGTCGGTCCCGAACATCGACTCGTCGAGCTCCCGCGCCCACTGTCGCAACTCGTCCGCGCTCGCGCCCGGTTCCGGCATACCGCCCAGGCCGCACGCCGTGTCGAAGTCCGTCTCCCGGACTTCGAGCAGCAGCGGCAGATCCCCGGTGTCTCCGTGAAGCCCCACCAGCACGGCTGCGAGCCGCAGTTCGTCCGTCATCGATGACCGTGTCTCGTGCCGCAGCAGATGCCGCAGCAGCTCCAGATCGCCCTCGGCGCGGTCGAACTGCGCGGCCCGCAGGGTGATCCGGCGCCGGACCGGGTCCTCGGCGACTTCACGCCATGCCGTGTGGTCGCCCTCCCGCAGGCGGGCGAGATCGGCGCGGCCCGCCGCGAGCACGGGCTCCCACAGCGGTGGACCGGCCGGGCCCAGCAGGTCGTACGCGCATCCCTCATCCGCGTTGATCAGGACGAAGTCCGGCTCGGTGCGCAGCAGTGCCGCACGCAGTCTGCCCACCAGCTCGACCGGGGAGCGTTCCTGGAAGCCCAGCGCCGCCCGGAGCTCGGCTCGCTCCTCGTCGATTCCGTAGTGCTCACGGAACTCGTCCTCGGTCTCCGCGACGCACGCCAGGATCCTCTCCTCGCCCTCGTCCGGCGACAGACGTGTGCAGCCGCGCCAGCCGGGCAGGCCGATCACGAGCTCCAGGGCCTCGTCGACACTGGAGCCGATGATCCCCGCAGCGCCCTCCGAGTCGGCGTAGAGCACCGAGCCGTCCGCGCACACGAAGTACATGCCGCCGGTGTCGTCCCCGGCCACCGTCTCCAGCGGTCCGCCCGAGGCGAGGCGGACCTCCTCGACGGGGCCGTGGGCGGCGCGTTCGAGGTCGAAGTCGAAGGGGAAGGCGGCCAGTTCGGCCAGGCGGCGGTCCTGCCTCAGCAGCCGTAGCGCGTGATCGGTCATGTCACGGAAAGTAACACCGCCCGCTGACAACGGACTCGCGGCCTCTGGAGGAGGCCCCGGAGCGAAGTCACCGCCTTCCCGTCGGCGGCACCGACCGCCCTCCACTGAACCGGCACGTGGGGCGTATCGCGGAAGTGCCGACCGCCGCCGCACAACGGCGTCCGATCACCGCCGGCACCCTTCTGTCGCGGTGCGCAGGCTGGTGCCATGACGATGCCCTCCACCACAGAGTCAGCGACGGTTCTCACCGGCATGTACGCGGCTGAAGCGGAGTACCTGACGGCGGGAGGCCCCGGCGAGGCCTCGTTCGATCTGCTCGCCCCCTTCTTCGCGGAGGACGTCGCACTGCACCAGGCAGACGCTCTGCCCTACGGAGGCACGTGGCACGGGCACGACGGCATGGCGCGGTTCTTCCTCATGATGGGAGAGGTGTGGGAATCGTTCGACATGATGGAGCAGGAGTTCCTCGCCACCGGTGAGACCGCGGTCGTGCTCACCCAGGTCCGTGCCCGCGCTCGCGCGACCGGACGTGAACTCAGCTTCCCGATCCTGCAGACGATCACGGTCAAGGACAGGCGGATCACCGAGGTCCGCCCGTTCTACTGGGATACACGGGCCATCGCCGACGCCTACGCCGCGCCGACACCGACACCGACAGCCTGAGACCGACAGCCTGAGACCGAAGACGTCAGCGCGTTGGTGACCGTCTTGCGCGTCTGCGCGGGCACGGACGTCGAGCTCATCTTCGGCTGGGAGCGTGTCTCAGTAACCAGCGACATGCGCAACGTTTCGAGTATCCGCTGTGTTGTCACACGTCATTCCTGGTGAGAGCCAGACGGACGCCGAGGCCGACCATCACCGTCCCGGACACCGCACCAATCGCGGACAGGCGGCGGGGCGACCTGCGGAACCAGCCACGCGCCGTCCCTGCGAGAAGTCCCCAGGCCGAGTCGGAAACCAGAGCGACAGCAGCGCAGACGATGCCGAGGAGCAGGAGTTGCAGCGTCACGTGCCCTGCCGAGCGGTTGACGAACTGGGGCAGCACGGCCGAGAAGATCAGGAAGCCCTTCGGATTGCTCACTCCGACAACGAAACCCTGCCGGACGATGCGCCACACGTTCGTGGGTGGCCGCTGCTGCGCGTCCGTGACGGCCAGTTCCCCGCGATGCCGCCACGTCTGGACGCCGAGATAGATCAGATACAGCGCGCCTGCGAACTTCAGCACCGAGAACACCACGATCGACCGCGCGACCACGGCTCCCAGCCCGAAGGCCACCAACACGGCCTGGATCAGCACCCCGCCGTTGTTGCCCACTGCCGTGGCCAGCGCCGCCCGACGCCCGAGCGCCACCCCGCGCCCGACCACGAACACCACGCTCGGCCCCGGAACAGCGATCAGCACAGCGACCACGGCGAGGAAAGCCCAGAAGTGCCCGGTGTCCAACATGCCGTCAGGCTAGAAGCGTGGGTCAGTACGCGACAACCCCGCGTGGGTCCGGTGATCATTCATGCGGGATGCTCCCGCTATGTGTGATGGGAATGGTCTGTTCGAGACCGATCCGGTCGAGAAGAAGCGGTCGCAGGCTCGGCCAAAGGAAGAGCGCATCGAGGCCGAGATCGCCGCCCTGGAGACCAAGGCCCGAGCACTGCTGGCCGACGCCGAGGCGACCGACACCGCCGAGGATGAGCAGTTCGGCACCCGCGGCAAGGACACCGAGCTGGACCGCCGCGAGAAGCGCCTCGTCAGGTTGCAGGCCGCACGCGCCCAGATCGAGGCCGAGGCCGCCGACAAGGCCCGCCGGCATGCTGAGGACATCGAACGCCGCCGCCAGCAGCGCGTCGGCACCAGCGGCGAGCAGGCCGTCGTTGACGCCGGCGGGAGGGCCGCCGCGAAGGCGCGGCCGAAGCCGAAGGCCCAGGCCAGCCTCACCGACCCCGAGTCGCGGATCATGAAGAACAGCGGCGGCGCCTACATCCAGGCATGCAACGCCCAAGCCGTCAAGGAGCGCTTGGCCCGCAAGCTGCGGACCAAGCCCGGCAAGGCCGCCTGCAGCCGCCGCAAGGCCATCGTCGAACCCGTTTTCTGACAGGTCATGAACTGCCGGAACGGCCACCAGCTCCTCCTGCGCGGCAAGGAGGGAGCCCGCGCCGAATGGCGGCTGCTGGCCGGCTGACCAGCCAGGCCACCCCGGCCCCCGCCGCGAGCCCTACCAGCCGAACACCTGCCGGGCAGCACCCCACCACGGCCTCACAGATGCCCACAGGACGACCCCGACCGATCCCATCGCTCACGGCCAGCAGGCACTTGCTCGTTACTGAGACACGCTCCTAGCCCTGTCTCCTTGGCCGTCTACAGGCTGGGGCGTTCGCGAGTGGTCCATGGTGGTGCCGTCAGGATTCCGCCCGAAGGCGGCCTCCAGAACGGCGGGGAGGTCTTCCTCGGGGACCGTGGTGCGCACGTCGGCCAGAACCCGGGGGAAGTCGTCATCGTCGATGACGCCCAGGTGCTCCTGACGGAGTCGGTGGATGATCTCGACGAGCTCCGGTCTCAGCCGCATCCAGGCACGAGAGGTACGGATCTCTTCATCGACCTGGTGCATGAACCAGCGCATGACCTCGTACGGTACGTCAGCGTGCCCTGCGTGCGGGTTGAAGCACACCGTCGGCTCCCGTGCCGGATCCTCGTCGGGGACGATTGCGGTCACGAGAGCCCGTTGTCCGGCCACGAGATCCAGTTCCAGATACCAGGCGTCATCGGGCACCGAGTACATCACAGTGATCGCGTAGTCGCCGTCGGGGTGCCGAAAGACCATGGCCGCATGCTGCCACGCCGGCCTGAGGAGGTGCCTCTCCGAAGTACGCGGCCCGACGCCCCCACGTCCGGGCCCGGATGAGGGTGACAGCGGGCGTGACCGGGCTTCGTACCCGGCTCGGCCCGTCCTCGTGTACAGACCCCTCCCCTACAGGGCTCGCCTGTCCAGCGGCGAGGGCGTCGAGCCGCCCGTACCCCAGTCGCTCCTCCGCTCCGGGTCTCCCCGCCGCACGGCGGTCCCGTCGGCGGGCCGCCGCCGTGCCGTGACAGGATCCGGCCGTGACGTGCGACGTGTGTGGACACGAGATGCGGCAGGTACCGGTGGCCGAGCCGCGAGCGGCATGGGACCTGCCGGTGAAGGAGAGGTGGTTCTGCCCCTGGTGCTATGCGTGGACCGAGCTGGGACACGATCCCCGTGAGGTCTCACGACCCCAGTACCAGCCCGTGCACGAGCGTTGGGAACGGGCGGACTCACCCGAGCTGCCCGAGGACGTGGCCCACGCCTACGACACGGCCTACGCCTCCACGGATTCCGGCGCGACCCTGTGCGGCCTGGTGCACGGCGGCCTCTCCCTCTCCCCGTACTTCTGGATGCCCGAGCGGGACAACGCCTGCGCCGCCTGCAAGGAGACCGCCGTCGTCATCGACCGGCGTTGGCCGCCGGAGATGCGCGACGGGAACCGCGTCAGCCCTCCCCCTCCCCCTGGCTCCTCCTGGCCCCCCTTCTAGGAGTCGTCGTCACATGGCACGGCCACATCGGCAGGAAGGCGAGGGTGACGGTTGCCTGGTGGGAATCGGTCGTCCTGGAGCAACGGGGGGCGAGCACCCCTCATCACCGTGTGCGTCGCGAACGGTCGGCCCGGCCCGGACGGACCGGGCCGCGCCGACCGCCGTCAGCGGTTACCTGACGTGGAAACCGTAGACGTGGTGGGTGTCGGCGCCGGTGAAGGGGGCCAGCGTGTGGGGCGGGAGGACTGCGACGTCCCATCCCCGGTTCGTCCTCCAGAAGACGACCACCTCGTGGGCGCCCGAGGAGAAGGAAGTGACCCCGCCCTGTTCGAGCGGGACGTCACCGGGTCCGGTCCAGCACCGGCTGTGCTCCGTGCCGTTCTCCAGGTACGTCACCCGCACGGCATCCGTGCCGGCGCCGCAGTCGATCTCCTCGGTGGCTAAAGCGGGGGCTGCCGGGAGCGCGATGCTCATCGCGACGGCCGCCATGGCAGCCAGCGTCAGTTTCTTCGGTCGGCTCTTCACAGTGTCGTGGTTCCTTCCGGTCGGAGCTCCGGTGGGACGGAGCTTTAGATGAACCATCAACCGTCAATCGGCTTTG
The DNA here is from genome assembly GCF_053604275.1 of Streptomyces sp. NPDC004051. NCBI lineage: Bacteria > Bacillati > Actinomycetota > Actinomycetes > Kitasatosporales > Streptomycetaceae > Streptomyces > Streptomyces sp. NPDC004051. The sequence continues at coordinate 81,705 of NZ_JBSGHG010000007.1, read as the reverse complement.
TTTCAACGCTTCGGTTTCAGTCAAATCTCCTCACGAGCCGACCGACGGGGGTGTCCGCGGGCGTCCCGGCCCAGCCCCCCGGACACCCTGGAGGAACGGGGCGCCGGGGAACACCCTGCGGTTCCGGGGCGGATCGCCGCTGCCGGGCCCTCGTCCGGGACGCGGGTGGTCCTGGGGCACCGGCCGAAGAAGCCGTTCGGCCCGTTCGGTGACGTGATGCCGGAGGGGGCCGCCGGGCAGCGGCAGTTGCCGGCCCCGGACGGGCGGATCGGGGACATCGTCGCCGCCGTACGCACGCGTCGAGCTGGACCCGGCCACGGGACCAGCACCGGCACCCGGCCCGCCACCAACACCGGCAACCCCTCCGACAGGTCGAGGCCCGGCGGCAGCGGTGGCGGCGACCAGGACAGCGGGAACGACACCGACCAGTGACCGACACGAGTCCGGTTCTGGTCGTCACCAACCTGGACGACCCCACGACCGACCTGGTGATCGACGAACTGCACGGCCGGGGCGTCCCGGTGGTGCGGTTCGACTCCGGGGACTTCCCCACCACCCTGTCGTTCGCGGCCACCCTCACGTCGAACGGGATCGAGGGCACGCTGACCACGCCCACGCGCACGGCGGACCTGTCCTGCGTCCGTTCCCTGTACTACCGCAGGCCCTCCGGGTTCGCCGTCGCAGCCGCGTGCGGATTCCGTCTGCCACCCACGACGATCGCCTCCTGCCCGTTCGCCGCACGCGCCTTCACCGAGACCCACGGGCCGGTGATCTACAAGCCGCTGTCCACGCCGCTGTACCGGATCGACGGCGTCTCCTGCACGGTGGAGGTGCGCGAGGTCACCGTCGACGAGATCGACGACGCGGTGGCCGGCACCGCCCACCTCTTCCAGCAGTGGGCAGCCGGAGTGCTGCAGACCATGTGTCGCAGGAGGCCGGAAGGTAGCTTGAGGCCATGGAACAGCGCATCAGTCTGGTCACCCTGGGAGTTGCGGATCTGGCCCGTGCCCGACGTTTCTACGAAGCACTGGGCTGGCGGGGCCAGGAGGTCGAGGAGACCGTCTTCTTTCAGGCGGGCGGTCTCGGTCTGGTGCTGTGGGGGCGTGACAAGCTCGCCCGCGACAGCGGATTCGAGGAGGGTCCCTCGACCGGTTTCGGAGGGATCGCTCTCGCACACAATGTGCGGTCCCGGAGCGAGGTCGATGCGCTCCTGTCCGAGGCCGAGCGGGCCGGCGGCAGGGTCACCAAGGCGGCAGTCGAGTCCCTCCACGGCTTCTACTCGGGGGTCTTCACCGACCCGGACGGTCATCCGTGGGAGGTCGCTCACAACCCGGGCTTTCCGCTCGCCGAGGACGGCTCTCTCACCCTGCCCGACTTCGGCGCCCTCTGAGTGGGCGGTCGTGCGGTAGCCGTGTCGTGGTCATCGAACTTGTCGCGCCGGACGGCCGCACCGCGGTCATCGACCACGCCCTCGCCTGCGGTCCCCACGACGGCCGCCGCGTCCCGTACCGGGTGCTCTCACCCGCACCACCGCCTCGAGACCGCCACCGCGATCCTCACCGCCCCCGCCGACAACCCACATCCCGGCACATCCGGCCGCCGACGTCTGGAGCCTGGGCACCCCCCCTGTTCTGGTGCTGGACCGGCCACCGCCCCCCTCCCCTGTCCCGATGACGTCGACCGGACGGAAAAGCTGCGCGCCATCGCCAGGGGCAGTACCACGGCCGTCGTGACGTCCGGCCGTGCCGCTCGCCCCCTTCGAGGAAACTCTCACCGCCTGCCTGTCCGCAGGCCCCGCCGCCCGTCCCACCACCGAGGAACCGGCCGCCTCATGGTGACTCTGCGAGACCCGGTCCTCGACGACGACCGGGCTCTCCATCGCGTCCACAGCGGAGCCTCGACCCGCTACACGACCGGCAGGGTACTCTCAGCTTGTGCGCCCGCCCTCGTCGGGCCGCCGGTCGAACACCTGGTGGGGCCGACGGAACCCGTCCCGGTGGGGCCACCGAAGTCCGTCGCAGACACTGGGGGTTCGGCGGACTGGTGGTCCGGCACTCGCCGGTCGGCCCGTCACTCGTACCGGTACTTCAGCGAGTCCGCCTCCGCCTGTTCGATGTCGGCGATCGTCAGCCCCGGCATCCGCAGCTGGGCCAGCGTCACCTCGGCCGAGGTCGGCTGGGCGTCCGCCGGCAGCCACTGCTCCGGCTGCCAGGCCCCGCTGCGCAGGAGCGACTTGGGGCAGTGCGGGTAGACCTCCTCGATCCCCAGCACCAGCGCACTGGCCGGCGGCTTGCCCACGGCGGTCAGCCGCGACAGCAGCTCCGGGCGGGTGGAGACGCAGGCCCGGCCGTTCACCCTGAGCGTCGTGGTGCGCCCCGGGACGACGAACAGCAGCCCGGCCCGCCCGGTGGCGATGACGTTCTGCAGGGTGTCCAGGCGCTTGTTGCCGGTCGCGTCCGGTATCGCCACCGTCCGTGCGTCCAGGACCGCGACGAACCCGGCGGGGCCGCCGCGCGGGGAGACGTCGCAGTTGCCCTCAACGTCCGCGCTGGCGACCAGGACCAGCGATGAGCATCCGATCAACCGCCGGGTCTGTTCCGTGAGTTCGGTCATCTGCTTGCGCACGGCCGCGTCGCCGGGGAGTGCGTAGACCCGGCGCAGCGCCTCCCGGTCGGGCACGGCGTCGAGGCGAAGCGAGTCGAAGGCACTGCCGGCAAGGGGTGTCGTCATGCCCCGGACCCTAACGGGCCGACCTGCGATCGCTCTCGGTCGGTGGGGGCGGGGACAGAGACACCCGCGCGAGCTGTCCGGTGTGTGACGATCGAACAGGCCCGCGCGGCCGTGCCCCTCCTGCCTTCTGCGGGCTGTCGCGCCACCATCCGGGATCCGGGCAAGTGGGTCGCGGAACTCGCCCCGCGCCGGGTGGCGCGCTGTGAGTCCGGGCGCCGTGAGCGACGTGAGGGCGACCGTCGGCCGGAGGCGGGGGCCTGGCCGGCTTCACCTGACGCCTCACCGTAAGGGACGAGGACGCGCGTCAGGTCCGCGCCGGCGGTGACCGGCCCGTCCTCGTCGACCTGGACACCGGCGCCTGTCGACTCGTGGAGGGAGTGAACGAGTTCGCGGCGCTCAAGCAGCGCATCGCCGGTTCGCACCACCCTCCGGGCCTGCCCCTTCGACTTCATGCTGGTCGAGCCACGTGCGAGAGTGGCGGCCATGCCGCGCCTTGGTCACCACCTCCGATCCCTCAGGTTCACGTTCGGGTTCGCCTCGACGTGCTTCACGGCATGCCGGGAGACAGATGTCCCGGCTCTGCAGCACGCCTTGGCGGACGAGGCGACGCTCTGCGGCATCCCTCGGCGTCGGGTGACGGTCTACCGCTGTCTGTTCGTCGCGAAGAGGTCCGGAAGGTGCTCGGACTGCCGGGTGCAGGCAGTCGACGCCATGTCCAGGTCCTGAGTCGGAGGGCGCGCTCGTGCAGGCACAGCGGCCCGCCGTCCCGTGTACAGCGCACTCCCGTACAAGCGTCGCTCCTGGTGGCGCGCCCATCCCGGCCGCCACGCTGACCGCATGCACAGCCCTTCCTCACAGCGGCACCGGCCCTCCGGCCCCGCGGCCCCCACCGAATTCGCCATGGCCTTCACCTCGACCCCGCGAGGCGCCCGCCTCGCCCGGCTGTTCGTCGCACACTGCCTGGACTCCTGGGGCCACCCCTACGACAGCGACGTCAACGGAACACTGGCCCTCATCACCGCCGAGCTGTGCGCCAACGCCGTACGCCACGGACGCGTCCCCGGCCGGGACTTCCATGTCCGGCTGACCACCGAGGCGGACGGCGGGCGGCTGCGCCTGGAGGTCTCCGACACCCGCGCGGAACGCCGACCCGCCGTCACCGCGCCCGCCGACCCCGACGCCGAGTCCGGCCGCGGCCTCCTCCTCGTCACCGCCCTGGCCGACGACTGGGGCGTCACCGACCGCTGCTCCAGGCCCGGCAAGACGGTGTGGGCGACGGTGAGCACCCCGTCGAGCAGCCGGCCCGGCGCCCGTCGGCAGGCGCCCAGCGGATCACCTTGCCGACCTGCCGCCGAGCCCGTGCCCACCGGCTCCACGCGGCCGGAGGCACCTCACCGAACCAGCGACGCACCGAATGCCGCGAGCCACGGGCGTGATGTCAGTGGCCCGGCCTGATCTGCTCGACGTGCCCGGCCACCTCGCTCCGGACCGCACTCCCGCCGCCGTTCGGACCGCGCGAGGACCTTGGGACTCTCGGCCGAGGAGATCACCAGACCACCCTGCCCCCGGGCCCGTAACCACCGGTCGACCCCCCTCCCCGCGCGACACCAACCGCTCGCGTACGGCTCCTTCGGCGGCTGCACGACCGCCACACCCTGGACGAGAACCCAACGAGCCCCGGCAGATGTGAAGAAGGTCACACCTGAAAGTTTCCACTCTCCGCTCACGCCGCGCAGCCCTCTACCGCGCACCGCCCCATCACGCAGCGTGGCCGAAAGTCGCTACCCTGCCGCAGGCGTGGACTGCACCAATGACGAACTCACTCCCGTTCGACCGACTGGTTTTCCTGCGCCCGAACCAGGCATGTGGACGCCGCAGACACCGCCGCAGCCGTACGGGCGAATGGCCAAAAGCAGCCGACCCGATCCGTGCGAAAGTCAGAAAACTGCATGATGAAACTACAAAAAGAGAAAATTCGGACATTCAGAGAAACCCTCAGCAGCGACGCTCTTCCGCTGCTCGACCTTGCGACTTTTAACCCTTCACGCAACCGCCGAGATCGATCTATTGTCATGGCGACCGCAAGGCGTGGGGCAGTCCGGGTTCTCCTGACCCGGACATTCCTTGCGGTTGCGGAAAACAAGCACTCGCCGGAGGGGGCGGACGAGCATCGGAATTCAGGAGGCACCGCCACAGCGTGCGTCCAGCCGGAGTTCCCTCAATTTCCTCGCATTGCAGATCCAATTCCTGGAAGCGCCCGCGCCCCAAAGGAACGACCAGGCACACTTCGGCGCTTGCAGGCTTCCGAATCACAGGTCGAGCGACCTCACCTCCGGAGGGATGATCTCCCTACTGAACATCCTCATGACGTAGGGAAGTCAACGAAATCAAGGGTTGTAGTTACGCGGGCCGAACACCCGACCTGAAAAACTCTCACAAGGAGGGTTTTCCATCCTCAGTCTGAGCTGGCCAGATGCAGGCAGAGGACGGCCTGAACGAGGCTCGTGATGCGGGTGGTCGAGCACCGCAGTCTGCGGAGGAGCCGCCAGGACTTGAGGGTGGCGACGGCCTGCTCGACCAGGGCGCGGATCTTCGCGTGGGACCGGTTGATCGCCTTCTGCCCTGTGGAAAGGGTCTCCCAGCGGCCCCAGCACGGGACACGGACCGTGCCCCCGGCACCCCGGTACCCCTTGTCCGCCCAGCACTTGACGTCAGCGTCCGCAAGAGCGCCGATGATGCCGTGCTCACGGGCGGCCCGGACGTCGTGGACGGCACCGGGCAGAGCCGGCGAGGCCCACAGCAGCCGGCCGGACGGATCGGCCAGGACCTGCACGTTCATCCCGTGCTTCCTGTGCTTTCCGGAGTAGAAGGGCCGGTCCGCGGCGATCCGGTCGATCGGCAGCAGGGTCCCATCCAGCAACACGAACGCCTTCGTCGATGCCGTCCGGGCCGCCTCCACGAGGGTCGGGGCGAGAGTAGCCAGGAGCTCCACGGCCTCGGTGATGTACCGGTAGGCGGTGGTGGTCCCGATGCCGAACCCGGCCGCGAGCTGGGCATACGGGTGGCCGTTGCGAAGGTGGGCGAGGGCGAGCAGGGCCTGCCTGCCCGGGCTCAGGCGCCGCCAGCGGGTACCGAGGTCCCGGCGGTGTTCGCGGAGCTTGGCGGACAGGAAGCGCAGGGCAGAGCTGGACACGTCGATGCCGGATGGGTAGACAAGCACACGAAGCCTCTGGTGGAGACGGATTTCTTGGTCGAAAACCCATCTACCAGGGGCTTCACCTGTCCGTCAGCCCAACCGGCCGATCGACCCGGCAGGTTGGAAAGAGCTCAAGGAGCGCACATGAGGAAAGCGATACACGTCGGCATTGCCGCCACCGCCGTTCTGGGCCTCATGACGGCCACACCCGCCGCATCGGCGGCCGAGCACGCCGCCCCGAAGGCGAACAAGCCCATGGAGACCGTCGACATCAAGGGGGTCGAGGTCGACAAGGAGGCGCCGAACGAGACGAGACAGATCATCGAGTCCAACGCACCCGCAGCCGTCGCAGCTGCCAACGTGTGCGGCTCCGGCTACACCATCTCCACCGGAGCCTGGCGCTACGACACCTACGGCACCACGTACACGTGGACCAACGGCACGAGCGGTAGTGGGTACTACGACAAGCCGATCTGCGCCGTGTTCTTCAATGACAGCGGCTACACCAGGTACATGGGTGTGCGTCTGAAATCCAACTACACCTCCGACGCCCCTGCCGAGGACTTCGGCGCCTTCGGGTCCTATGCCGGCCCGGTCTACCAGAAGCGTGGTTACTGCGGGACGGTCTACTCCTACATGCAGGACTCCAACGGCAAGATCCTCGTGGACCGTGTCCAGACTGTCGGGAGCTGCAACTAACCGTGGTTCGAACCCGAACACGACGTGTTCCGGCAGCCGTCACCACCCTGGTGGCGGTTCTGGCCGTCTCAGGATGCAGCGGAGAACAGGGGGCCGCCGACGCGTCGGCGGCCCCGGCCACCGCGACCAGGCCCTCTGTCCCGGAGACCAGCGTGACGGAAGACTCGTCGCCCGAGGAGACGCCGGCCGCCTCCCCGACATCTTCCGCCCTTCCTCCCGCCGTGGCGACGGCGCCTGCCGCCGCACCGACGAGAGAAGGGGACACCAAGGCCTACACATTCGGCGACGTCCAGATCCGGCTGACCCCGAACGAACTCGGCGTCTACACCGCCGTCCACATCCCCAACCCGTCGCAGAGGCCCATGTCCTTCTCCTTCACGGTGCGCGTGACGGGACCGCAGGGCTACGAGGTGATGATGAAGCGCTCCTTCCCCCACGTGCTGCCCGGAGACACGGGGCGGGAAGCGGGACTCCTCATCGACGAGGACGAAGCCCCGGTACCGGCTGACCCGACGGTGGAAATCGTTGCGTTCGAGCAGACGAACTCATAGAAGTCACACCCCGTGCAGCACCGATACGACAGGTCCATGCCGCCGTTTCACGGAATGGACCGAAACTGATCGTCGCCGTCGGCATCCCGGGGTTTCGCAGCGACAAAATACGTCGGTTCTCGTCACGTCAGCGGCCTCCCCTTCCTCCCGAGCTCCTTGTCGCCTCGTGTCGCGCAGCGCACGAAGTCGCTTCTTCAACGCGCCGGCGCCCGCGGAGTTCGGTTTCCCCCACATTTCCGATCGGCTCAACCATTGACGACATGGGCACACCCCTGCTCATCCCCACTCGATTCGTGCAAGCCGCCATTGCTGCGGTTCTCGCAACAGAAGGAGTTATGGAATTGGCTGACTCGAAGGTTCTTGAGGCTCAGCAATGGGTGAACGCCACCTACGGCTCTGTCGCCGGATATGTCAAATGCCCCGAGGACGGGCGCACCGGCTGGTCCACCATGTACGCGCTGACCATGGGGCTCCAGCACGAGTTGGGTATCAGCCCTCTGGTGGCCAGCTTCGGCCCGACCACCATCTCCAGGCTCCAGGCCCTCGGCGATATCGGCTTCGGCTGGAACAAGAACTCGAACATCGTCCGCATCCTCCAGCACGGCCTGTTCTGCAAGGGCTATTGGGGAGCCAACGGCTACGGCGAGTACGGTGCCGTGACCACGGAGGCCGTCAAGAACCTCCTCGTCGACATGGGCCTGCCCGACGGCGGAACTGGTACGAGCGGCGGCGTCACCACTCCGAAGATCTTCAAGTGCATCCTCAACATGGACGCGTACGTCGTCGTGGCCGGCGGAACGGAGAAGATCCGGTCCATCCAGCAGTGGCTCAACAACCGCTACTGGCAGCGGGACGCCTACTCGATCGGCCCGTGCGACGGCATCTATTCCCGGGACGTGCAGAAGTCCCTGGTGATCGCCATCCAGTACGAACTGGGGCTCAGCCCCAACGGCAACTTCGGCCCCGGCACCCAGGCCGGCCTGCGGGAGCATCCCGTGCGGGAGGGTAACTCCGGCATCTTCGTACAGCTGTTCACCGCGGCCTGCGTCTTCAACGAGCCGGTGATTCTGCACGGCCAAGACGACTCGGAGGTCCGGACGACCTTCAAGAGCACCTTCGATTCAAAAACCCGGGAGTTCGTCGAGATCTTCCAGGAGTTCTCCCAGCTGTACACGGCGAAACACGCCAACTACGGCGTGGGCGAGTACGACACCTGGTCTCAGCTGCTGGTGTCCATGGGCAACGCGGACCGTGCGGCGACCGGTTCGGACACGAGGTTCGAGATCACCGCCTCCCGCGCCCGCTGGCTGTACGACAACGAGTACCGCATAGTCGGCCGCTACCTCTACGACCCGCCGGGGTCCACGCTCGACAAGGAGATCAAGCCCGGCGAGCTGCAGACCATCTTCGACGCCAACCTGCGAGTTTTCCCTATCTACCAGGACAACGCGCGCCAGCTCTCCGACTTCACCTACGGCCAGGGCTACCAGCACGCCCTCAACGCGCACGACCTGGCCAGTGAGTACGGCTTCAACCGGGGCACCACAATCTACTTCGCAGTCGACTACGACGCCCAGCAGTGGGAGATCGACAATCACCCGCAGGGCATCGTCACCTACTTCAACGGCGTGGTGGCCGGCCTCGCCAGCAGGGGCAAGAAGTACTTCCACGGGGTCTACGGCTCCCGCAACGTCTGCATCAACGTCACCGCCAAGACCAGCGCGCGCTTCTCCTTCGTCTCCGGCATGTCCTGGGGCTTCTCCGGGAACCTCGGCTACCCGTTGCCCTCCAACTGGGCGATCAACCAGATCAAGGAGTTCAAGGTCACCAACGGCACGGACACCTTCGACCTGGACCGGAACGTCTGGCGGCTCAAAGGCGAACCCGGCGTCGGTTCGGTGAACGACACGGGCGGCCCCGCCGACAGTTACATCGCCTACGTGCAGCGGCTCTACGACCACGCCCTCGCGTACAAGTCGTCCAACAACGTCGGCACCAACGCCAGCCGGCTGGTGATGGAGTACATCCGTCACAAGAAGTACTACGGCCTGCAGTGGTGGTGGCTGGCGAACAGCTACGACGAGGGCTTCGTCGAGTACTGCAACAGCCGTGGCATGTCGGTCGAGAAATCCTTCACCGACACCATCACGGGGTACCAGCTCGACGCCACCCACCTGATGGCCACCGCCAACGGCTTCCTGGAGAACTCCGACCCGTCCGACAAGCAGAAGGCCACCGGTGGCGACGTCGCCGGCTGGGGCGGGGACATCATGACCTTCTGGGCGAACTGGCGGAACTCGGTGGACGAGTACGCCTCGCCGCTCACGTTCTGCCAGGCCAAGCTGGCCGTCCCCGGCACCGTCTCCAGCTTCGGCTACACGGACATGATCGAGGACATCGACGGATACCTGCTGGCCAAGCACGTCGCCGACGACGGGAACATCGTCGGCTGGATGAAGGCGCACTACAACAACGGAGGCGGCCTGAACCGCTTCCGCAGCCACTTCGACCGGCGCTGGGAGAACGCCACCAACGCGCGCGCGTCCTGCTGGGACGCCCTCGCCGGCCCCGCCGGCGTCACCGTCGCCATGGCCCGGCTCGCGCTCATCGCGGGCGCGGGCGTCGCCCTGCCAGCGGACTACGTCCTCGTGCCGGGCAATGCAGAGAAGCTCTCCCAGTTCTGTCAAGGGTTCTCCGACCGTCAGCTCGCCCTCATCGGCCTGGAGAACAGCCTGGCCTCCAAGTACAAGGAAAACCTGGCCACCTACCGCAAGCAGGCCGCGCAGCGGGCAGCGGCCAGGTAGGACAGGAAGAACCGGCAGAGTTAGCCCATGGCCATCATTTTCCTCCCCCTCCTGGTCGGACTGTGGTTCTGGAGCCGTCCGCTGCTCTCGGGCACGTGGCGGCGCAGTCCCGCCTGGTTCACCTGGAGCGCGGTGCTCCTCATGCTGGGAACCGGTGTCACCTACCTCATCGGTTCCCTCGCCGGGGCCTCTCTGGACCCTGAGGAGGCATGCCACAGCGCGGGGCAGACCTACGACGAGGCGTACCTCGACGCGAACTTCGAGAAACACACGCGGTGGTTCCCGCTGTACAAAAAGTGCCACGCGGGGTACGACCTGGTCCCGGTCTGGGTGAACCCGGCCCTGGTCGTGCTCCCCGTCTTGGCGCTCCTCTGCCTGGCCTACGCCGTGCGCCTGGTCGTCATCCCACGCCGTACCAAGAAGAAGGGCACGTCATGAACGATCTGAGCAGACGCCGTGTGCTCGGCGCCGCCGGCAGCCTGGCCGGAGCCGCCGCCCTCGGTCTCCTGGAGATCGCCCCGGCAGCCGCCGCCCCGGTCCGGACGGACCAGGCGGCAACCACCTGGAGCGGCAGCCTCTCAGCCAACGGCTGGAAGATCCTCGGCGAGGCCGCGTCCCACACCATCGAGGGCAGCGGCCGGTCCGTACGCCTGGCGGGCGGTGACGCCGCGACGCTCCTGCTGCACGTCGCCCGCCGGTTCCACTACGAGATCGACCAGCTGCGCGAGAAGGACGTGACGGGCCACACCACGTCCCGCAGGGTCCGTCAGCCCCACGAGTCGAACTACTTGTCGGGCACGGCGATAGCGATCCGGCCGCATGCCTACCCGCTGGGTGCACGAGGAGGGCTGTACTCGCAGGAACTGGTGGTGGTGCGGGACATCCTGGCCGAGTTGGACGGTGTCGTCGCCTGGGGCGGCGACTTCGTCTCGCCCCAGGAGTCGCACTTCGAGATCGCTCTCGGGCCGACCCACCCAAAGGTACGGGGCGTGGCCCGCAAGCTCCGGGCCTGGAGGGACACTCCGGGCCTGGGAGCGGGGACCGTCGACGCGTTCGAGCCAGAACGCCTGGCCGACGTCAAGGCCTTCGAACGGCGGAGCGCCTCGTAGGACCCGCCCGGTCTCCGGCCCGGGCCCGGCGCCCGGGCCGGAGATCCTGTCGCGGCAATCGGTGTCCGTTCGTCCTCGGCCCTGTGTGGTCGTGCCGGAGTTCACTGCCCGGACGGCCCGGGCGAGCAATCCTCGTGGGACCACGGCCATGTGGGCGCGTGACCGCCTCGACGGGCCGTGGAGTGGTGAGGACTTCGTGTCCGCCGGCACCTTTCCCCGCATCCCGGGGAACCCCACCGCACGTTCACACGTGGGTGGAGTCACGCTGCGTACCTCGCCGCCTGACCCCGGCATGGCGAACCGCGTGTGCGCGGTGATTCCGACCTCGCGCTCCCCAAGTCCGGTGCCCGGCGGCGGGCCTGGGGAGGGCGGCCGGGGGCAGGTGCCCTCCGGCCAGGGGCACCACCGGGCGCCCGCGTCCCGTCCGCGCCGCACGGCCGGGGTCCGGGATTCGACCAGGTGGGTGTCGTTGTCCGAGGTGGCCGATATGTTGGGGGCTGATCGTCACGGTGCCGGCGCCCGGCTGTCACGGCGTCGCGCACCCCGCGGTCGTGGCACCCGTCCTGCCCGAAAGGTCCTCGTGAAGCCCACCCTGGCCGCCGCGCAGCTCCGCGGCAGTCTGACGCAGTACCTCACGACGACGTACGCCCTGGCCGACGAGGACACGCGGCGCGCGCTGGAGCGGTTCCTCGAGGATCCGGAGACGGGCATCTTCCGGGGGCCGTACCTGCGGATCAGGACGCCGTTCCACCCCGCCGACGACGGGTGGCGGTCCGCGCTGGAGTGGCAGCCGTCGTTCACGCCGTGGCGGCACCAGGCGAAGGCGTGGCAGCGGCTGAGCACGTACCGGGGTGCGGCCGAGCCGACGCTCGTGACGACCGGCACCGGGTCCGGCAAGACCGAGTCGTTCCTGATCCCGGTGCTGGACCACTGCCGGCGGCAGAAGGCGCTGGGCCGGCGCGGGGTGAAGGCCGTGCTGCTGTACCCGATGAACGCGCTCGCCACCGACCAGGCCGGCCGCATCGGCGACTACCTGGCGCAGCCGGAGCTGGCGCAGGTGACGGCCGGCCTCTACATCGGCGACAAGCCGGACACGGACTTCCGGCGGGTGCTGACGCGGCGCGAGGAGATGCGCGTCTCGCCGCCGGACGTGCTGATCACCAACTACAAGATGCTGGACCTGCTGCTGCAGCGGGCCGAGGACCGGCCGCTGTGGGAGGGGGCCGACCCGGCGTACGTGGTGCTGGACGAGTTCCACACCTACGACGGCGCGCAGGGCACCGACGTGGCGATGCTGCTGCGGCGGCTGGCGTCCGCCGTGGGCGCCTCGAAGCCGGAGCGGCCGCTCGGGTCGATCTGCCCGGTGGCGACCTCGGCGACCCTCGGTGAGGGCGGGGGCGACACCGGCGGCATCCTCACCGTCGCCGAGCAGGTGTTCGGCGTGCCGTTCGGTGTGGACGCGGTGATCGGGGAGGAGCGGCTGAGCGCCGACGACTTCGTCGGCGACATCGACTACGAGCTGCCCGAGCCTCCCGGCCCCAAGGAGGTCATCGAGGTCTCGGGCGGGCCGGGCGTGGAGTCCGACCCGGACCGGCTCGATCTGGACGGGCTCGCCGAGCGGCTGCTGGGGCGGCGCGGCCTGGACGCCTTCCAGATCGGGCGGCTGCTGAAGAAGCACGACTTCACCCACGGGGTGCTCGCGCTGCTGAACGGCGACCCGCTCGACGAGTGGGGGCTGCGGGACCGCATGGCCCGCTTCGGGTACGCGTGGGCGCGCACCGCGCGGGAGAAACCGCGGCTCGCGCTGGAGGCGCTGTCGCGGTTCGTGGCGCTGCTGTCGTCCGCGCGGGACCCGGAGTCCGACGCGCACCGGCCGCGTCCGCTGCTGCACATCGAGGCGCACCTGTGGGTCCGTCCGGTGGGGCGGGTGCTGAGCGGGGTGAGCGGCCGGCCGGAGTTCCGCTGGTACGAGGACGAGCGGACCGTCGCGCGGCGCTCCGCGCTCACCGCGGCGTCCGCGTCCGAGGACGCCTCCGAGAGCGACGACTGGCCGACGGCGGACTCGCGGCGGCCCCGGGCGCTGCCGGGTTCGGACACCGTGCAGCGGCCGGCCCAGGCCCATCTGCCCGCGATCTACTGCCGTGTGTGCGGCCGTTCGGGCTGGGCGGCGCTGTCCCCGGAGGCCGATCCGCAGAAGCTGGAGACCGGTCCGCCGAAGATCTGGCAGGCCGCCGTCGGTCGGGACAAGCGGCGGCTGCGGTACTTCATCGCGGCGACCCCGGCCGAGGCGCGGGACGCCCTCGCGGCGCTCACCGGCACCGCGCCCCAGCAGGCGGGCGGCGTCGATCCGCACTCCGTCGTGGTGCTGGACGGGGCGCAGAGCACCTACCGCATGCCGGTCGCCGGGGACGGGGAGGGGCTGCAGGACGCCTGGTTCGCGCGGGCCCTCCTGGACAAGAAGACCGCCGACCAGGCCGCCCGGGACGACACCTGCCCGGCCTGCAACACCGACAACGGCATCCGGTTCCTCGGTACCGCGCTCGCCGCGCTGGCCTCCGCGACGGTCACCCAGCTGTTCACCGGCGGCCAGGAGATCGCGTTGGCGCCGGAGGAGCGCAAGACGCTGCTGTTCAACGACTCCACGCAGGACGCGGCGCACCGGGCCGGGTACGTCGCCAACGCCTCGTACAAGTTCTCGCTGCGCTCGCTCCTCGCGCACCAGCTCGACGACACCGGTGCGCCGCTCCCGCTCAACGACCTGATCGGCGACGTCCTGGACTCCGTGGACGATCCGCAGGCGCTGGCCGCCGTCGTCCCGCCGGACCTGCACGACGAACCGGGGGTGGACCGGCTCCTGTCGGGGCGCGGCACCGGGGACGCGCGGACCTGGAAGCTCGTCGGGGAACGGCTCGCGTTCGCGACCGTCATGGAGTTCGGGCTGCGCTCCCGGCTCGGGCGCACCCTGGAGCTGACCCGGACCACGGCCGCGGAGGTGGTGGTCGCCGATCCGGACCGGATCGTCGCGCTCGCCCGCGACCTGCACCTCACGCTGCCGGGGCAGTTGGGGCTGGACGGCGCCCTGCCCACGCCCGAGCGGTACCTGGCGTACGTGCGGGGGCTGCTGGAGCGGGTGCGGTTGCGCGGTGGCGTGCGGCACCGGTGGTTGGAGACCTGGATCAAGGAAGCGGGGGTCAACCAGTACCTGATCTCCGGCCGGCGGCCGGAGGGGATGCCCGCCTTCCCCGAGGGGTACGTGGCGCCGCCGAGGTTCCTGCTCGACGGCCCGAAGGAGAAGTCGAAGTTCGACACGATCACCGGCCGGGGCACCTGGTACCAGGACTGGACGCGGCGCTGCCTCGGCCTGGACGCGGTCCAGGCGACCGAGTACCTGCGCAGGCTGCTGCCCGTCCTCGCGGACGAGGGCGTGCTGTCGGTGCGCACCGCCAAGGACCGCACGACCCGCGTCTACGGGCTGCAGCCGGGCCACATCCAGGTGCGGCTCCTGACGGACGACCTGGTCAACAAGGCGTTCGTGTCCTGCGAGGAGTGCGGCTGGCAGCAGGTGGTGGTGCCCGAGCGGCGCACCCGCTGGTACGGGCACCCCTGCCCGCGCTGGCGCTGCACCGGCCTGCTCACCCCGCCGCAGCACGGCGTGTCGTCGACCGGGGCGGGCAGCGGCGGTTTCGGCGGGAAGCTGGAGCGTGACTACCGGGACGACTACTACCGCCGCCTGTACCTGACCGGCGGCACCTACCGGGTCGTCACGGCCGAGCACACCGGCATGCTGACCCGGCCCGAACGGGAGCGCGTGGAGCGCACGTTCCGGCAGGGCAGCCACTACACCGACCCCAACGTGCTGTCCTGCACGCCCACCCTGGAACTGGGCATCGACATCGGCGACCTGTCGGCGGTGCTGCTCGGTTCGCTGCCGGGCGGCCCGGCGAACTACGTGCAGCGGGCCGGGCGGGCCGGACGCAGGACCGGCAACGCGCTGGTGGTCGCCTTCGGCGGGCGCCGGGCCCGCGACCGGTACTACCTGGACGACCCGACGGAGATGATCGCCGGTGACATCGTGCCGCCGGGCTGCTACCTGTCGGCCGTGGAGATCCTGCGCCGCCAGTACACGGCGCACCTGCTGGACCGGGCGGCGCGCGGCGAGCTGACCACCGCGGACGGCGAGCCGCTCATGCCGGTGCCGCGCCTGTCGTCGGCGCTGTTCGGCACCGAGAGCTGGTGCCAGGACCTGTCGGAGGCGGCGCTCACCCACGGGGCGCGGCTGGTGGAGGAGTTCCTGGCGCTGTTCCCGCAGGCGCCCGGCGGCCCGGACGACGACCGGGGGGTGTCCGCGCACACCGCGGGCGAGCTGCGCGCCTACGCCACCGGCGGCATCGCGCGCGCCCTGCAGGAGGCCGAGGAGGAGTGGACGGCGCGCCGCGAGGAGCTGCGCCGCCGTATCGCCGCCATCGACACCGCCGTGGACGGACTACTCGCCGAGGACCGTGAACAGGGCGCGGAGCGGCGCGAGTTGCTCGCGGAACGACGCGCCACGGGCGAGTTGCTGCGCCAGCTGAGCCAGACCAGCGCCCACGGCGCCCTCGTCGAACTGGGGCTGCTGCCGAACTACAGCCTCACCGACACGACGACGTCGCTGGAGGCCACGCTCTACTGGAAGGAGGCGCCCGGGGAGGACGGGGACGGCGGGGACGGCGGGGACACCGAAGCCCCGGAGGGCGACGACGACCGCCGGAACCAGGTGTACCGCAGCGAGATGCGCGACTACGAGCGCTCCCGCAAGCTGGCCCTGACCGAACTCGCGCCCGGCAACAGCTTCTACGTCAACGGCTACCGGCACGTCGTGCGCGCCCTGGACATCGGCAGCCCGGAGCGACGCGCCTGGGCGGTGTGGCGCCTCTGCCCGGCCTGCGGGTACGCGCGCACGCACGGCGATCCGAAGAACGACACCTCGCCGTGCCCGCGGTGCGGTTCCCGGGAGATCGCCGACGCGGGCTGCGTGCACCACGTCCTGGAGCCCCGGCGGGTGCTGTCCCGGGACAAGCGGGACGACGCCCGGGTCCGGGACGACCGCGACGAGCGGGACCGGAGGCGGTACGCGGTCCTCACCACCGTCGACATCGACCCGGCGCACCTGGCGGCCGGATCGTGGCGGCACGAGACCGCGGTCTTCGGCGCCGACTTCACCCGCAGGGCCGTCGTGCGCACCCTGAACCTGGGGGTCGACCGGCAGGACGGCAGCAGCACGGTTCCGCTGGCCGGGGACGACGTACGCCTGAACCCGTTCTACGTGTGTGCGAGTTGCGGCGGTGCGACGGCCGACGGCCTGCCGGTCGTCGACCAGTCGCAGCACGCGCTCACGGCGTCGCTCGCCCGTTCCACCCGGGCGAGCGCCCACCACCAGTTGTGGTGCCCGCGCCGACGGCTGCGCGGCAGCGGGGAGGAGCAGGGCGCCGGGCTGGACGTGCCGCTGCTGCTGGCGCACGAGCTGACGACGGAGGCCGTCCGCATCCTGCTGCCGGCGTCCGTGGCGCGGGCCGGGGAGCGGCTCGCCTCGTTCACCGCCGCGCTGTTCACGGGCATAGCGGCCCGCTACGGCGGCGACCCCGACCACATCGACATCACCGCCGCGTCCATGCCGGACGGCGAGGACCGCGACTGGCCGCGCCGGTTCCTCGTGGTGTACGACCGGCTGCCCGGCGGCACCGGTTACCTGCACCGCCTGGCGACCTCCGAGGGCTTCCGCGAGGTCCTGCTGAAGGCCCGTGAGGCGATCGAGAGCTGCGACTGTCTGAGGAAGGGGCTCGACGGCTGCCACCGCTGCCTGCTGCGCCGTGTACCGCCGGCCGACTACGACAAGGTCAGCCGCAACGAGGTCCGGCAGATGCTCGACGAGCTGCTCGGTGCGGACGGCGAGCGCTGGCGCACCTCGCCCGTCGCCACCACCCAGCACATCCCGATGCACCAGCAGGCCGAGAGCGACCTCGAAGTCCTGTTCATCGACACGCTGCGCGAGTGGGCCGAACTCCCGGAGAGCCGTGCGAGCGGTGACGCCTACATCACTCCGGCCGGCACCCACGCGCTGGACCTGCGGCTGACCGCGGCCGACGGCACCACGCTGAGCTGGCGGGTGTCGCAGCAGCGCGTCCTCGACGGCACCCGCCCCGACGTCCTCTTCGAACGGGTCGACGCGCCCGGCCCGCGCGTGGCGGTCTACCTGGACGGCTACGAGTTCCACGCCAGCCGGGAGCACAACCGGGTCGGCGACGACGCCGACAAGCGCGCCCGGCTGCGCGCGGAAGGGCTCAGGGTCTTCCAGCTCACCTACGGCGACGTGGCGGGGTGGCAGCGCCACGTCCGGGACACCGGTCACACGGGCGCGGGCCCGGCCGACCCGGTGTGGGAGCCGTACGACGATCGGGCCCGCGGCACGGCCCGCGGCTACTACGCCAAGGTGTGGGGCGCCCTGCCCGGTGAGCTCGCGGAGACGGTGTGGGTCAATCCGGCCGTCCAGCTCATGGAGTACCTGCGCCGGCCGGACGCGAAGCTCTGGCAGGGGCGGGCGGAGGCCGCCCTGGCGGGCTTCAGGGGCGCCGGGGCCCACCCCGTCGCGCTGCCGCCGGACGTGCTCGGCGAGCAGATCACGGCGGCGCTGCGCGGGGGACGCCCACCGGGCCGCCCGGCCCGGTGCATCTGTTCACGGTCACCGACCGGTCGGGGCTGCCGCTGGTGTTCGCCGCGGACGGCCGGGCGAAGCCCCCCGCGTGGACCGGCATCGCCCTCCTCGACGACGCGCCGGGCGTCCACGCCCAGGAGGAGGCGCACAAGCGCCGCTGGCGGGCCTGGCTGTACTGGTCCAACCTGCTGCAGTTCCTGGACACCGGCGGCGGTGACGCCGTCCAGCTCACGACCGGCCGTCTCGACGGGTTCCCGGTCGAGATCCTGGCGGTCACGGGCGGCAGCGGTGTCCTGGAGAGTGTCCGCGTCACCCTCGCCGCAACCACCGCGACCGCGACCGTCGGCGGAACGTCCGTGCCGGCCGGGACCGCCGTACCGTCGCCGCAGGTCCCGGCCGTCGCGGAGGTGTCCCGGGCGGGCGCCGCCGCGCCCGTGCGGGACGCGGCGTGGGACCGGGTCGTCGAATATCTCGACGCGGACGAGCCCGGTCTGCTCGCGCTCGCCGAGGCCCTCGCCGCACGCGGTGTCCCGGTCCCCGAGGACGGCCACGAGCTCGACGAGAACGGCTGGCTGGCCGAGTTGGCCTGGCCCGCCGCACGCGTCGGTGTGGTCCTCGCCCCGCGCCCGCCGGAGGGCGAGGACGAGGATCCGGAGGCCGTCGACCGCGACCGCGCGTTCGCCGCGGCCGGCTGGGAGGTGCGGCCCGCCGCCGACTGGACCGCGGACGACCTCGCGGACCGCCTCGACGGCGCACCACCGGCACCACCGGCGCCGCCGTCCGGCGACCGGAACCATCCTGACCGGCCCGACGGCACCACCACGGAGAACGGGGAGAACGAACAGACGTGACCGGCAAGAACGTGACGCTGCGCCTGCTCGACAAGGCGGACCGGGAGATCCTCAAGCTCCCCCGCCCGGTCAAGGGCGCGATCTACGACTTCCAGCACAAGTTCAAGACCAACCCCGACTCCGCGGGGCTGCGTCTCAAGCAACTGCAGGGTCACGACAAGCTGTACTCGGCACGCGTCAACGACGAGTACCGCGCGCTGCTGCTGCGCCTGGCGGACGACGACTGGCTGATCGTCTCGGTCAAGCACCGCAAGGACGTGTACGCGCACCTGGACCGGCTCACGTACTCGGTCAACCGCGTCACCGGCGGCATCGAGTACGTGGACCTGCAGGTCGTGCAGGCGGAAGTGCTCACTCCCCCGGCCCCGCGGCCCACCGCACCGACCGCCGCACCGACCGCCGAGCCCGCCGGGCCGGCCGCTCCCGAGCCGCTGTTCGCGAAGTGGTCGCAGCAGCAGCTCACCGATCTGGGTGTGGCCCCGTCCCTGCTCCCGGTCGTCGCCGCACTGACCACCGAGGACCAGCTCCTCGGACTCGCCGAGTACGCGCCCCAGCTCACCGGCGAGGTGCTGCTGGCGCTGCACGACGGCAAGGAGTACGACGACGTCCTGGAGCAGGTGACCGCCCCCGTCGCGGCGCCGGAACCCGTGGACCCCGAGGACTTCCGGGCCGCCGCCGAACGTCCCGCCACCATCGTCACCACCACCGACGACGCGCTGCGCGAGGCGCTGGAGGGCGAGGACTTCGGGCGCTGGAAGGTGTTCCTGCACCCCACGCAGGCCAAGCTCGTCTCGCGGGACTACAGCGGTCCCGCCCGTGTGGGGGGCGGGCCCGGCACCGGCAAGACGATCGTGGCGCTGCACCGGGTCAGGCACCTGGTCGAACGGCTCCCGGCCGGCCGGAACAAGCCGGTCCTGCTGACCACGTACAACAAGAACCTCGCGGCGGACCTGCGTTCACGGCTGCTCGCCCTGGGCGGCGAGGCGCTGCTGTCGCGCGTCGAGATCAGCCACGTCGACCAGCTCGCGCTGCGGACCGTCCGGGAGGCGGAGCCCGGCAACCGCAAGCGGATCATCGACGAGGCGCAGGCGGTCCGTGAATGGCGCTCGCTCCTGGACGAGCTCGGCGAGGACGGCTGGGACGCGGAGTTCCTGAACGACGAGTGGACGCAGGTGATCCTCGGCCAGGCCGTCACCTCCCGCGCGGAGTACTTCCGGGTGCGCCGCGCCGGCCGGGGCGGCACCGTCACCCGTGCCCAGCGCGCCGAGATCTGGCAGCTCGCCGAGCGGTTCACCCAGCGCCTGGACCGGCTCGGAGCCCAGACGTGGGACCAGGTCGCGGAGCGGGCCGCGCAGTTGGAGGCGGCGCGCGCCCGGCGTATCCAGGCCGTCGACCGCCGGCGGGAGGAAGCAGGCGGCCTGGACAACATCCACGTGGCCGACGGTTCGGGGGGCTGGCTGCGCTACCGGTACCGGCACATCGTGGTCGACGAGGCGCAGGACCTGCGGCCCGCGCACTGGAAGATGCTGCGGGCGATGACCGCTCCGGACCGCAACGACCTCTTCCTGGTCGGTGACACCCACCAGCGCATCTACAAGAACCAGGTGACCCTCGGCAGCCTCGGCATCAACATCCGCGGCCGGTCGTCGAAGCTGTCGCTGAGCTACCGCACCACCCGGCAGATCCTGCGCTCCGCGCTGAACGTGCTCGGCGACGAGATGTACGACGACCTCGACGGCAGCACCGAGACGCTGGCCGGGTACCGGTCCGTGCTCAGCGGCGCCGTCCCGGACCTGCACCGGCTGGACGACTGGGAGGACGAGCGCGAGGCGATCGCCGCGCTGATCGAGTCCTGGGGTGAGGTGCCGCACGAGCAGATCGCCATCGCCGTGCCGACCAACCTGATGGCGAGCGAAGCCGCGAACACGTTGCTTCAGCACGGTATCCAGGCGCTGGAGATAGGCCCGGACGGGCCCCGCGGCGACAGCGGCGTCCACATCGGCACGATGTTCCGGTTCAAGGGGCTCGAGTACCAGCGCATGATCATCGCCGGGGTGGCCGACGGGCTGGTGCCGCATGCGAGCGTCCAGCAGCGGCGGACCACGGACCCGGCGCGCTACCGGACGGAGATGCAGCGCGCCCGGTCCCTGCTCTTCGTGGCGACCACGCGCGCCCGGGACAGCCTGGACGTCTTCTGGCACGGGGAGCCGAGCCCGTTCCTCGAGGAACTGATCAAGGTCCGGCCGCCGGTCGGGACATGACCGGCCCTTGGGGCACGAGGAACGGCCGCCGGGGGTCCTCCGGCGGCATCCTGCGGGTCGCGCGTGCCGGATCCGGGGCCGGCAGGTACGGGGCGAGGGCGGCGTACGCCTCCGCCGCCCCGCCGGGACGGTCCTCGGGACGTTTGGCGAGCAGTGCGTGCAGCAGGTCCTGGAGCGCGGCCGGGGCGTCGACCCCGCATCCGGCCAGCCGGGGCGGGGGCGCGGTGAGGTGCTGGGTCGCCAGCTCGGCGGGGCCCTCACCGTGGAAGGGGGGTCGGCCGGTGAGCATGTGGTGCAGCAGGCAGCCCACCGCGTACAGGTCGCTGCGACCGTCCAGCGGCTGTTCGCCGGCCAGGAGTTCGGGCGAGGCGTAGGCGATGTTGCCGAGTGTCTCGCCCGTCATGGTGAGCTGTGGATCGGTGTCCGAGAGCACCTTCACGAGGCCGAAGTCGAGGATCTTCACCAGACCGCTGGTGCGGACCATGACGTTCTGCGGCTTGAGGTCGCGGTGCACCAGGCCGGCCGCGTGCGCGGCGGACAGCCCCGAGCACAGTTGCGCGGCCACGGAGACCGCGGCGGACACGGGCAGGCGTCCGTCGTCGGCGCCGTCGACGACGTTGTCGAGGGTCGTCCCGTCGACGAGCTGCATCACCAGGCAGCAGACATCCTCGGTGACGGCCGCGTCGTACACGGTGGTGATGTTGGCGTGGTCCAGACGAGCGGCGGCCTTGGCCTCCCTCTCGAAGCGCGCCAGGGCGGTGCGGCGCCAGTCGGGCAGGGCGAGCAGGTCCGCGGCGACGGTCTTGACCGCGACAGGGCGGTCCAGATACACGTCCGTCCCCTGCCAGACGTGCCCCATCGCCCCTCTGCCCAGGATCCGGTCCAGCCGGTACCTGCCGCGCAGAACCTTGCCCGCAGCGAACTGCTCCACGTCCACTTCCTTCGGTGAGCCCCAGCGGCATGCCTGTGCACGAACCGCCTGGCCTAAGCCCGCCGTCGACCGCCCGTGCAGAAGAAGTCAACCAGCCTCGCACACACCTGGCCCGCGACAGCCTGTAGGTCTCCTGGCCGGACGAGCCCGGCCCGTTCCTGACGGAGACGGGTGGGCGGGGGCGAAGGCCGGCAAGCGGCCGAAGTGGTCGGTGAGATGATCGATTCGGCCGCCCGAGTGCTCGGCGCGGAGAGCAGGCCGGTCCTCGCACTCCACAGGCGCAGGGCGTTCGGCCGCCGGCTCGCGGGGGATCACCGGTCCGCGTTGCCGGAGTTCGAGGCCCTGGCCGATGCCTGTGGACGTGTCAGCGGGCCGAACAGCGAGGAGGCGCCGGTCGGGCTGAACGGCGTACTGGAGGCCGTACGGACGGTCGACGGGGACGTGAGCGAGAACGCGACTGACACCTCCGGCCTGCTCCCGCGCGAACTCGCGGACCGGCTTTCCGTTCTCGGCCGAGTTCCGTCTGCGATGCGAAGTCGGCACCATCGACGGCGAAGATCCACGATGCCGTGGGGGACCCGCACGAGGAAGAGCGACAAGAGGTGAGGACGTGGCCGGCCTGATGAGGCGCCAGGCGTATCCCGTGAACGTGGACTACGGCGGGTGGGCCTTGCAAGACTTCGACGATACGCAGGTCCCCGTGCTGTTCCCCGAGGGTTTCGAGGGTGACGCGTTCCTCACCGCTCACCCGGGTCGCCTTGACTTCCGCAGCGCCGGACATACCCATACCGCGTCCCTGGAAGTCGAGGTCCGGGACCGGGAGCCCGCGGTGCCGGACGGAGAATGGGACGAGACAGGCCGGGCACGCATCATCTGTTCTTCGGGCAAGCTGCGCGCCAGGGGGGGGTGGCGGGCGGACCGATGTCGGAGCTGAGCGAACTGTCGGACGGGCCGGGAAAGTGGGCGGTACGAGTGGTGTGCGCCGGGCGGGAGGCAGTGTCCGCCCGGAGCCGACACTGTGTCGTCCACGGTGTGGAGCGGTACATCACACAGTTCTGGCCCGAAGTGTGAAGCGCGCCGGGGGCAACCACGCTGCCTTCATCGACGAAGTCGAGGTCGGGCGGCGAGTAGCCGGCCACATTCGGGTCGCCTTCCAGGTCGACGACTCCGTCGCCACCACCTCGAAGCCGGCCGCCGCCGGAGCCCAGGTGGTCTCCGAGCCGACGCGCACTCCGTGGAACTCACCGAACTCCCGGCTCGAGGCACCGGGCGCTCTTCCGTTGACCCTCTTCACCGAGCTCGACGGGGAGGCGTGGTGTGGCCGTGCTGGTCACAGCCACACATGGCCACACTGGGCCCTGAAGAACCTGTACGGGCCGGTCGGGGTCACGTTCGGCAAGTTCTCCGCGGGAGAAGAGGAAGTCACCGCAGAGGCGAGCGCGCCGAGGCCCACGCGGTCGCGCAGCCGGCGCGGGAGGGACGCGTGGGAGTTCCCGACGGTACCGGTCATGGGCGCACTCCTGGAGCGGGTCGAGCGGTCACAGACGGGTGCCGGGCGGATTCGGGCGGGCGAGGCCGAGATCGTAGGCGAGGATCGTCGCCTGGACGCGGTCCCGCAGGCCGAGCTTCCGCAGCAGCGCGTTGACGTGGGACTTCACGGTGCCGACGGTGATGCCGAGCCGCTCGGCGATCTCCCCGTTGGTGAGGCCGGAGGCGACCAGGGTGAGGACGGTGCGCTGGCTGGCGGTCAGGCTGTCCAGCCCGGGAGAGCTGCCCGCCGGGATCTCGGGGCCCCGTCCTGACGCGTAGTGGCCGATGAGGCGGCGGGTCGCGGACGGCGCGAGGACGCTCTCCCCCGTCGCCACCACCCGGATTCCCCGCAGCAGTTCGGCGGGGTGGACGTCCTTGAGGAGGAAGCCCGACGCGCCGGCGCGCAGCGCGTCGAAGACGTAGGCGTCGAGGTCGAAGGTGGTCAGGACCAGGACCTTGGGCGCATCCTCGCGGCCGGTGATGATGCGGGTGGCGGCGATGCCGTCCAGTTCGGGCATGCGGACGTCCATGACGACCACGTCGGGCGACAGTTCCCGGGCGAGCCGTACCGCGGCGGCGCCGTCGGCGGCCTCACCGACGACCGTCATGTCCTCCTCGGCGTCGATCACGGCGGCGAATCCCGCCCGCACGATGCCCTGGTCGTCGACGACCAGCACGTCGAGGCTCATCGTTGTCCCTCCTCGATGTCCGGCGCGCCCGCGAGGGGCAGCCGGATCCGTACGGTGCCCCGGGGGCCGGTGGTCAGCGTGCCGCCGAGTGCGGTCACCCGAGTGGCCAGCCGCTCGGCGGCGGCCGTGTCCGCGGTGTCGGGCACTCCGGTGGCGGTGAGCGTCAACGTATCCGCCTCCGCGTCCAGTTCGACGACGGCGGGTTCGTCCCCGCCGATGGCCAGAACCGTCTCGGCGGCGTGGTAGGCGGCCAGGTCGACGGCGGTGGGAAGACGTGCCGGTACGCGGTCGGTCAGCCGTATCTCGATGTCGCGTCCGGTGGCGCGGAGCTGATGGGCGAGCAGGTCGAGCGCCTGCAGGGTGGGCTGGGGCCGCAGGGCGGTCTCCGCCTGCCCGTCGCGGACCGCGTCGAGCAGGGCGCGCATCGCGGCCAGGGCCTCGCGGGCGCGGTCGGCGGTCGCGTCGAGGCGGCCCGCCTCCGCCTCCGCGACCATGTCGGCGGTGCGGGAGAGGACGGTGGTCTCCAGTCCGGCGGCGATCCTGCGACGCTCGGCCCACGCGTCCCGGACGGCCTCCTCGGTCCACGTGACGAGCCGGTCCTGGTGGGCGCCCCGAGCGGCCCGCTCGCGCCGGCCGTGCCGGGTCCCGGCCCAGCGGCTCGCGCCGGCCACCAGAGCCGTCGCGGCCGTCGTCCCGGCGACGACCGCCACGACGGGGAGTGCGGTGCCCCGGTCCAGGACCGCCGCCGTGGCGGCCCCCGTGTGCACGGCCACGGCGGCGACCGGGAGGACCGGGCGCCTCATCCGCCAGGTGGCGGGCGGAGTCAGGCGCGAGCGGGTGCCGGTGCCCACGGCGGACGGACCGGCGGTGTCCGCTGCCCGCGCGTGCGGGGGGCGGATCTCGGCGAACCGGTCGCGCAGCCGCTCGACGATCCGCGCGTCCGTGTGCGGGGGGCGGGCTCCGGCGCGGGACGGGGCGGCAGCCCTCCGGGCGGCGTCCGCCACGAGCGCCGCGCAGGTGGCCGGCAGGCTCAGTGCGAGAGGGAGCAGCACCGGGCCGGTGTAGTGGCCCGCGGACATCGCCACCGGCCAGAGCGGGACCAGGGCGAGCAGGGCACCCCGGGCCGCGCGGGGCGACCTGCGCAGCCACAGCAGGGCGACCGCCTGGGCCACGGCGAGCAGCCCGAAGAACACGCCCGCGGGCACCGTCGCACCGGGCTGCAGCGCCTCCTCCCGGTGGAGCACCAGCATCGGCAGCATCGGCTGGACGACCAGGCCGAACGCGGCCGTCAGCTGCGCCAGGCGGTAATCGCGCGGGACGGAACGTTCCACCGGGGCTCCGGTCCGGCCCGGCAGAGCCGCGCGCACCTCCCAACCGCCCTCCACCGTGGGGCCGGTGACGAGGATGCCGCCCGCCTCACGGGCCCGCGACCGCAAGAAGCCCTGGCCGCGTCCACCGCCGAGTCCCGCGCCGTGCGCCGCCGCACCGGCCGGCGGCGCCGAGCTGGTGACCACGACGTCGGTGCCGGTGTCGCCGTACCGGACGCGCACCGTCGTCCGCGCGCCGGGGGCGTGCCGCGCCACGTTGGTCAGCGCCTCGCGCACGATGCCGTACGCCGCGTCCGCGACGGCGCCGTCCGGCAGCGGGTCGATCTCACAGTCGACCCGCTGGTCCAGGCGCCGGAAGCCCGCGACCAGATCCTGCAGCCGCTCCTCCGGTGAGGGACCGTCCTCGCGGGAGGGCGCCGGGGCCCGTACGGCACTGAGCGCGCGGGTGACCTCGCGACCGGTGCCGACGGCGAAGTCCAGTGCCTCCTCCACGAGTTCGGGGCAGCGGTCGCGCAGCCCGAGCGCGGCTCCCGCCGTGACGACCACGGCGGTCAGACGGTGGGCACTGACGTCGTGCAACTCCCGTTCCATGCGCCGCCGTTCGACCGCCGGCAGGCGGTGGCGCTCGGCCTCCGTACGCTGCCGCAACCGCTCGGCGGCGCGGCGCGCACGGCGGATCCGTCGTACGCGGACGCCGGCGCCGCACGCGGCGGCGTACAGCAGCGCCGTCAGGGCGAGGTGGAGGCTGTCGCGGCTGCTGGTCCCGTGCAGGCTGACGTTGTACAGCGGCTGCCAGACGGTGAGTGTCAGGACGCACAGCACCGCGGTGAAGGCGTCCCGCCGGGCCGCCACCGTGAACAGGGCCAGCCCCACCCCGGCCGTGCCGAGCACCGCCGTCGCCCCGGCGGGCAGCGGGCCGGCGCCCAGCGCGCAGGCGGCGACGACCACGAGGAGGGCGACCACCGGACGGTTGCGACGCAGGACGAGCGCGGCCGTCACCACCACGGCGACGAGCACCGCCACCAGGAGGGCGCCCGCGGACGGGACCGCCCCGCGCACCAGCGCCGCCCCCGGCCACACCAGGGCCTGGGCGCAGATCAGCAGGACCGGGAGAAGCCGGTCGTCGGTTCGGTTCATGGCTGGACAAGGCTATGACCGCGGACGAGGGGCCCGGCTCCCGCTGAAGGCGGATTCCCGTCTCTTACCCGGGTTGCAGATGCTCTGCCCGCGGTTGCATCCACAGGTCGTCCCGCAGGGCGACGACCGGGCCGGGTGTCCGGGCCTAGGCTCGATCACATCGAGAAGGCGGCCGACCACCGCCTCCCCGAGAACGTCCCACCAGCGCCTTCGCCGCGTTCAGCGGTCCTTGCCCGCCGTACACGCCGTACCCGGGTGAGCGGGCGCGTCCGATGCTCCACCACACACGATTCCAGGGGGATTTCCCATGTCCGAGCGCATTGCTCCCGCCTCGCCCGCCCGAACCCGCCCGGCACCCGTCTCTGACCGCTCGACACGCTCCAGGAGTGCGCCCATGACCGGTACCGTCGGGAACTCCCGCCCGTCCCTCCCCCGCCGGCTGCGCGCCCGCGTGGGCCTCGGCGCGCTCGCCTACCTCGTGCTCTGCGCGGCCGTGCTCGTGTGGGCGGTGGTGACGATCGCGACCGACGACTCCGGCGAGGCGATGGCGCTCGTCCTCCCGCTCCTCGTCACGGCCCCCGGCAGCCTCGTCGTCCTTGTCCTGCCGGAACACGGCTCGATGTTCTTCGCCTCGCTCGTCCTGGGGGCCGCGGTCAACGCCGCGGTCATCAGCTGGTGCACCGGCGTCCTGCGCCGGGGGCGCCCGGACCCGGAGTCCTGAGGCCGCTGCCAAGCGCGCGGGCGGGCGCCCGCCCGGAGGAGGGGAGCGCGGGCGCCACGCATCACTGCGAGCGGGCGGCCGCTCAAGGCCCTGCCCGCGGTCCCGGCAGCCAGACGGCCCGTCCGGGGTGACCTCCCCGGTGTCCACGGCGGGCCGGCGACCTGCGGCACCAGACCGTGTCCTCCGGGGATCGGAGACCACGGCCCGCCGACTGCCGGCCCGCATCGACGGCGACGCGCTGGACCGGGCGGTCGGCGACTGGATCGCCGACCGCCGCCCCCAGGCGCACGGACTTCGCGGGCTGGCCGTGGGCGGCAAAAGCCTGCGCGGTACCGAGCCCACTGGAGTGTCGACTCGTGAAGAGGGCGAACGAGTTCGCGGTGCTCAAGCAGCACATCGCCGGTTCACCACACCCGCTGGGGCCTGTCTCTTTCACTTCACGTCGATCGGGCCACGTGCGAGGGTAGCGGCCATGTCGCGTCCTGGTCACCACCTCCGATCCCTCAGGTTCACGTTCGGGTTTGCCCCGACGTGCTTCACGGCATGCCGGGAGACGGGTGACCCGGCTCTGGAGCACGCCTTGGCGGGTGAGGCGACCCTCTGCGGCATCCCTCGGCGTCAGGTGACGATCTATCGGCACCTGTTCGTCGCGAAGAGGTCCGGCAGGTGCTCGGACTGCCGGGTGCGGGCTGTCGACGCCACGCCCAGGCCCTAAGCCGGACATTGCCCGGCACGAGGGGAACCCCAGCTTTCCGTGGTCGCGTCCAGAGCAAGGCGGCTGCGAGGTGGAGTGCGCTCCGGTAGGCGATGGCGGGCTTGTCCGTCGGAGCCCACCAGCTCGACCGACCATCGGACGGACGGCCCACGAGCGCGCGACGGCTGGTTCGGGGGTCCGGGACGGCTGTGCCCGCCCACGCACTCGATGTCTCAGGCCGTGATCGTGGTCGGCCGGACGGTGACGGGATCCGGCGCCCTGGTACGCGCCTCGTCGACGGCGGTCGTTCCGTAGGGGCGCACGCGTCGCCCCCGGTACGAGAAGACCGCCACCTCCTGCGAGGCAGCGGTCACACTCGTGTCGTCCGTGCTCTGGGCACCATCCGTCTCAGAGCGCGCCCCGGCGCCGGCGCGTCACGGTGTCGGTGGCGTCGTCCCGCAGTCGGGCACGCCGTCGAGCCACGCCGGTCCCTTGATGTAGATGTTGGTCACCCACGCCCTGTAGTCCGGCAGGTACGACCACACGTCGTTGGTGTAGCCCTCGGAGGTGACCGGTTCGGCGTGCTTCTGGCACTGGACGCGGATGGTGGTGGAGTACGGGAAGGCGTAGACGCGGGCGGCCCTGACGGAGGGTTCGGCCTTGGTCCACACGCCGGTGCCCCAGGTCTGGTGGACGTGACCGGTGACGGGCCCGGTGTTGACGCGGACGGCGCCGAAGTAGTCGCCGTTCAGGCGGACGTCGCTGACCATGAGCCTGGTGCCGGATTCCTTGGCCTCGACCATCTTGCCCGCGCCCAGGTAGATGGCGATGTGGTGCAGGTCCTGCGAGGTGCCCCAGGCCAGCAGGTCGCCCGGGAGCAGCGGGGCCAGGCCCTGGGCGGCGGTGAAGCGGTCGGCGGCGCGGTGCGTGTAGTACTGCTGGCCGGCGACACCGTTGAGGATGTCGGAGCCCGCCGCCCGGGCGTACGCGTGGCGGACCAGGCCCGAGCAGTCGAAGCCGAGCCGTTCGGGGTCGTGTTCGCTGTCCGGGTCGGTCGGGTCGACCTGTCCGTACGTGGCGCCCGGCCGGTCGCCGTGCCCGCCGCCCCACGTGTACCAGGTGCCGGCCGCGACCTCGGCGCAGGCGGCGGCGATCGCGCGTTCGGCCGCCGCGGAGGCGCCGGGTGCGAGGACGCCGCACGCGTCGGCGGCCGAACGCTGCGCGGACGCCGCGGTGTTGGCGGTGGCGGCGGTCACCGGCGCCCAGAGGAGGAAGGCCGGTAACGCGATCAGTGTGCGGATGGAACCGGTCCGGCGGACCATGCCAGGACCCCCGTTTCCTGTGGGTGGTGAAGGAAGTAGTCGTACAGGAGCCTGCTGGCCGTGCCTCGCGGTTGTCGAGGTCCGGGTGTCGCCTCCCGCCGACGGGCAACGGGAAACACCTGGGAAACCCCCTTCGGGCAGGCGGGTCGCCCTCACCCCCGGCCGTCGCAGGGCCCCCCGTCGGAGAGGGGGATGCCGGGCAGGAGCTTCGCGCGCTCGTCCGCACCGATGCCCGCGCGCAGTCGGCAGATCTCCGCCAACCGGCCCCCGGGATCGAGGTCCCACAGCCGTGCGGTGCCGTCCGTGCCGGCGCTGGCCACCGTGCGTCCGTCGGGAGCGAAGGTCACGCTCCACACCGCATCGGTGTGACCCGCCAGCGTCGCCCACGGGCGCCGGCCGGCGACGTCCCACAGCCGCACCGTGCGGTCGTTGCCGCTGCTGGCCAGCGTCCGCCCGTCGGGAGCGAAGGCGATGCCCCGGGTGGAGCCGATGTGACCGGTCAGGACGGCCTCGGAACGGCGTTCACGGACGTTCCACAGCCGTACGGTGCCGTCGTTGCCGCTGCTGGCCAGCGTCCGCCCGTCGGGGGTGAAGGTCACGCTCCGCACTGCGCCGGTGTGGCCGTTCAGCGTGCCGAGCGGGCGGCGTGAGGAGACGTCCCAGAGCCGTACGGTCAGGTCGTCGGCGGCGCTCGCCAGAACCCGCCCGTCGGGGCTGAAGGCGACGCCGTTGACGAAGTCCCGGTGGCCGGTCAGCGTCGCCAGCGGCGCGCGCTTCGTCACGTCCCACAGGCGCACCGTGCGGTCGGCGCCGGCCGAGGCGAGGCTTTGGCCGTCGGGGGCGAAGGCCAGGGAGTAGACCTGCCCGGTGTGGCCGGTCAGGGTCGCCAGCGCCGCGCGTGCGGCCACGTCCCACAGCCGGATCGTGCCGTCGGAGCCCGCCGATGCCAGGGTCCGCCCGTCCGGGGCGAAGGACACCGAGAAGACCGCCTCGGTGTGTCCCCGGAGCGTCGCCAGGAGCCGGCGCCCGGCCACCTCCCACAGACGTACCGTGTGGTCGGCGTCGGCGGTGGCCAGCAGTCTCCCGTCGGGGCTGTACCGGGCCTGCCAGACCTCCGTGAACGGACGGGCCGTCAGCGCCGGGCCGCCGAGGTTCCACAGGACCACGGACCGGTCGAAGCCGGCCGTGGCGAGCAGGGTGCCGGCGGAGGTCACGGCCGCCCCCATCACGTAGTCGGTGTGACCGGCGAGCACGGCGGTCTGCCGGCCGCTGCGGACGTCCCACAGCCTGGTCGTCCCGTCGCCGACCGCGCCGACGACCGTGGCGCCGCCGTGCGTGTACGCGACGGCGTTGATGTCGTCGCTGCTCCCGGACAACGTTGCCCTGAGCCGGCTGGCGCGCACGTCCCACAGCCGTACGGTCCGGTCGATGCCCCCGGAGGCCACCTTCCGGCCGTCCGGGGAGAACACCGCGCCCAGCACTTCGTCGGTGTGCCCCTCGAGTGCGGCGAGGGGCCGGGCCCGGCCGGTGTCCCACAGCCGCACGATCCGGTCGGCCCCGGCGGAGACCAGGGTCCGGCCGTCGCGGGCGTGGTCCAGGGCGTTGACCGTTCCCTCGTGCCCGCTGAGGGAGGCGGTGACGCGGGGCGTGCGCGCGGTGTCCCACAACTGGATCGGCCCCTGCGCGGTCGCGACGGCGAGCCGGTGCCCACGGGGGTCGAAGGACAGCGCCCGGGCGCCCTTGGTGCTGTCGGCGAGCACGGCCTTCCTCCGCCGCTCGGCGACGTCCCAGAGAGTCACGGGCCCGCGCGTCGACGTCGCCGCGAGGGTGCGGCCGTCGGGGCTGAAGGCGATCGAGCGGACGGGTCCGGACACGGCGAACGTGGCGGTCGTGCGGCGGTCCGAGACCCGGCGCAGGGTCACCGTCCCGTCGGAACTGGCCGTCGCCAGGGACCGGTTGTCCGGCGCGAAGACCACCGCGTTGACCGGCCCCCGGTGCCCGCCCAACCGGCCGGTGAAGGGCTGGGACTGCGTGCTCAGCAGCGCGCCGCGCGCCTCGGCGGTGGCGTGGGCCCGGTAGGCCTCCCCGGCCAGCAGCATCGACGCCTCCGGGCGGCCTCCGACGAGCGACGCGGACCGCACGGCGAGGGCCTGGGACCGTGCGACGCGTTCCTGGTCGAGGGCGCTCTCGCGCTGCTGGTGGGCGAGGCCTCCGGCGGTCAGGGCGAGCCCCAGCAGGACGACGAGCGTGGCGAGCATCGCCTGCCGGAGCCGGACCTGGCGTCTGGCCTGCCTCTCATGGCCTTCCTGCTCGGCCAGACTCGCTCCGAGGAACGCCTCCTCGCCGGGGCCGAGCCGGCTCCAGCCGTCCAGTTCGTCGGCCCAGGAGCGCACGGTGCTCAGCCGGGTGCCGCGGTACAGAGCGGACGGATCACGGCCTTCGCGCTCCCATTCGGCGGCGGCGTGCGCGAGTTGCTGGTGGAGCAGCAGCCCGGCGCGGTCGGCGTGGATCCAGTCCCGCAGCCGTGGCCAGGCGTGCAGCAGGGCCTCATGGGTGATCTCGACCGTGTCGCTGTCCATGGTGACGAGCCGGGCCCGTACGAAGGCGTCGAGCGCGGCGGCCGCGCCGTCCGCGCCGGCGAACTGCTCCATCAGGGCTGCCCTGTTCGTCCGGCGGCGGGTCGCCCCGCCGCCGTCCGCGACGTACACCAGACGGGACAGGACGCGGCGGATCGTCTTCTGCTCGGCCGGATGCAGCCGGGCGAAGACGTTCTCGGCGGTCCGCGCGATCGCGCCCTGGATCCCGCCGGCCCGCTCGTACCCGGCGACGGTCAGCGCGGCCCCCTCGCGCCGCTGCCAGGTGGCCAGCAGGGCGTGGGAGACGAGGGGGAGTACGCCGGAGGGCGTCACGTCGGCTCCGGAACCGGCGTCCTTCCCGCTGCCCCGCGGTGTGCCGCCCGGCAGCGGGCCGCCCGGCTCGTCGCGCAGCCCCGCGTCGCGCAGGAGCAGGGGCACCAGGCCCGGTTGGAGCGTCAGGCCGGCCAGTTGCGTCGGCCGGGTGATGGACTCCCGCAGTTCCACCACGGACATGGGCGGCAGCACGAACAGCCCGTCGGTGAGGACCGGGGCCAGTTCGGGAAGGTCCAGACAGTTGCCGGTGAAGTCGGCCCGGACGCCCAGCACCACGACGGTGGGGCCGTGTGCGCTCCGCTCCGGCCGGGGAGCCGCCAGCGCACAGAGCACCCGGACGAAGGAGCGCCGCTCGTCCTCGTCCGCGCAGAGGGTGAAGAGCTCCTCGAACTGGTCGACGATCAGCACCGACCGGCAGGGCAGGGGCCGGCGTTCCCCGGACGGCTCCGGCGGATCGCCCACCATCACGCGTATGGCGTCCAGCACCGCGTCGGGGTTCTCGCGCACCTCCTCGACGGTGACGGCGAGGTCTCCGCCCACCGTTTTCGCGGTGCGTTCCAGGAGCTCGTCCAGGGGCCGCGAGGTGGGGGTGAGCGTCACCACCGGCCACCGGTCGGCGCCCGGCATCGGGAAGTCGCCGCGCCGCAGGGCGGGCACCAGGCCGGCGTTGAGCAGGGACGACTTGCCCGCGCCCGAGGGGGCGACGAGCATCAGAGGGCCGCTTCCCACCCGTTCGAAGACCCGCTCCACCAGTGCGGCCGTGGCGCGCTCCCGGCCGAAGAACCAGTCCGCCTCCTGCGGGGTGAACGCCGACAAGCCGCGGTAGGGACACATCCCGTCGGACTGCCGCTCGGAAGCGGCGGCCTCGGCGCCGCTCCCGCTGTCGGCGGGTGGTCTCTCCTGTACGAGCCTGAGCAACTCCCCCTCGGCGCCCAGTACTCGGTCACAGATACGGGCGACGTCGGCGGTCGCCCGCTTCGTGCCGGTCTCGATCTTGCTGAGGTAGCCCTTGCTGTAATGCGTCCGCCGTGCCAGCTCGGTCAGCGACAGGCCACGTGCCTGTCTGAGGCGTCTCAGTTGCGCGGGAAAGGAGTGCGTGGTCAGCGCCTTCCGATCCCGCCCGTTCCGCTGGTCGACTTCATGCTCGTGCTGCGGATCTCCCACGGTGTCCCCCATGCAGTACGGCCGTGAGACGGTGGACGGCCAGGTTACTGCCGGGGTGATGAGCGCAGCCAAACCTTTCCCCCGTGTGGCGTAAACACGAACGTCCGGAACCGCGGTGCGGTTCCGGACGTTCGTCCCCCGTCGCACGCACGCGCACGCGGACGCTGACGGGTCAGGTCGGCTCAGGTCAGGAAGGCCCCGCAGGCGCTGCGGGCCACCCACCGGTGCGAGGAGATGGTGTCGTTCGCGTTGACCCCGTTGGTGAACCGGTTGTCGGTCAGGTTGTCGGCGTAGAGCTCACCCGGCGCGAGGCAGGCGTGGCCGCCGCCGAAGCCGGAGTTCTCGTAGAACGCGACGTGGTCGAGGCCACCGGTGAAGCCGCGGTTCATGACGGACGTCGCCCTGTCCTGCGCGCCGACCCACCAGTCGCTGTTGCCCGCGGAGCGGATCAGTTCGGCGCCCGAGCAGTCCAGGTTCTCCCAGGCGTACATGTTGCCGTTGCGCGGCCCCCACTTGCTGTCGCAGCCCGGCCCGGCGACGGTGTTCCCGGCCGCCTGCGAGGTGGTGGCGGGTACGACGACGCCCAGGGCGGTGAGCCCGAGGAGGGCGGCCGTGACGGTGAACTTGCGCATGCTGTTTCCCCTCGTTTTCTCTGACGGTTCCTCTGACCACGTGGTGCGTCGGTGCCGGCGCACCGGGCCGGTGGCCCGGCGTGCCCTCACCGGGGGCGATGTCCGCCCAGGAGCGGGAGTGGTCAGCCCCGCTCCGGAACGATGCGCACCGCCCGGTCGTAGGCCCTCTGACCGAGGCGCCGGTAGGTGTCGATGTCCTTGCCGAACCGGTCGCGCAGGCGGTCCAGGTAGTACGTCTCCCGCGCCGTGGCCACGGTGCGCAGGGAGGTCTCGCGGGCACAGGTCGCGTCGGCGACGGCGGTCTCCCGCTCGGCGGCGAACGCCTCGTCGGCGCGGGCCGCACCCAGCCGGCTGGTGTCGACCCGGACGGCTTCGCGGGCCGCCTGGGGGTCCTCGTAGGGCCGGCCCGCCCTCTTCATGCACCGGGACCAGGCCCGTACCGCCGCGGTCAGGTGGCGGTCTTTCATCAGCTCCTTGCCGTAGAGGGCGTTGAGGCCGGTGGCGATCTTGCCGGTGCGGTACCACTCGGCCGGGTCGCCGTAGAGTGCGCGCTCGGCCTCCTCCGTGCAGCCGCCGACGCGTTTGCGCGTCTCCCCGCCGCCCGGCAGCGGTGCCGTGAGCATGCGGGCGCTGTCGCCGCCGTCGAGCGCGGTGTCGAAGGCGACGCGCCGGGACGGGGAGAGGTTTTGGCGGTAGGTTCCGTTGGGGTTGCGTTCGTGGACGCGCAGGCTCTTCGCTTCGATCCGGCCGCCGTACCCGTACGTACGGGCCCAGTCCACGTCGTCCTGCACGTAGCGCACCGGGCGGCTCTCCCGGAGCGTCAGTCCGCGGTCCTCCCGGTAGGTGAAGCCCTGGCGGCTCATGCACTGCTTGGTCAGGCGTTGCTGCGCGTCGGCGACACGCAGTTCCTGCCGCCAGGTCAGTGCCCGGGGATACGGACGCGGATCCTGTCGTGTCCGGCCGTCGCCGCTGTCGCCGCTGTCGCCGCCGCATCCGGTCGTGACGACCGCCACGACCACGCACAAGGACACGAGTGCACGTCTCATGGAACCGACCCCCCTTCGCTGCCGCTTGCCGACGGACCCAGAGTCTCCCCGCCGCCGGCGGAGGTCGACGGGTTTCCTGTTGCCCGCCGGGCGGCCGCCCGGGAAACAAGGCCTGAGCAGGGGCAACGCGGGGGTGGAGGCAACGCGGTGGGAACGGCCGGAAGCGGTGTGGGCGAGGAGCGGCCCCTCACCGCGTCACGATGCGGCCCGGGCCGGCCCCCGGCTCGTCCGCAGCAGCCACGACGCCGAGCCCGTGCGCACCTCGTCCCCTCCGCTCGCATCGCGACCCGGCCGGGCCCGCGGCGTTCTCCGGGGGCACGGCGCGTCACCGCCCCGCCGGGGCGGGAAGGTCAGCCGGCCGGAGGGCTTGTGAAGGCGGCCAACTGTTCCCCGTGGAGCACCACGACGGCATCGCAACTGCACTTGCAGTACTCCACCTCACCGTCGGACGTCCGGTGGCTGGACAGCAGGCGCCAGGAGGGCCGGCTCGGACCGGCGGCACAGCCCCAGTCCTTCAGCGGGCAGGAGTCCTGGCCCACCGGTTCCGGTGGGCCGTTCACCTCGGCGGGCCGGTCAGCGGTGACCGGGTCCGGAGCGGGAGCGCGCGGCATCGGTGTCACCCCCTTCGGCGGGGCCACGTCCCCTGACTGCGGGGCCGGCTCGGGCAGCGTGCGGAAGAACAGCCAGCCGAGGACGGGCATCAGCACGAGCGGGGCCAGAGCGGTGCGCAGCGAGGTCGCGTCGGCCAGGCCGCCGATCAGCGGACTGGCCAGGCCGCCCACGCTGACGGTCAGGCCGAGTGTGACGCCGCCGGCGGTGCCAATACGGGAGGGCAGGTAGTCCTGTCCGAGAGTGATCTGCAGGGAGAACGGCACGTACAGGCCCACCGACGTCAACGCGACGAACGGGTACAGGGCCGGGCCGGGCGCGAGGAGCAGGCCCGCCACGGATCCGGCGGTGAGCAGACAGGACCAGCGGCAGACGGTGACCCGGTCCCAGCGGTGGGCCAGTGCTCCGCCCAGTACGGAACCCACCGCGCCGCCGAGGTAGAGCACGAACAGCGCCGCGGCGCCCGCCGCCGTGCCGCCCGCCATGCGTGCGGTGGCGTACAGGGAGAGGAAAGTGCTCAGTCCGACGAAGACGACCGACCGGCACACCACGGCCAGCGACAACTTCACGAACGACGCCACGTCGTCTGCCCGGGCCGCCACCGCGGTTCCGTCTCCGGAGCCGGTGCTCCGTTCCAGCGCCCGCAGCACGGGAAGGCACAGCACCGCACCGACGAGCGCCGGCAGGACCAGGAACGGCGTCAGACGCAGTCCCCCGGTCGCGACGACCGCGGTGATCATGAGTGGGGCGAGCGCGAAGCCGAGGTTGCCGCCCAGGGAGAACCAGCCCATCGCGCTGTGGCTGCCCCCGCTCACGATCCGGGCCACCCGGGCGGACTCGGGATGGTAGGCGGCCACGCCCACCCCGGAGACGGCCACGAACGCGAGGGTCGACGCGTAGGAGCCGCTGAGTCCGCTCAGCGCGATGCCCAGACCGCCCAGCAGCGTGCCGGCCGGCAGCAGCCAGGGCGCGGGCCGGCGGTCGGTCAGCGCGCCGAACACGGGCTGCGCCACCGAGGAGAGCAGGGAGGCGGCGAGCACGAGGCCCGAGACCGCGGCGTAGCCGTAGGCGCGCTCGGCCGCGAAGAACGGCACCAGGGACGCCACGGATCCCTGGTAGACGTCCACGCAGGCGTGCCCGGCGGACAGCAGGAGGATCGAGGGTTTCCTTCGCACCCCGTCATGGTGGGTTCCCGGCCGGGTGTCGCACTTCCGATAAACTGCCAGGCGATGCCGGAAATCCGCCACACGTCGGTTGCCCCGACCCGTACCCAGCGGCTGCCTCCCGGCGCCGCGATCGAAGCCCACCGGCACGACGACCACCAGATCGTCTACGCCGGCCGCGGGGTGCTGGCCGTCACCACGGGCGCGGGCTCCTGGGTCGCCCCCGCCACCCGCGCCATCTGGGTGCCCGCCGGCACCGTCCACGCCCACCAGGCGCACGGCGAGATCCAGTTGCACCTGGTGGGGCTGCCCGCCGACGAGAACCCGCTGGACCTCGCCACCCCGACCGTCCTCGCCGTGGATCCGCTGCTCCGCGAACTGATCATCGCCTACACCCGTTCCCCGGGCGGCAGCACTCCCGAACGGGACCGGCTGCGCGCCGTGCTGCTC
Organism: Streptomyces sp. NPDC004051; assembly: GCF_053604275.1. Classification (NCBI taxonomy): domain Bacteria; kingdom Bacillati; phylum Actinomycetota; class Actinomycetes; order Kitasatosporales; family Streptomycetaceae; genus Streptomyces; species Streptomyces sp. NPDC004051. The sequence continues at coordinate 44,491 of NZ_JBSGHG010000007.1, read as the reverse complement.
GACCGGCTCCGGGCCTCGCCACAGGAACCGCTCCACCTGCCCTCCCCCACCGATCCCCTGTTGCGGACGCTGTGCGACATCCTGCGCGCCGACCCGGCCGACGGCCGCACCCTGGCCGAACTGGGCCGTGCCGTCGGAGCGAGCGACCGGACCCTGTCCCGGCTGTTCCGCAACGACCTCGGCATGACGTTCCCGCAGTGGCGCACCCAACTGCGCCTTCACCGCGCACTGGTGCTGCTGGCCGGGAACATGCCGGTCACCACGGTCGCGCACCGGTGCGGCTGGTCGTCCGCCAGCGCCTTCATCGACGTGTTCCGCCGTACCTTCGGCCACACACCCGGTACTCATTCCAGAAACTGACGCCCCGGTGCGGTCCGGCCTGAGCCGCTCCCGGCCCCGCTGTCACGGCTCAGGATCGCTCCATGCCGCAGCTCGCCTTCGACATCGGTCTCTTCACCGAACCCCCAAGCTCCAGCTCCCGATGAGGAAGAGCGTGCTGGACGCCTGGGAGAAGTTCGGGCGGCTCGGCGCTCCCTCGACCAGCTCTTCAAGGACCCGGGGCTGCAACCGGAGAGCCTGACGAACGCGAAGGGCAGACAGATCCGGACCATCCGCATCGACCAGTTCTGTGCGCGTCGGGAACTTCCGTGGCGTCGCTCTCAGTTCACGGTGGGGCTGCGGCGCTCGACGAGGACGACGTCGCGCCACGTGCCGTGGTGGCGGCCGATGCGCTCGCGGGTGCCGATGATGCGGAACCCGGCTCGCCGGTGCAGGGCCAGGCTGGCGGTGTTCTCCGGGAAGATGCCGGACTGCACCGTCCAGATGCCCGCGGCGTCGGTGGAGGACAGCAGTGCGTCGAGGAGCGCCCGGCCGACTCCGCGGCCACGGGCGTCGGGGTGGACGTAGACGGAGTGCTCGACGACGCCGGCGTACGCGCACCGGTCGGAGACCGGCACCACGGCGGCCCAGCCCAGCACCCGGCCGCCCTCGTCCAGGGCGACCAGGCGGTGTCGGGGCAGCTTGGCGGTGTCGAACGCCTCCCAGGTCGGGGCGGTGGTCTCGAAGGTGGCGTTGCCCTCGTCGACGCCCGACTGGTAGATCGTCAGGACCTGTTCGGCGTGCTCCGGCCCCATCGGCGCGATGTGCGGGACGGTCACGCCGCCGCCTCGATGCCGAGTTCGGCGAGCAGGCCGCGGATGCGCCGCTCGATCTCGTCGCGGATCGGCCGGACCGCCGCGACGCCCTGGCCGGCCGGGTCGTCGAGCTGCCAGTCCAGGTACCGCTTTCCGGGGAAGTACGGGCAGGCGTCGCCGCAGCCCATGGTGATCACCACGTCCGAGGACCGCACCGCCGCCACGGTGAGGACCTTGGGACTCTCGGCCGAGATGTCGATGCCGGCCTCGTGCATGGCCTCCACCACGGCGGGGTTGACGGCGTCGGCGGGGGCGGATCCGGCCGAGCGGACCTGGACCCGGTCACCGCCGAGGCGGGTGAGGAAGGCGGCGGCCATCTGGGAGCGGCCGGCGTTGTGCACGCAGACGAACAGCACGGAGGGGACGGCGGGGGTGCTCATCGGGTCAGGGCGCTTTCTTCGGCGGAACGGGTGGGGGCTGCGGGCTGCTGACCGCCGTGGGGGACGACGGCCTCGTCCCCGCTCCCGGGGGCCGGGCGGCCGAAGCAGGCGGTGACCAGGCCGAGGCCGACGGCGGTGCCGACCAGCTGGGCGGCGAGGAAGGGTGCCACGGAGGTGGGGGCGATGCCGGCGAAGGTGTCGGTGAACGCGCGGCCGATGGTCACCGCCGGGTTGGCGAAGCTGGTGGAGGAGGTGAACCAGTACGCCGCCCCGATGTAGGAGGCGACCGCGACCGGTGCGAGGTGCGCGCGGCCCGCGCGGGCCAGGCCGAAGACGAGCCAGACCAGCCCGGCGGTGGCCACGACCTCGCCCAGCCACAGGTGACCGGCGAACCGGTCGTGGGTGGAGAAGTGCACCAGCGGTTCTCCGAACACGGCGTCGGCCAGCACCGCGCCGCCGATCGCCCCGGCGATCTGGGCGGGCACGTACACCGCGAGGTCGCGCAGAGCGGCGGCGTCGCCGGTGCGGCGGCCGGTGAGCCAGGCCGCGAGGGTGACCGCCGGGTTGAAGTGCGCCCCGGACACCGGGCCGAGCAGGGCGATCAGCACACCGAGGCCGAGGACGGTGGCCAGGGAGTTGGCCAGCAGCTGCACCCCGACGTCGCGGGTGAGTTCGGTGGCCTGGATGCCGGAGCCGACCACCACCGCGACCAGCCCGGCCGTGCCGAGCCCCTCGACGACCGCCCGCCTCGCCAGCGGTGCCGGGCCGGTCACGCGGGGGCCTGCGCGGACACGGAGGGGGTCTCGAGCAGGGCGGACAGCTTCGCCAGGGCCGCGGGCAGCACCCAGTAGTACACCCAGGTGCCGCGCCGCTCGGAGCCGACCAGTCCGGCCTCCCGCAGCACCTTCAGGTGGTGGGAGATGGTCGGCTGGGAGACGTCGAACGGGCCGATGAGGTCACACACGCACGCCTCACCGCCCTCGTGGGAGGCGATCAACGACAGCAGCCGCAGCCGGATCGGATCCGACAGCGCCTTGAACATCCGCGACAGCTCGGCCGCGTCCTGTTCGCCCAGCGGCTCGCGGACCATCGGCGCACAGCACTCCGCGTCGCCCTGTCCGGGCACCGGCAGACCAGCTTGTTTCGACATGCCTCTATGTTGACAGTCATCTAATCGAGTGGCAACCTCGACTGCATCGACAAACGTCGAAACAGAGTGGTTCCGGATGGGAGACCGCCATGTCCCGTGTTCAGCTCGCCCTGCGCGTCGCCGACCTCGAAGCCTCGATCGCCTTCTACTCCAAGCTCTTCGGCGCCGAGCCCGCCAAGCGCCGCGAGGGCTACGCCAACTTCGCCCTCGCCGAGCCCCCGCTGAAGCTGGTCCTCATCGAGGGCGAGGCGGGTGAGGACACCCGTCTGGACCACCTCGGCGTCGAGGTCGCCTCCACCGAGGAGGTCACCGCGGCCACCACCCGGCTCAAGGAGACGGGTCTGGCCACCTTCGAGGAGAACGACACCTCCTGCTGCTACGCCCTGCAGGACAAGGTGTGGGTCACCGGCCCCGGCAAGGAGCCGTGGGAGGTCTACGTCGTCAAGGCCGACGCCGACACCCTCGGCAAGAGCGCCGCGTCCACCCCCGAAGCCTGCTGCGGCACCACCGCCTGCTGCACCCCCGACGAACAGGCTGCGGACCCGGCTCGGACCCCGGCCGAGGCCAAGGTCGCCACCGGCTGCGCCTGCGGCAGTTGACCCGGCGCCCGGTCAGCCCTCCGCGCCGTCCTCCTGCCGGCGGCGGTCATCGCCTGGCTCGTGATGGCCTCCTCCTCCAAGGCCCTGCGCGGGGAGCGGACCGGGCGCCGACGGCTGAAGCGGATGCGCTCCCCTGCGAAGAAGCAGGTGGGCCGGTTCACGCTTGCGGTCCGTTTTCGCCGCGTACGGCACCCTGCTGTACCCGCCATGACGGCCTCTTCCACCCTCCCCTCCACCCATACCGGGATGGCATCCCGGTATGGGTGGAGGGGGATCTGCCCGGTGCCGAGTCTGCGGTGCCGGGGACGGGGGCGGATGCCGTGCGGGAAAGCGTGAGCAATCGGCGGGCAAGTGCCACCAGAGCGCTCACATGAGCTTCATCAGGACAGCGGCGGCGTGGGGCGCTGCGGAGGGGGGAGGCTGTGGAAGGGGACGCTATCGCTGCTGTGCGAGCCACTCGTCGAAGGTGGTCGGCGCGATGCGGGCGCCCGCACGGGGCAGCAGCACCTCACCGGCCATCGCCGGGCCGAACAGCGCCGACCACGTCGGTACGAGCTTGACCGTACGGCCGCGCGCGTCGTTGGTGCGCCGGGCCATGTCCACCAGGTCCTGCGGCTCGGGACCGGCGACCTCGCGGTAACGCCCCTGCGGTGCGCCCGTGGCGATCTCGGCGAGGACGTCGGCCACGTCCGCGGGTGCGATCGGCTGGATGAGCAGGGGCGCGACGGTGGCGGTGCCGTCCCGCTCGGTCCAGCTCGTCACCATCGCGGCGAAGTCGTGGAACTGGGTGGCCGGGACGATCGTCCACGGCACCGGCCCCTCGGTCACGAGACGCTCCTGCTCGCGCTTGCCGGCGTAGTGCGCGCTGCCTTCGACGCGGTCGAGGGCGGCGATCGAGAGCAGCACGTGGTGGCGGACACCGGCCCGTTCCTCGGCGGCGAGCAGCGTCCGGGTGGTGGTGCCGAAGTACGTCACCGCTTCGTCCCGGTCGGTCGCCGTGCAGTTGGTGGTGTCCACGACGGCCTCGACGCCGGTCAGGGCGGCGTCGAGGCCGTCGCCGGTGGTCAGGTCCACGCCGAGTGAGCGGCTGATGCGCACGACGTGGTGTCCGGCCTGTTCCAGGGCGGCGACGGTGAGGGCCCCGATGTTCCCGGTCGCTCCGGCGACGGCGATCCGCATGCTCCGCATGGTGCTCTCTCCTCCGTGTCTTTCGCGCTGTCACCGGACGCTATCTCGGACTAAAAAGGTCTGCAATCTCCGGGATAGCATCAGGCCATGAAGCTGCCGGTGAGTACGGAATGGCTGTTGCACTGCGCCACGTCGCTGGCGCAGCTCGAGACGGGGGCCACCGCGTCGGCGGCCCAGCTCGCCCGGTACTTCGACCTGCCGGCGGCCTCTCTCGCCAAGCAGCTGCAGGCGCTGGTCAAGGCCGGTGTGCTGGCCGCGACGACGGGACCGCGCGGCGGGTTCCGGCTGGCCCGGCCCGCTTCCGAGATCACGCTCCTGCAGATCGTCGAGGCGGTCGACGGCACGTCCTCGCCGTACGAGTGCCGCGAGATCCGCCAACAGGGGCAAGGAGCACTGTCTGCCGAGGAGTGCCGGAACCCCTGCATCCTCGCCGAGAAGATGGCCGAAGCCCACGAAGCCTGGCGGCACAACCTCGCCGCGACCTCCCTCGCCGAGATCATCGCCGCCCTGCCCCCGTCGGCCCCGTCCCGCACCCGCCTGCGCCTGACCGGAACTCCGTAGCGCATCCGCCGCCACAGGCGGCGCCTCGGAGGTCGCGCGGGCGGGTGGCCGGCCAGATCCGGCGTCAGAGGTGCACATCCCGGCGACAGGTGGTCCACGCTCGGCGGATCAGGCTACGCACGGTGACGGCCGTGTGGGCAAGGTCGAAGAACGCCCCGATGACGGCCCTTCGGTGCCCGCGGCAGCGGGCGGATCGGACCCACAGCGGTTCGGTCAGTCATGACGGCAGCGCAGGCAGAGTTCTCCCTGGTGATCACAGGGCGTCGCAACTCCATGATCACGGAACCTCTGCCCGTCCCGTCCGCCCACTGGCCCCTGCCGGCCGCCTGTCCGCGCGATCTCTCGGACAGGCCACAGCAGGGACTCACGAGGGCCCACCGCTGGTGGCGCCGGGTTTCTCGAGCACGAGGAAGTCGGTGACGAAGGAAGCGACGTCACCGTCGCCGGTACGGCCGACCCACGTGGGGTAGAACCCGTAGCCGCGGCCCGTGGTGAACGCCGCGATCTCCTCTCCGGCCGGTCCGACCGCCCTCACGGGAGGCAGACCGAAATCCGCCGCCGCATGGGCGGCCAGAGCCTCGAGGAGCCAGTCCTCGTGATCAGCCAGTGCGGAGACGGCAGAGGCGTCCACGAAACACACGTCCCCGTGGCCCGTCTCGTAACCGAAGAACTCGCGCTCCCCGAGGTCCGCGACATCCTGGTCCTCGACGAGTGCGAGTTCCCATCCGGTCACGGGGGCATCCGTGACGGACAACCGGGCAGCAGCCGCCACTTGAGTCGGCACACCGCCGTTGTCGAAGGACGCCACCGCCAGGGTGACCGGATACCTGCCCGGGCGGACTGCGGCGGTGAAGGGAATGGGCGCGAACGGACCGAGGCCGGTGAAGGGGTCACAGACGACGACCTTTCCCGTGGGCAGTGCCAGGTCCACGGGCCGACTCAGGGAGACGGTGGCCGGTCGGCCCCCCAGGAGGTTGCAGCGGTACTGATCGGCGAACAGGGAAGTGAAGTCCGAAGGAGCGCGAGGCATGAAATCGTCCAGGTAGGCGACAGTGCCCGCACTCTAGACCAGGACCGATGTGACGCACTTGCGCAGCCGTCACACGGCATCCCTGTCCCTGACGACGGGCCGTTCGACGACAGGCGCCCGGCTCAGGAACGACTCCGGATCCCGCAGGACGTGCCACAGTCCCGCCGCGAGCGGTACCACCGTCATGGCGAAGAGGACCCAGAACACGAACACGGCCCCGGGCGCGAGGTCGTGGACGGTGCCGTCCTCCCACTGGCAGTAGGCCCGCGGCGGAAACTGAGTGGAGACTCCCGAGACCCTCCCGCCCCCGATGACGCCCTCCTCCAGCGGTTCCCAGGGGCAGGGGTCGGTATCCGGGAACAGGAAGGGGTCGTCCGCCACCATGATCATGACCCAGGTGACGGCGCCGAGCGGCACCGTCCAGAACACCGAGGTCCGCACCCACAGCGGCAGCAGCGGATGCGCCAGCAGCCCGCGCAGCGCGACCCAGCCGACCACGAGCCCGACGAAGACCGGGAGCAGCGTCATGGCGCCACCGCACCCTTCCGGGCACGGAGCCCGGTGACGTAGCCCGCGCCGATGACGAACAGGACGGCGGCCAGGGCGAGGGACGCGGTCGCCCAGTTCATCCACACGTAGCCGGGCTCACTGGGGTAGACGGTGCCGTCGTCGCGGACGCAGTCGAAGCGGAGCGGCAGGTACGAGGACCGGTGGTGGGAGAGGCCCTGTCTCGTCTCCGCGTCGAAGCCGTCGCGGCAGGCCGGAGCCGGGATGGAGTCCGCGCCGTTGTTGAACCCGTGCTCCGAGAGCAGAACGCCGGAGAGCCCCAGGGAGTAGACGGCCACGGCCGCCCACCCGGCCGCTGCCGCCGCACGGCGCAGCAGGTGCACCGCCCAGGGCTCGGGCCGACCGGGTAACGCCATCGCGACGACCCCCACCGCGGCGACGAGCGCGCCGACGGCGCAGACCACGGAAAGACCTAATCCTGCCAGCAGCACACCCGTCACCCCCGTCCGAGCGGGAGCGGGGCCTGAGGGACGAGAGGGGCGGCAGGCATGCGGTCACCTCATCAGCACCGCACCGGACCGTCTGTGACGGAAGCCACTCTACTTGTCACAGTCATGTCACAACGGGTTCGCGTGTTCGGCCGGCTGGTGACGTGACGTCGGATTCCTGAAGCCCTCTCATCCGGTCCGATCGGTCCGCGGCCTGACCGAAGACGAAAAGGCGCTTGAGTCTCCAGCGGCTGGAGGGTCCAGGATCTCGCCCATGGACGACGAACGCCCCGACCTGCTCACCATCGGCCGGCTCGCGCATCGCACCGGGCTTCCGGTACGCACCCTGCGCTTCTGGTCGGACGAGGGAGCGGTGCCGCCCGTGGCCCGCTCCGCGAGCGGTTACCGGCTCTACGACGCCGGGTCCGTGGCCCGCGTCGAACTGGTCCGCACCCTGCGGGAGCTGGGCCTCGGGCTCGACGACGTGCGCCGGGTGCTGAGCGGCCGGACCACGGTCGCCGAGGTCGCCCACGCGCACGTGGCCGCGCTCGACGCGCAGATCCGCTCGCTCAGGGTGAGCCGGGCCGTCCTGTCCACCGTGGCGACACGTGGTTCCACCGCTGAGGAGACAGCACTGATGAACAGGCTGGCGCGGCTTTCCGCCGCCGAACGCAAGCAGATCATCGACGAGTTCAAGGAGGAGGTGTTCGGCGGTCTCGACGTCGGGCCGCGCCTGCGCGACCGCATCCTCGCCTTCGGCGTCGAACTGCCCGACGATCCCACACCCGAGCAGGTCGACGCCTGGATCGAACTGGCCGAACTGGTGCGGGACCCCGGCTTTCGCGCCCGGTTGCGCACATGGCTGGAGCTCAACACGCCCACCCCGGGGCGGCACCGTCCCCCCGGGGCGTCCATCTGGTGGGCCAAGCAGGCCGTGCAGACCGTCGCGGAGGTCAGAGGACGCGGGGTCGCTCCCGAGGCGCCGGAGGCGGCCGAGGTGCTGTCCGAGCTGTTCGGCGACGCCGACCGGGCCGCCGTGCTGCGCAGTCTGGAGGCCGGGATCGAGGCAGGGGCCGAGCACTACCGCAGGCTTGTCGCCCGCGTGCGCGGGCAGGAGGCGGCGCCCGACGCGACCGAGGAGCTGGAGTGGCTGGCGCGGGCCCTGCGCGCCGCAGATCAGGCCTGACCGGCCGGCGGGCGGCACCCCTGGGCAACCAAATCCGACCCGCGGTGAGATAAGGCACATTTCACCCACCGGACACAAAGCCTCAGAGCACTGCCTGAGCACCGCGAAAGCCCAGCTCACAGCCGACATCTGCGCTCCCTGCCGACCCGGATCGGGCCACGGAGATCATTTCGTTAGGAGTACTAACCTGGCCAGGCGGGCCCCATGAACAGGGTGCCCGCCGCGCACGGCCTCCCCCATCCCTTCGGACCGAGGCCGCGGACGTCCGCCCACGCCGGCGCCCGCCTGAACCCGTCGCCGACAGGAGGAGGACCGCATGCCCGAAGCCGTACCCACGCCCCGCCCCGGAGGCGAGCCGCCGAAGGCCCCGATCGAGCGCCGCCACCTCGGCGGCACCGAACGGCGGCGCCACGGCCCGGAGACCGAGAACCGTCCTCCCGTCTCCAGTCAGGAGCTCAGCAAGGCCCCCGCGGAACTCATCGAGGAGCCCGGCCCCAAGGTCAACTGGCGCGTCTTCGTCATCTCCTCGGCCGTCATCGTCGCCTTCTCCCTCTGGGCCATGTTCGCGCCCGGGCACGCCGCCGACACCATGCGGGCCATGGTGGCCTGGATCGCGGAGAACCTCGGCTGGTTCTACGTCCTGACCGTCACCGTGGTGATCGTGTTCGTCCTCTGGGTCGCGCTGTCCAAGGAGGGCTCCGTCCGACTCGGCCCCGACCACTCCCGGCCGCAGTACAAGCTCTTCACCTGGGTGGCCATGCTGTTCGCCGCCGGTGTGGGCATCAACATGCTCTTCTACTCCGTCACGGGGCCCATCACCCAGTACATGGCTCCGCCGACGGGCGAGGGGCAGACGGGCGCGGCCGCCCAGGACGCCGTGGTCTGGACCATGTTCCACTACGGCGTGGCCGGCTGGGCCATGTACTCGCTGCTCGGCATGGCCATGGGCTACTTCGCCTACCGCTGGGGCATGCCGCTGTCCATCCGGGCCGCCCTGTACCCCCTGCTCGGCAAGCGCGTCCGCGGCGGGATCGGCGACACCATCGACATCGTCACCCTGGTCGGCACCGTCTTCGGCGTCGCCACCTCCATGGGCATCGGCGTCGTGCTGCTGAACGTCGGCTTCTCCCTGCTGTTCGGCCTCCCGCAGGGCCTGGCCCTGCAGATCGCGCTGGTGGTCGTGGCCGTGATCATGACCATCGCCGCCTGCACCTCGGGCATGGACAAGGGGATCCGGCTGATCTCCGAGCTGAACATCTGGAGTGCGGCGGCCATGCTGCTGTACATCCTGGTGACCGGAGAGACGGCGTTCCTGCTCAACGCGCTGGTGGAGAACATCGGCCGGTTCGTCTTCTCGCTGCCGGACCGGACCCTGCAGACCTTCGCCTACCAGGAGGGGGGCTCCGAGTGGATGTCCGGCTGGACCCTGTTCTTCTGGGCGTTCTGGCTGGCCTGGGGCCCGTTCGTGGGCCTGTTCCTGGCCCGTATCTCCCGCGGCCGGACGCTGCGCGAGTTCGTCATCGCCGCCATCACCGCCCCGGTGCTCTGCGACTTCCTGCTCGTGAGCATCTTCGGCAACAGCGCCCTGCACCAGGTCCTGAACGGGAACACGGAGTTCGCCCAGCAGTCCATGGACAGCCCGGAGAAGGGCTGGTTCGCGCTGCTGGAGATGTTCCCCGGCGCCGCCTTCCTGATCGGCCTCGGCACGCTGTCCGGATTGCTGTTCTACCTCACCAGCGCCAACTCCGGCGCCATGGTGATGTCCAACTTCTCCTCCTCGATCCCCAAACCGTCCCAGGACGGAGCCAAGTGGCTGCGCGTCTTCTGGGCGGTGCTCACCGCGGTGCTGACCATCGCGATGCTGGTGGCCGGCGGGGTCACCACCATGGAGTACGCGACGCTCATCTTCGCCCTGCCGGTGACGGTCATCGCCTGGCTGGTGATGGCCTCCTTCTCCAAGGCCCTGCGCATGGAACGGGCCGAGCGCGAGGGCCGCATCCTGCGCCGGCAGTCGACGGCGGCGCACGGCGGCCACGTGCCCGAGCGCACCTGGCGCCAGCGGCTGGAGCGGATGCGCTCCTACCCCTCGAAGAAGCAGGTGGCCCAGTTCATGGAGCGCACCGTGCAGCCGGCGCTGGCCGACGTGGTCCGCGAATTCGGGAAGCAGGGCCACCAGGCCACGCTGGACCCGGTCCCGAACGAGCACACCGGCATCTCCGGCCACGCGCTGGTGGTCACGATCCCCGAGCACCGCGACTTCCACTACCAGGTGCAGGCCGTCGAGGCCCCGGTGCCGATGTTCGGCGGACGCATGTCCCGCCAGACGGACTTCTACTACCGGGTCGAGGTGTTCACCCAGACCGGCTCCGAGGGCTACGACCTCATGGGCCTGTCCCACCAGCAGGTGATCGACGACGTCCTGGACCGCTACGAGGCGCACCTGGGCTTCCTCACCTACTCCACCCAGCACGACTACGCCTCGGTGCTCACGCCGCCGGTTCTGGCCGCCGCGGGCGCGGTCACGGCGGTGGAGTCCGCGGAGCCGCAGGACTTCGCCGGTGCGGACACGGCGGGCATCGGACCGAAGGCGTAGGCACCGCTCCACCGGAGCGGCCGGTGCCCGCGCCGGCCGCTCCGCACCCCACGCCTTCACTCAGGTGCGCGGTGGCGGGTGCCACCCGGACTCCTGGGGCCGCTCCTACGACAGCCGGCCGCGTCCCCAGGGGTTCGTCGTGTGCGGCCGCGACGAGGGCGGCGCGGGATCGCCCCGGCCCGCGTGGTCGACGAGGTGAGGGGCATCGTCTAGCGTTCCGCCTTTTCCCAGGGTCTGACCCCGAGCTTTCCGGTGGTTCCGAGGTCGAGGTGCGGGGTCACCGTCACCGGGTCGGCGCCCTCCTTCGCCCGGACCCGCACGTGGGGCACGTTCACCGGCGTACCGAACTCGGTGGTGTTGCGCCAGACCAGGCCGGCGGTGGCCGACTCGCCGGGCTGGAGCGTGACGGGCCGGGGCGGTTCGTCGGGTCCGGCGCCGGTGGTGATCTCGCCGCTGCCGTCGAGGATCTCGACACCGCCGACGGGCTCGAGGGCCTCGTCCAGGAGTTCCAGCAGCGGGTAGCCCTCGACGGTGTAGGCGCGCGTGCCGCAGTTGTCGAGGTGCAGGCCCACGACGCGCAGCCCCATGGCCGCGTCGCCCTCGTCGGCACTGACCCGGATCCCGGAGGCGGGGCACGCGCCCGGTTCGGCCGGCGCCTCGCCCGCGGGGACCTTGGTCACCTCGAGCACCTCGGCCTGCGTCACCCGCGGCGCGGTGGGCGGCAGCTCCCCGGCCCGGACCGTGCCCCGCACGGTCCGTCCGGGGCCGACGTCGCGCACGGTCTCGGTCCGGTTGGTCACGGCCCCGCCGTCGCCGCTCATGAAGGTGAAGACGATCGAGTAGGTCAGGGTCTCGGTGCCCTCGTTGGTGACCTCGTAGCCGGCGGAGACCCCCGAGTCCGCGTCCGCACCCGTGGTGAGCCGTTCGGCGGAGACGGAGTGGCTGCGGGTGGGCGAGGGGGAGGCCGAGGGGAGGGTCAGCGAGGTGATCCGGACGCCGTCCTTGCCCGGATCGTCGGCCTGCGTGCCCTCCTGCGACGCGGCCGTGTCGGCGCCGGTGCTCCCGGCGCCCGCGCGCTCCGTCCCACAGGCCGTGAGCAGCAGAGCGGTCGCGAGGAGAGCCGACAGTAAGGGGGTGGCGGCGGCGAGAGCCGGGCGGAGGTCGGTGGGTCTGCGCATCCGGTCATCCCATCAGGATGTGACTCCTGCGCGTGCGACGGGGGTCACAGATCCGGTCACAGGGCTGTCACAGGCGGGGGTGGCGAGGAAATGTCGCATGAATGATGGAAGATCACCGAAAGGTTCCCCGTCCTGCTGCTCGTTTCGGCTCCACCGCTCCCACCGCGACGGGATCCTGGCCGCTCATCGTGATCTGCCGGTGTGCACGGTCGTTGCTGTCAGCCGGAGATGCCCACCGACGGCGTTCCGTGAAGTGGCTGCGCGGCACGTCCCTCGCCTTCGATGATGCCGATATGCCTGAAGCTGTTTGGATCAAGCTCATCGGCACGATCCCCGCCGTACTCTGGGTGGTCTTCGCCGCCACCGTGTACTTCACTCTGCGCGGGACGGTCATCCAGCGCCTGGTGCCCCGGTTGACCGCTGTACGAGCACTGGGCGTTGAGATTGAACTCGCCGGCGAGTTGCTCGACCGCGCCCAGGACGAAAGCCGGACGACTGTCACGGCAGCCGCCAGGCGCGCCGCACTGGGCAGGTTGGAACATGCCGCTGACGTGCTGCAAGGCGGCAGGGTGCTGTGGGTCGACGACCACCCCGAGGGCAATGCCCCCCTGGTGGAACTCTTCCATGCCGCAGGTATGCACATCGACATCGCCCTGACGACCGAGGAAGCCACGCCCCTGTTTCGTCGCAGGTCGTACGACATCATCATCAGCGATATCGACCGGGACGGGGATCAGCAGGCGGGGATCAAGATGCTGCGCTTGCTGGAGCAGTACGACATCGATGCGCCTGTGCTGATCTACACGGGAAGCTCCGATCTCGAGCGTGCCGTCGGCCGAAGGGTTTTCGCGGCCACCACGGCACCGGTCGAACTGGTCCACTACGTGATCGATCTCATGGAGAGGGCTCGGCTGGGGTTGTTGTGACCTCGGGCCAGCCGACCGGCCGGGCACGGGTGTCCCTTGTCGCACCCCAGGGGAACGGTGTCCCGGCGGGCGGTGCCGGGACACGCGCCCACGCCCCGGGGAGGACACACCGTCCCGAAGTCGTGAGCACTTCGGCCATGATTGTCCTTATGTCGCTCGTTTGAGCGTTTACGTGACAGATGCCCGCCGACTGTTCACGGTTTTCGGCACGACCTCCGCCCCCGGCCCCGCAGCGCCGGACCGCGGAGAGCCCCCACGCCGCCCGGCGGGGCACCACCCGACGCCGCGACCGGAACCGTACGCATCGAGGTGAGCGGCGCCCTGGGTGAACGTCGGCCCGTCGCTGCCGTACGACGGGGAAGGCGATGTCCAGCCCGAACCGGGTTCTGCCCTGGTCGCAGGGATGGCTGCCCCACCGTGTGCCCACCATCGGCCGTTCCTTGGATGCGGTCACCCCTGCGGACCGGGCGGCCCGGCCTGAGACGGCGTCGGTTCGGTCTGCGGCTGAGCCGGTCCGGTCGCGATCGGCCGGTTGCTTGCGGAAACGGCGCGTCCTGGTCGTGATCGCCGCCGAGGGTGTTCGGCAGGAACCGTGCCGGTCCCTTCTGACGACCTCGGTCGCCGCGACCCCGCAATGATCACGGCCCTCCCAGGTCTTCGCGCGGGCCTCACCATGTAGTGGTCCTGGCCACCGAGCCAGTAGTTCCAGATCCGGGCGGAGTGCGGCACGCTGCTGTTGATGACCGGTCGCTCAAGTGACATGAAAACTGACCGAGTTGGGCGGACGGCACTCCAGAACACAGGCGCGTGAGCCATCGGGCGCCCGGCGAATCGGATCTTCGGTGGCCGGAAGTCGAGTTCCGTCCCGCCCGCCAGCGCGAGGAACTCGACCGGTTCGGCCCGCCCGGTGGGCCGTGCACGCCAAGGGCTCTCCGAGGTCTGTCGGAAGGCAGCCCGAGGGGGCGCCCGTGCCGTCAAGACACGAAGACATGACGGACTCCGGGCTCGGCGCCGACTGTCCGCCGTGTTCAAACTATTGACACGTGCATTACAGAGGCTTTACGTTCCGGCCACCTGAGAGCGCTCTCAGACTCCCCCCTTGTCAGACGTGAGGTGCCCCATGCCATCCCCCCGCGCCCGCACCAGACCGGCAGTGGTACTGCTGCTGTCCTCCGCCCTCGCCGTCGTCGGCCTGGGCCCGGCCGCCGCGCCGGCGGCCGCCGCCACCGTCCCCGTGGGCTCCGGCGGTTACTCCGACACCCGGCCCGCCGGTACGTCGGGTCCCACCACCAACACCGGCGCCCCGGTCACGCCCAAGGTGACCGCGGCCGCCCGGAACCGGCCCGTGCCCACCAACGACTGGTGGTCCTCCCTCGCCTTCCAGCGCTACGGCGACAACCCGTACTCGACCCCCATGTACGGGCACCCCCTCACCTACCAGGCCACATCCGGCGGGCTCGACGTCGGCTACCCGACGAGCCCCGCGATCGTCGGTGACGGCCGCCAGTACGAGTACGCCCACAAGCGCGACCTCACCATCGGACTGACCGGCCTCAACTCCCCCGACACCAAGGCCGACGACTGGTCCGACTGGACCGTCACCCCCTACTGGTCCGACGGCACCCGCACCCTGCGCACCACCATCGGCCACGGCTCCCCGTTCGTGTACGCCAAGGGCTCCGGCGGCAACGCCCAGATCACCACCGCCGGCGCGCCCACCGTCTTCGCCGACCAGGGCAACGTCCTCGGCATCACGGTCGCCGGGCACCACTACGCCCTCTTCGCACCGACCGGCAGCGACTGGAACGTCGCCGGTTCCACCGTCACCGCGGGACTCGGTTCCAAGGACTACTTCTCCGTCGCCGTGCTGCCCTCCACCGGCGCGCTGGCGACGTTCAAGAAGTACGCCTACAGCTTCGTCACCGACTCCAAGGCCACCTGGAACTACACCGGGGGCACCGTCAGGGCCACCTACACGCTCACCACCGAGGCGAAGGAAGGCACCGAGCGCGGCACGCTCCAGGCCCTCTACCGCCACCAGTGGCTGAACACCACGGACGCCCTCACCTCCCACACCTACGTCTCACCGCGCGGCACCATGAAGGTCCGCGAGTCGGCCTCCTTCACCACGAGCCAGAAGGCCGCGGCGGTGCTGCCCGCGCTGCCCAAGTCGAACGGCGTGGACGCCGCCCGACTGCGCGGATACCTGAACGAGGTCGTGAACGCCTCCGACCCCTTCTCCGGCGCCACCGACACCTACTGGACCGGCAAGGCCCTCGGCCGCCTCGCCCAGCTCGTCCCGGTGGCCGACCAGATCGGCGAGACCGGCATCCGCGACCGGCTGCTCGGCCTGATGAAGGGCAAGCTCCAGGACTGGTTCACGGTGGGAGGCGCGAACGAGTTCAGCTACGACAAGGACTGGAAGACGCTCACCGGCTACCCCGCCTCCTACGGCAGCGACACCGAGCTCAACGACCACCACTTCCACTACAGCTACTACGTCTACGCGGCGGCGATCGTCGCCCAGTACGACCAGGGCTGGGCCGCCGAGTCCGCCTGGGGCGGCATGGTTAAGACCCTCGTACGGGACACCGCCAACCCCAGCCGCACCGACACCGCCTTCCCCTTCCTGCGCGGCTTCGACGTCTACGCGGGCCACAGCTGGGCCTCCGGGCACCAGGGCTTCGCCGCCGGCAACAACCAGGAGTCCTCCTCCGAGTCCACCAACCTCAGCGCGGCCCTCGTCCTGTGGGGCTCCGCCACCGGCGACACCTCGCTGCGTGACCTCGGCACCTTCCTGCTGACCACCGAGGCGGAGTCGATCGCCCAGTACTGGTTCGACGCCGACGAACAGGTCTTCCCCTCCTCCTTCGGGCACGACACGGCCGGCATGGTGTGGGGCAGCGGCGCCGCCTACGCCACCTGGTGGACCGCCAACCCCGAGGAGATCCACGGCATCAACGTCCTGCCCGTGACCGGCGGTTCGCTGCACCTCGGCGGTGAGAAGGCCGCGATCCGGCGCAACATCGCCGAGATGGAGCGGGAGAACGGCGGCCCGGCCGTCGAATGGCGCGACCTCCTCTGGGAGTTCGAGTCCTTCGCGGACCCGGCCGCGGCCAAGGCGAAGTGGGACGCGGGCCACGCCGGCTACACCCCGGAGCAGGGCGAGTCCAAGGCGCACACCTACCACTGGATCAACACCCTCGCCGCCCTCGGCGCCCCGGACGCCACCGTGACCGGTGACATCCCCACCTCCGCCGTCTTCACCAAGGGAACGACCCGCACCTACGCGGCCCACAACCACGGAGCCACGGCGCGCACCGTGACCTTCTCCGACGGCAAGACCCTCTCCGTGCCGGCCCGTTCCACCGCGACCGGCACCGGAAGCGGGTCCACGGACCCCGACCCCGAGCCGGAACCGCCGACCGGCAACACCTTCCAGCTGCGCAGCGGTGGCACCCTGACCACGGCGACCGGCGGCACGGCGGGCAGCGACACCATCGCCTCCGCCGGCGGCGCCAACCGCGACGGCACCCCGTACCAGCCCCTGGTCTACGAGGTCCGCGGCGTCAACGGCACGCTCGCCCCGGGCGCGCAGACCGCCTTCCGGCTCCAGGTGGACGCCGGCACCACGGTCGGCCTCGGCCAACAGGCGCGGATCAGTTACGACTTCACCGGTGACGGCAGCTTCGACCGGACCGAGACGTACCACTACTTCGCGACCGACCCGGTCGCCGGATGGGAGGAGTACAACCAGGCACGCGGTCTCAAGGCGTCCACGGGCACACCGGGCAACCTGAACGGCGGCACCGTACGCCTCGAGGTGTGGAGCGCCATCGGCAACGGCACCTCGAAGCTCCAGACGGGCACGGACAAGTCCGTACTGGTGATCCCCTACAGCTGAACCGGCGAGAACCGGCGGCGGGCATCGGCATCCGGCCGATGCCCGCCGCCCCGGTGTGCCCGGGGTGCTGGGGAGCGGCTGTCGGCGGGCCGGAGGGGCGGGGGCGGCCGCAGGTCAGCCGTGGAGTTTCCGGTGGACCTCGTCGACGGTGGCGGCCAGGCCGTTCAGGTCGGGGTGGACGGCGTGCGCGATCGAGGGGTCGTCGCTCGTGTGGAGGCGGTTGATCCACACGCGGGTGATGTCGAGTTCACCGGCCGGGACCATGTCGTGGAAGTAGCTCTGCGCCACGTGCACCCAGCGGTCACGGGTGACGCCGAGGGACTTCGCGAAATGCTCGAAGTGGTGGTGGGCCGGCTTGTAGGCGCCGGAGTCCTCGGCGGTGACGACCGCGTCGAACCGGACCGGCAGGCGGCGCTGGGTCTCGCCGATGATGACGCGGTCGCAGTTGGTGAGCAGGGCGAGGTTCCAGCCCGCCTCCCGCAGCTCGCGCAGGGCCTGCCGCGTATCGGGGAAGACCGGCCAGAACGGGATGCCGGCCGTCAGGACGCGGGCGTCGTCCTCCAGCAGGTCGATCCCCGCCTCGGCGGCCGTGCGCTTCAGGGCCTCCGTCAGGACGTCGCCGTAGCGCATGGCGGGGTGCTCGCGCTGCACCTGCGGCTCGTGGCGGTTGTAGACGTCCAGCAGCTCCCAGCCCCTGCCGGGCACGACCAGTTCGATGCCGGTGGCGATGCCGTGGCGCCAGTCCACGAGGGTGCCGAAACAGTCGAAGGTGACCCAGCGCTTCTCGCTCATCGGTCTTTCTCCCTCGGGCTGCGGGATCCGCCCTGGTGCTTGGCCAGCTCCGAGCGCTTGTACGAGTACGAGAAGTAGACCACGCACCCGATCAGGAACCACACGACGAACCGCACCCAGGTCTGCCACTGCAGGAACGTGATCAGCCAGATCGAGAAGACCACACCCAGCGCCGGCACGAACGGCATCCACGGGGTGCGGAAGCCGCGCGGCAGGTCGGGCTGCCGGTAGCGGAGCACGATCACCGCCGTGCACACCACCACGAACGCCAGCAGGATGCCGATGTTGGTCAGTTCGGCCGCCTCCTGGATCGGCAGGAAGCCGGCGATGGCGGCCGACGCCACCCCGACGATCCACGTCACCCGCGTCGGCACGTGCCGCGTGGGGTGCGTCTTCGCGAACCACTTGGGCAGCAGCCCGTCCCGGGACATGGAGAACCACACCCGGGTCACACCCAGCATGAACGTGAACATCACGGTGAGGATGCCGATGATCGCGCCCACCGCGATCACGTCCGCCAGCCGGTCCAGCCCCACCGACTGGAAGGCGGTCGAGAACCCGCTCTCCTTGTCGATGTCCTTGTAGTTCTGCATGCCGGTCAGCACCAGGCAGGCCGCCGCGTACAGCACCATCGCGATCGCCAGCGAGTAGATGATCGCCTTCGGCATGTGCCGCCGTGCGTCCTTGGACTCCTCGGCCGCCGTCGACATCGCGTCGTAGCCGAAGACCGCGAAGAACACGGTCGCCGCACCGGTGAACGCCCCGCTGATCCCGTAGGGGAAGAACGGGTGGTAGTTGGCGGTGTTGATGTGGAAGACGCCGACCCCGATCACCACCAGCACGACCAGCACCTTCAGCGTCACCACGATCGTCTCGAAGCGGGCCGCGTTGCGGATGCCGAGGGTCAGCAGCCAGGCGATGAGCAGGCACAGGAGCGCCGCGAACAGGTCCACCCTGTGCCCGGCGCCGGTGCCGGGCGCGCCCAGCATCCAGGCGGGCAGCTGCGCGCCCATGTCCTCGATCAGGAAGCTGAAGTAGCCGGAGATGCCGATCGCGACCACCGCCACGATCGCCGTGTACTCGAGCAGCAGGTCCCAGCCGATGAACCAGCCGGCGAACTCGCCGAGCACCGCGTAGCCGTAGGTGTAGGCCGAGCCCGCCTTCGGGATCAGGCCCGCGAACTCGGCGTACGACAGGGCGGCAGCCGCGCTGGCCACGCCCGCGATGAGGAAGGACACCAGCACCGCGGGGCCCGCCGTGCCGTTGGCCACCGTGCCGGCGAGGGTGAAGATGCCCGCGCCGATGATGCCGCCCACGCCGATCGCGGTCAGCTGCCCCAGCCCCAGCGTCCGCTCCAGCCGGGGGCCCTCGCCGGCTTCCGTCTCCTCGATGTGTTCGATGGGCTTGCGGCGCAGAATGCCCTCGCCCGCCCGGAGTCCGGCCATGTGCCTCACCTCTTCGCCTACGGCAACGGCTGGCGGCGGAACACGCCGGCTCAGCGCCGCCGGGTCGGGGAAGACCGCCGTGCACGCGGCCGGACCGCGGCGGGGCGGCGGTCGGTCCGGCCCACCGGCCTACGGCACCACCGTCACCTGCCATCGTCCGCTGCGGCCAGGTGAACCGCGACCGAGCAGACCGAGCAGACGACCCGACGGCCGGTCTGCCCGGAGGCGCCCACCACCACGTCCGCCTTCAGCTCGTCGACGGCCCTGACCAGGCCGTTGTACGGGTCGCCGCGGAACGTGTGGAACTCCCGGCAGACCCCGGGCATCCCCTTGGGCCGTTCGGCTGCCTCCCGGAGCCGCCGCCGGCGAGGAGTCGGAGCCGTCCACCCGATGACGATGGCCTTCGGTCCGTCCGTGCCCCGCAGAGTGATCACGACTCGATACGCGCCCCGGCACAGTGGTCCACTCCGCAGCCGGAGTGCGGCGAAGTCATCGCCTGGAACACCGGTGCCATCGGATCTCGCCTTCGTGTCGTTCGTCGGCGGGGCGAGCCTGGCGACGAGGGCGACAGGGTGACCTTCTTCCCGTTGTCACCGGAAATGCACCCCAATGGCCTCCGGCTCGGCCCTCTGTCGAGCACGGCGCCGTCACCGCCCTTAACGTTTCCGCCAGACGGAGGGTCCGTCATGAATACGTTCGGGCTCATTCATCACCACAAGAGGGATCATGACGGGCCCTCCTGATGACCTCACGGGCCTTCCCGTACGTTCTCGTCCGAGACCCCCGGATCTGCTCGGGCGCCTTGCCTTCTGTGAACCGACCCCACGCGTCGCCGTCCGGCGGCATCGGCGCCGGACAAAGCCCGGACGGCCCTGACTCTGTTCCTTCCCACCGACACGGAGGCGACCGTGAGCTTCACCGGCCGGCCCTTCACATTCCTCGCCGTTGCGGTTCTCGGCGGCTCTGCCGGGCTCGCTCTCATCGGATCCACGGCGGCCGACGTGGTTCCGCAGAAGACGGCCGAGACCGCGGCACCCCACCCTGTCGACGGCTCCTCGGCGAAAAGCCGCACCCTCCGCGTGGAGGCCCGGCTGCAGGTCGGCGAAGAGCTGGATCTGGGTGCGACGGGCCGCAGCGTCGGCGACCAGTTCCTCTTCAGCGGGAACCTGGTGTCGACCGAGGGACCGGAAGAACGCTTCGCCGGACGCTTCGGCGGGTCCTGCGTCCTCACCGACCTCGAACGCAACGCGGGACAGTGCTCGTCGACCGCGGTGCTGCCGGAAGGACAGATCACCGTCCAGGGCGAGCAGGCCGGAATTCCGGTACCGGGCCCGGTCGTCAACGCGATCACCGGAGGTACCGGGGAGTTCCGCGAGGCGCACGGCCAGGTGACACAGCGGGTGCTGACACCGGCGACCTGGCACCTCACCTTCGAAGTTCTCGACGTGCAGCCTCGTCGGACCGGGGAAGGTCGCAGTCCGTCCGGGGCGCCGACGCCCACACCTCCGCCCTCCCCCGGCAAGTAACCGCGTCGGGCGGTATCGACGCCGCCCGGATGCGGTGGCAAGAGCAGCGGTCGCCGATCCGGACCCCTCACCGCACAGGGAGACCTCGTGAGCAAGAACTTCCGCACACTCATGAGCTGGGGCGTCGCCCTGGCCACCGCCACGGCCGTCACCGTCACGACCGGCGCAACCACCGGTGGCCCGCCGAACCCGCTGCCGACCGACCTGCAGACCCGCCCGACGGCCGGTCAGGGGAAGGAACCGCAGACCGAGCCTCGGGCGACAGAGCGCCGACAGATCGCCACATCGGTCCTGGACAGGGACGTCAGGTTCACACTCATCGCTCTGCGGTCGCAGACCGATCCGCTCGCGGCATCCGTGCACCTCCAGGTCTTCACCTTCAAAAAGGGTGCGTGGAGGGAATCGGACCGTGCTCCGGTCGGCGAGGCGGATGCCTGGTTCTGGTTTCCGCTGACCGGCCGCCACGCGGTGTGCGAGTTCTCCACCGCCGGCACGGAGCCCGCACCGGTTGCCGTCAGCCTGCTGATCACGCCATCGATCGGCTGTTCACCGACCGAGAACTTCCGGATCGAGAACGGGCGGATCATCCCCGCCTGACAGTGGCCGGGTGCTGTCGTCGCCCAC
The DNA here is from genome assembly GCF_053604275.1 of Streptomyces sp. NPDC004051. Taxonomy (NCBI): domain Bacteria; kingdom Bacillati; phylum Actinomycetota; class Actinomycetes; order Kitasatosporales; family Streptomycetaceae; genus Streptomyces; species Streptomyces sp. NPDC004051. Next base: position 23,221 of record NZ_JBSGHG010000007.1, on the reverse strand, counting down.
CGTCCACGGGGTGGGGACGACGTGCCGGAAGTTCCCCGGCGTGCAGGCCGGGGGACCGATGCCGCAGCGATTCCGCCTCTCGGTGAGCGCCGGGCAGCGGGTTCAGCTCCGGCCCGTACGGCGGCGTGTACCGGCAGGAGAGTCGGCGGGCCCGTCGGACACCACCGCACCCGGCGCCCCTGCCGTTCGGCGGTGTCGGCGAATTCACCCATGCCTGGAGGGCCTTGGGAACGAGGACGGAGGTGGCGGCCGGGTCCCGCAGCCGTTCCAGAGCCGCCATGGCGGTCTGCCGACGACCGGATTCCCGGGCCACCCCCAGGGGAAATCACCCCACTTTCGCACGTGACAAATTGACAGCGCTTTCCTCGTCATGGTTAGGTGTTCACGCTTCCGGCGGTGGCTGGGGGGACGCCGTCGGAAGCACCGGTCCCCCGACCCCCTCCCCGGACAAGGGCGGGAAGCGCGCTTGCTTCCCGACGCACGACCCATACGGATCCGACGCAGGGAGCACCATCCGCGATGCACGACACCTCACCGTCCTTCCAGCTGCTGCCCGGCTCCCCCGACTCCCCCGTGATCCTGCACGTCCCGCACTCCTCGCGCGTCGTGCCGGCGGATGTGCGGAGCGGGATCACGCTCGACGACGCCGCCCTGGAGCGGGAGTTGGACCACATGACGGACTCGCACACGGCGGAGATCGCGGAGCTGGCCGCCGGCCGGGCGCCCTCCGGTACGCCCTGGCGGTTCGTGAACCGGCTCTCCCGTCTGGTCGTCGATCCCGAGCGGTTCCCGGACGAGCGGGAGGAGATGCTGGCCGTCGGCATGGGGGCGGTGTACACGGGGACGTCGCACCGGGGTGAGCTGCGGCCGGGCGACCACGACGGACGTCCGCTCCTCGACCGGTACTTCCACCCGTACGCCGAGGCCATGACCGACGCGGTCGCCGGGCGGCTGGACGCGGTGGGGCGGGCGGTCGTCATCGACGTGCACTCGTACCCGACCGAGCCCCTGCCGTACGAGCTCCACGGCTCCGGCCCCCGCCCGCCCGTCTGCCTGGGCACGGACTCCTTCCACACTCCGGCCGGGCTGCTCGCCCGCGCGGAGAAGGCGTTCGCGGGCTTCGGCGGCACGGGGATCGACAGCCCCTTCGCGGGGACGTACGTACCGCTCGCGTACTACGGGAAGGACCCGCGGGTCAGCGCGCTGATGATCGAGATCCGCAGGGACCTGTACATGGACGAGCCGGGCGGTCCGGCGGGACCGGGGCTCGGCGTGCTGGCGGAGGCGCTGGCGGAGCTGGTGCGGTCGGTCCACTCGGAGTAGGCGTCCGGGCCACCGCCCCGCCACCGGTCCCGTGCAGGGACCGGTGGCGGGGCCTACTCCTCCGGCAGGTGTGCGTCCGGTGCGTCCAGGCGGTGGCTGGGGAAGCTCGAGCGGGTGGCCGCCTCGTGGCGCATCCGCAGGAACTCCAGGTGCCGCTCGTACTGGTCGAGACCGTCGGCGATGAGCTGTTCCTTGGTGTACCCCATCACGTCGTAGTCCTGGTTGCCCTCGGCGATCCGGACCTCGAAACGTACGTAGGTGTCGTGCGTGCTGACCGACCGGGTGGCGAACGCGGGGGTCGGCAGCTCGACGGGCCGGACCTCGTAGAGGAACTCGTCGCCGGGGCCGATCGGTACCCGCAGGCCGACGTGGGGGAGGCCGTTCTGCTCGTCGACGCCCTCCAGGACCTCCGCCTCCGCTCCTTGTTCCCGCAGTTCCTGGGCGACCTCCTGGAAGGCGGGGCGGCACACGTGGTCGACGAATCTCACGGCCGCCCGCCTGCCGGGGAACGCCATCGTCCGCGCCAGCCGGTGCCGCCAGTTCGGCGCCCCCGGCAGACCGTGCTGCGTCATGCGTCCGGAGAGCCTCCCGGGCAGCGTGGTGATCCTCGCCTCCGCCCGCATCCGCTCGGTGCGCAACGCCAGATAGAGCCCGGCCATGATCAGGAACATGACGAAGGAGAAGGGCAGCCCCATGATGATGGTGGCGTTGGTGAGGGCATGCACTCCGCCCACGATGAGCATGGCGAGGGTGAGCAGCCCCGTCGCCACCGCCCAGAAGATGCGCAGCCACGAGGGCGCGTCGGTCACCGGGGTGGGCAGCTCCGCGCTGAGGTTGCCCATGACCAGGGCCCCGGAGTCCGCGGAGGTGACGTACAGCAGCAGTCCGACGAACGTCGCGAGTCCGGCGCTGAACAGGAACCCCGGATACTCCGCCAACAGGTTGTAGAAGCCCTGCTCGGGGACGTTCATGGCCGTTTCGCCGAACGCGGTGTTCCCGTCGCGCACCAGGAACAGGGCGCTGTTGCCGAAGATCGACAGGAAGACGCCGGTGAAGAGGAACGGGATGATCAGGGTCGCCGCGACGAACTCGCGCAGGGTGCGGCCGCGGGAGATGCGGGCCAGGAAGAGTCCGACGAACGGCGCCCAGGCGATCCACCAGGCCCAGAAGAAGAGCGTCCACGCGTCCAGCCACTCGACGGGCTGGTCGTAGGCGAAGGTGTTCAGGGTCATCGAGGGGAAACGGCTGATGTAGTCCCCGACGTTCTGGACCACGGCGTTGAGCAGCCGGAACGGTTCGCCGACGATGAGGATGTAGAGCATCAGCAGGAGGGCGAGCAGGACGTTGAGCTGCGACAGCCGTCGGATGCCCTTGTCCACGCCGGACGCCGCGGACGCGGTGGCCATCGCCACCGCGACGACGATCAGGGCGATCTGCGCGGAAAGCCCCTCCGGAACGCCGAAGAGGACCTTCAGCCCGTAGTTCAGCTGCACCACGCCGATGCCGAGCGTCACCCCGATGCCGAACACGGTGCCGATGATGGCCGCCAGGTCGACGGTGTCGCCGATCCGCCCGTGGATCCGGCGGCCGATGATCGGGTAGAGCGCGGAGCGGATCGCGAGCGGCAGCCGGTACCGGAAGGAGAAGTAGGCGAGCGCCATGCCCATCAGCGCGTACATGCCCCAGCCGGTGATGCCGTAGTGGAACAGGGTCCACACCACGGCCTGCCGGGCGGCCTCGAGTGTCTCCGGGTCGCCCTGCGGCGGCGCCAGGTAGTGGCTGACGGGCCCGGAGACCGAGAAGAACATCAGGTCGATGCCGATGCCCGCCGCGAACAGCATCGATCCCCAGGTGAAGATGCCGTAGTCGGGCTTGGAGTGCTTGGGGCCCAGCTTGACCGTGCCGTACTTGGACAAGGCGATGAAGACGACGAACAGCAGGTACAGGCTCGCGGCGAGGAAGTAGTACCAGCCGAACCAGCTGGAGATCTTGCCGACCACCACTCCGATGACCGTCTCCGCGCCGGTGGGGGTGATGATCGCCCAGACCGAGATCGCGAGGATGAGGGCGGCCGACCCGAAGAAGACCGCGGGTTTGAGCCGGGCCGTGCCCATCGGCACCTCTTCTGCCGCCATCTCCTCCGGCACGGCTCCGGTGCCCTTGTCTCCATCGGTCGACACGGTCGGATTCCCCCTTCGCTCAGGACGAGGACAGAGACGTGGACAGGGACGAGGGCAGGGACGGGAACGGGGCCGAGGGCACCGGCTCCCGGCGGCCGGCGGCGTGCGCGGCGGCGCGCGGCGGGCGGAAGACCTCTCGCCGGTGTCCGCGGGCCCGCGGGCCGGTCACCGTGCCGTCTCCCCGCCGGTGGGCCCGGGTTTGCCGGTGAGCAGGTCGGCGGCGCGTTCGGCGGCGAGCAGGACGGTCACCATGGGGTTGATGGTGGGCATCGTCGGGAACACCGACGCGTCGACGATGCGTACGCCCTCGATGCCGCGCAGCCTCAACTCCGGGTCGCAGACGGCCATCGGGTCGTCCGCCGCGCCCATGCGGCAGGTGCCCGCCGGGTGGTAGACGGTGTGGGCCGCGCGGCGCCCGTACTCCGACAGGTCGGCGTCGGAGGTGACGTCCGGGCCGGGCGCGACCTCGCGGACGAGCCAGCCGCTCAGGGGATCGGTCGCGGCGACCTCCCGGGCCAGTTTGAGCCCTTCGACGATGGTGCGCTCGTCGTGGCCGCCGGGGTCGGTGAAGTACCGGAAGTCCAGGGCGGGGTGTTCGGCCGGGTCGGAACTGCGCAGCCACATGCGGCCGATGGAGCGGGCCCGGGGCACGTTCGGCGTCATGCACACCCCGTGCTCCGGGACGGGGTAGCCCAGACGTTCGGTGTTGACGGTGAACGGCACCTGGTAGAAGTGGAACATCAGGTCCGGGCGCGGCTGCCCCTTCTCGAGGCGCAGGAACAGTCCGGCGTCGGAGTCCATCGCGGAGTTGGGCGGCAGCGGGCGGGCGGTCTCCCAGACCATCACGGACTCGGGGTGGTCCAGCAGGTTCTCCCCCACGCCGGGCAGGTCGACCTGTACCTCGATGCCCAGGCGGCGCAGGTCCTCGGCCGGGCCGATGCCGGACAGCATCAGCAGGCGCGGGGTGTCGATGGCGCCGGCGCACAGCAGGAGTTCGCGTTCGGCGCGCACGGTGGCGGGCTCGCCGTCGGCGCCGCGGACGGCGACCCGGGTCAGCCTCCCCGACTCGTCGGTGAGCAGCCGGTGGGCCCAGGTCTCCAGGAGGAGGGTGAGGTTGGGGCGGCGGTCCATGACGGGGTGGAGGTAGGCCACGGAGGCGGAGGACCGCAGGTTGCCCTCCGGCTCGTAGGCCAGGGAGAAGAAGCCGGTGCCGTCGGCGAAGGGCTCGGCGTTGAAGTCGTCGATGACGGGGACGCCGGTGGCGCGGGAGGCCGCGGTGACGAAGTCCTCGGCGATGGGGTTGCGGTCGGCCTCGGCCACCGGGACGATCTTGGTGAGCAGCCGGTCGCGGTAGGGGAGGATCGTCGCCGGGTCCCAGCCGGTGCAGCCGTGGGCCACCCAGTCGTCGAGGTCCTGCGGCAGCGGCAGGAAGCTGATCAGCGTGTTGTGGGAGGAGCAGCCGCCGAGCACCCGGGCCCGTGAGTGCAGGATGTGGGAGTTGCCGCGCGGCTGTTCGACGGTGGTGTAGCCGTAGTCGAACTCCGTGCCGAGCAGGTTGATCCAGTTGCGCAGACGCAGGATGCGTTCGTCGCCGACGTCGCTGGGGCCGCCCTCGATGACGCAGACACGGCAGTCGGGGTCCTCGCTCAGACGGGCGGCGAGCACACAGCCGGCGGTGCCGCCGCCGACGATGACGTAGTCGTAGGAGGACTCGGCGCCGTGCGGGGTGGTGGAGGCCATGGGGTGCCTTTCTTCGGTGGCCGTCGGGAGGGGGCGGGTGGTGTGCCGCGTCGTGCTGCCGGGCCTGGCCGGTCAGCCCTTGAACCAGCCGGAGGGCGCCGGGGCGAGGTTCTGGTAGATGTGCTTGGCCTCCTGGTACTCGCGCAGGCCCGTGGGGCCCAGCTCGCGTCCGACGCCGGAGCGGCCGAAGCCGCCCCACTCGGCCTGCGGTACGTAGGGGTGGAAGTCGTTGATCCACACGGTGCCGTGCCGCAGCCGCTGGGCGACGCGCTGGGCGCGGCTCGCGTCGGAGGTCCACACGCCGCCGGCCAGGCCGTAGCGGGTGTCGTTGGCCAGTTCCACCGCCTCGTCCTCGGTGTGGAAACGCTCGACGGTGACGACCGGTCCGAAGACCTCCTCCTGCACGATGCTCATGGACTTGTCGCAGTCGGCGAAGACCGTCGGCAGCAGGAAGAAGCCGCGGCTGAGCGCCGGGTCGTCGGGGCGGGTGCCGCCGGTGACGAGCCGGGCGCCCTCCTCCCGGGCGGCGGCGATGTGGCGTTCGACCTTGTCGCGGTGTTCGGCGGAGCTGAGCGGGCCGCTCTCGGTGCCCTCCTCCATGCCGTTGCCCAGGCGGATCGACCGGGCGCGCCGGGCGAGGGAGTCGACGAACCGGTCGTACAGGGAGTCCTGGACCAGCAGGCGGGAGCCGGCGGAGCAGACCTGCCCGGCGTGCAGGAAGGCGGCGTCCAGCGCGTAGTCCACGGCGGCGGCGAAGTCGGCGTCCTCGAAGACGATGTTGGGGTTCTTGCCGCCCAGTTCCAGGGCGACGGTCTTCGGCCCCTCGGCGGCGGCGGCCATGATGGCGCGTCCGGTGGCCAGGCCTCCGGTGAAGGACACCAGGTCGACCTCGGGGTGACCGGTCAGGGCCGCGCCGACGGTCGCCCCGGAGCCGAGCACCAGGTTGGCGACGCCGGGCGGGGCGCCGGCCTCCTCGATCAGCCGGATCATGGCGATCGTGGTGAGCGGTGTGGTCTCGCTGGGTTTGAGGACGAAGGTGTTGCCGGCGGCCAGCGCCGGCGCCACCTTCCACGAGGCCTGCAGCAGCGGGTAGTTCCAGGGGGCGATGAGCGCGCACACCCCGACCGGCTGGTAGACGACGCGGCTGAGGACGTCCGGGCCGACGTCCACGACACGGCCGCCGTCCTTGCCCGCGAGTTCCGCGAAGTAGCGGAAGGCGTTCGCCACGTCCTCCACGTCGAAGCGGGACTCGGTCAGCGTCTTGCCGGTGTCGGCGGTCTCGGTGCGGGCGATCTCCTCCTTGTCGCGCAGCAGCAGGTCGTGAACGCGCATCAGGAGGTCGGCGCGCCGGCGGGTGGGGGTGTTCGCCCAGTCCCCCTCGTCGAAGGCACGCCGGGCGGCGCGCACCGCGCGGTCCACGTCGGTGGCGTCCGCCTCGTCGACGGTCGTGACGACGGAGGCGTCGTACGGGTTGACCACCTCCCGCCGCCCGCCGGCCGCCGCCTTCGTCCACTCGCCGTCGATGTACAGCTCGCCCACCGCGGGGCCTCCTTCGCGTCCGGCCGGTACCGATCGGTTGCCGGTCGGCACCACGGTCATCGTGCGGTCGGCGGCCACGAGGCGCACGGCCACCGTCGCGACCGGGTGGTCCGGGTACCCCGGGCGGGCTAACGAACGGCCGGGGCTGGAGGGCCGGCGGAGCCGGGCGAAACAATCCGGGCGGGACGAGCCGGGCGGAACGAGCCGAGCCGGGCGGAACGATCCGGGCGGGACGAGCTGGATGGGGCGAGCCGGGCCGGGCGGGACAAGCGAGCCGGGCGGGGCGGGACGAGCGGGCCGGGCGGGGCGGGACGAGCGGGCCGGGCCGGGCGAGCCGGGCGGGAGGCGTGTGCGGAGGTGGCGCGCGGGGTGTCGTCCCGGCGGCGGGCGCCCCTGCGTCAGGCCGGTGCCGGTGGTCCGTCCCGGCCGGCCAGGCAGCAGTCGCCGCACTTCGAACCGTTCGGCACGCGGTAGTAGAGGCAGCAGCTGCGGCGGCGGAACGTGAGACCCGGTCCGGTGATCACTCCGGTGCCCACGAGTCGTCCGGTGTCCAGCAGCCGGGTGGTGAGGCCCGTGAGCGGCTCGTGCAGCTCGGGGTGGGCCGACAGCAGGACCTGGGCCGATCCGACGAGTGCGGAGGCGGCGTTGCCGTCCAGCAGGCGCGGGGCGATCTTGACGTGCAGTCCGGCCTCGATCGCGCGCAGCTGCCGCATCACCTGCTCGTACAGGGCGAGAGCGGGGTCGGGGAGCCGCTCGGCGTGCCAGCCGGCGGGCCGGGGCAGGCGGAGGGCCGGCCCGTCGTCGGCACGCCGCAGCTCCGCCAGGTCCGGGACGATCCCGTGCATCAGCACGCACGCCAGGGCGGGGGACCAGAGGCGGGCCGCGTGTCCGAGGTGGGCGATGGACACGCCGATCCGCGGTTCGCCGGTGCGGTACCGCCGGGTGACGGCTGCGGACAGGTCGGTGAAGCCGCGCGCGGAGGCCGGGTCGAGCAGGCGCCGGCCCTCGTCCGGGCCGCCGACGGGCAGGACGAAGAAGCCGCCGAGGGCCGCCACCTCGTGCAGGGCCGCGGTGACGGCCTCGGCGGGCGCCTGAGCCTGAGCGTATCCGGTCATGCCGGGGCGGTTCCTTTCCGTCGGGCGGCGGCGCCGGCCCGGAGGGGGCGGCGGCCCGGTGAGCGCGGTTTCAGGGGGCCGTGCCCCGCCGTGGCGGCCTGACGGTGTAGAGGTCGAGGATGTCCGGGAGGGGTGCGACGCCGGGGCCGCCGGCGTGCGCCCAGGCGATGATGTCCTCGATGGCGTCGGGGTCGTTGACCAGCCCCAGCCAGACGGGCCGGCCGCCGGCCGCCCGGCCCGCCGCGGAGGGCTGGACGACGATGACGTTGGCCTGTTCGCACAGGTCCAGACAGGCGGAGACCCGTGTCGGAACCGCCGCCCGCAGACGCGCCGTCTGCGCCGCGTGGTCGACGCCGGGCACCTTGGAGCTGCCGCAGCAGCAGTCCCGGCACACCACGACCCGGCAGGGGGCGGGGTTCGCGTCGCGTGACATGCGGCCTCACCCCTCTTCCCGGGCGGATCCGCCCCGGTCGAAGTCCCTCAGCTCCGCGGCGAGTGAGCTGACGGCCGCGGGGTTGCGCGGGCTCTCCACCAGGTCCACGTAGTCGAGGACGACGATCCGGTCGTTCCTGACGGCCGAGACCCGGGCGAGCGGCGGGTAGGACTTCAGGAACTTCCGCTTCTGGTCGGCGCCGGTGTCCCCGTAGTCGTTGATCACGATCACCTCCGGGTCGCGTTCGACGACGGTCTCCCAGCCGACCGTCGTCCAGCTGTCCTCGAGGTCCTTCATGATGTGGTCGCCGCCCGCCTTGGTGATGATGTCGTGCGGACCCGCGTACGCACCCGAGGTCAGCGGCTTGTCCCGCCCGTCGTCGTAGAGGAAGACCCTCGGGCGGTCCGCGCCCTTCGGCGCCTTCGCCTGCGCTTCGGCCACCTGCTTCCGGAACTCCGTGACGAGGGCGGTGGCGCGGTCCTCGACGTCGAAGATCCTGCCCAGGTTCCGCAGGTCGGTGTAGAGGGCGTCGAGCGGCGACATCACGCCCCGTGCCTTCCCTCTCCCGTTGCGGCACGACTCGCTCAGCAGATACGAGTCGACGCCCACCTTTTCCAGCTCGGCGGGGGTGAAGCCGGTTCCCTCGTTGAAGCCGTAGTTCCAGCCGGCGAAGACCAGGTCGGCGCGGGCGTCGAGGACCAGTTCCTTGTTGATCCTCTCCTTCGAGAGCCACTCGGTCTTCCGGTAGGCGTCCTTCCAGGGAACGGAGGTGAGGTCGCCCTTGTCGTCGGGCATCACGTAGCCCGCCATGTGCCCCTCGAGCCCGAGCGCGAACATGATCTCGGTGATGCCGACGTCGTTGGTGACCACGCGCCGGGGCGCCTTGTCGTAGGTCTTCTTCTCTCCGCAGTTCTCCACGGTCACCGGATAGTGGCCGTCACGGGCCGCGGAACCGTCCTTCTCCTCTTCCTGAGAGGTGACCTGCGCACCGCAGCCGGTGAGGAGCAGGGCCGTGGCGAGCGCGAGTGCGGCGGGGCGTGCCGGGTGCGGCATGGTGACGGTGACTCCTCAGGTGGCGGACTGGGCGGGCTGATCGGACTGGACGGACCGGGCGGGCAGGAGACGGTCGAAGAGCAGCTGTACGGCGCCGGTCTCCGGATGCGGGACGCGGTGCGCCCGCACGCCGAAGACCTCGGCCAGCAGCTCGGCTGTGAGCACGTCGTGCGGAGCGCCGGAGGCGACGATCCGGCCGCCGTGGATGACGTGGAGCAGGTCGCAGTGGAGTGCGGCGAGGTTGAGGTCGTGCAGCGCGGTGAGCACCGTCAGCCCGCTGCCGCGCACCAGGGCGAGCACCTCCAACTGCTGGGCAATGTCCAGGTGGTTGGTGGGTTCGTCGAGCACCAGCACCCGGGGTCGCTGGGCGAGCGCCCGGGCGATCAGGACCCGTTGCCGTTCGCCGCCGGAGAGGGTGAGGAAGCCGCGGTCGGCGAGGTGGGCGGCGCCGACCCCCGCCAGCGCGGCCTCGCACGCCCCGCGGTCCTCGTCGGTGGTCCGGGCCGCCGACCGCTGGTGCGGCAGCCGTCCCATCGCCACGACCTCGGCGACCGTGAAGTCGAATTCGGTGACCGCCTCCTGGGGCAGTGCGGCCACCCGGCGGGCGCTTTCCCGCGCACTCATGGCGTACAGGTCCTCGCCGTCGAGCCGGACCGTACCGGCCGAGGGGCGCAGCGCCCGGTAGACGCAGCGCAACAGGGTCGACTTCCCGCTGCCGTTGGGCCCGACCAGTCCGACGAGCTGCCCCTCGTCCGCCCCCAGCGTGACCTCTTCCACCAGCCGGGCGCCGTCGGCCTCGACGGTCAGTGCGTCGACGTCGACCCGCATCACACGCCTCCGAAGGTGTAGGAACGGCGACGCATCAGCAGGACGAAGCACGGCACGCCGATGGCCGCGGTCAGTACGCCCACGGGCAGTTCGACCGGCGCGAGCACCACGCGGGACAGGATGTCCACCCAGATCAGCAGGACGGCTCCGGCGAGTGGCGCGACGGCCAGCAGCCGCCGGTGGTCGGCGCCGACGAGCATCCGCACGGCGTGCGGAACCATCAGTCCGACGAAGCCGATCGCCCCGCTCACCGCCACCACCGCCCCCGTGACGGCCGCGGAGACCAGGAACAGCTCCTTGCGCAGCCTCTCCGGGCCCACTCCCAGCGCGGCGGCCGTCTCGTCGCCCATGGCCAGGGCGTTCAGGCGACGCGCCGACCATCCGAGGTGGACGAGGCCGCCGAGCACCGCCCCCGCGGCGATCGGCACGGAGGCCCAGTTGGCGCCGCCGAGGCTGCCGAGCAGCCACATCATCGCGGACCGGGCCGCCTCACCGCGCTCGGCCGCGAACACCATGAACGTGGTGACGGCCGAGAAGCCGTAGAACATCGCGGTGCCCGTCAGGACGAGCCGCAGCGGGCTCAGGCCGCGCGGGGTACGGGCGATCGCGTACACCAGCACCATGGCCAGGAGCGCGGAGAGGAACGCCGCCGTGGACAGGGCCCAGACGCCGAGCGCGCCGAAGGCCCCGAAGATGAGCACGGCGTTGGCGCCCACGGCCGCGCCCGAGGAGATGCCCAGCACGTACGGGTCGGCGAGCGCGTTGCGGACCATGGCCTGCACCGCGACGCCGATGGCCGACAGCCCGGCCCCTACGATCGCGGCCAGCACGGCCCGGGGGAAGCGCAGCTCCCAGACGATGGTGTACGCCGGTACCTGACCGGGAGTGATGGACCCGCCCGTCGACCCGGCCCACAGATGGTGCAGCACCTCGCCCCAGGAGATCCCCGACGCCCCGATCCCCACCCCGCAGACGAGGGACACGGGCAGAGCGGCGCCCAGGCCGATCAGGAGAAGGGGCAGCGGTACGCGTCCGGAAGACATGGTCCCGGCTCCGGTACGGGGCGTGCGCGCAGGCGTGGCGGGTTCGGTTTCGAGGGTGGTGGCCACGGACGGGTCGCTTTCGCCTCAGGCCGTGCCCCTACGCAACAGAAGGAGCGGCCCCGGGCGGCGGGCGCCCTGCGCAGCACCTCTCGCAGTCCACGGCGAATGACAGGAGCCTTCACACCGCGGGTAATCGGGCTTGCGGGGCCTTGGAGGGGCTCCGCCCACCGTTGCGGGTCAGCGCCGGAATTCGACCGGACTTCCCCCGCGGGGCAGGTGCAGCTTAGCGCGCTTGCTGGAGCACCCCCGCCGGTGGTGGCGGAGATCACCCCCGCCGCTGCGAACCCGGCACTCCCACCGGACCTCCGCATCTGCCCTGCTCAACGGCCTGACAGGCCGTCAGCGGACGGGCACGGCGAGGTGCTGGAGGTGTGCGGCCGGCTGATGCACGGCATCGGGAACCTCCGCGTCGGCGCCGACCGTGACCCCGACCACGATGCACGCCGACTGGTCGCACTTCTCGTCGCAGGACTGCACCGGCCCCGGACCGAGGCGGGTCCGGGGCCTGGTGCCGAGCGGTGCGGCGGGGAGCGGTTCAGCGGGGAGCGGTGAGCGGCCGGGGCCCCCGGCCGGTTCAGGCGGTGGTGCCGGCCGTTCCGCCGCCGCCGGTGGTGACGCCGCCGGCCGGCTTGGCCGCGGAGAAGGGAGGCGTGTCCTGTCGGCACGTCGTTCCGACCGGCGGGAGGGTGCCGTCGACGAGGTAGCGGCTCTCGTGCGCCTTGACGCAGCTGCTGGGGTTGATCAACGCGGTGTGCCCGTAGCCGTCGTTGGTGAGCAGGCGTGCGTTGGCCAGTTCCTCGGCCATGGCCTGCGCGTTCGAGTAGGGAGTGGCGGGGTCGTAGGCGGTGCCGACCACCAGGACGGGGCGGGCCGTCGGCTTGTCCCACGGGCCGCGGTAGCGGTCGGCGGCGATTGCGGGCCAGGTGGCGCACCCTTCGGCGGCCCAGGTCCAGAAGCGCCCGGCGTCGCCCGCACGAGCGGCGGCAGCCTCCTCCATGGCGTGGTAGGCCCCGGGGTCACGCGGGTTGGGGCTGTCACCGCAGAACACCGCGGCGCCCTGCTCCTCGCCCAGGTACGGGGTCGGGTCCGGGACCGCCGGTGGGAGCGGGGACGAGGCCGGCTCCGGGGCGCGGCCCCGCCACAGGTCCTGCAGCCGGCCGGCGAGGTCCGTCCAACCGGGGTGGACGACGTAGAGGCTTTTCACCGCGTCGGCGACGGTGCCGGCGTAGGTCCACGCGCCCACGGGCTGCTTCCGGAGCCGCTGCATCAGCTGGTCGAACTTGGTCCGGGTCGCCTTCGGGCCGCCGGCGGAGAAGGCGCAGTGGGCGGTGGTGGTGGACCCGCACAGGGCGAGGAACCGGTCCAGGGTCGCCGCCGCGCTGCGGTCCGAGCCCATGCGCAGGAACGTCGTGAGCCGGGGGTCGTGGTCGGACGCGTGATGCGTCCAGGCCTGCGGGTCGATGTTGCTGTCGAGGACCATGGCGCGGACCTTGCCGGGAAAGAGGTTGGCGTAGGTGGCGCCCAGGATCGTGCCGTAGGAGATCCCCTGGTAGGTGAGGTGCGGCTCCCCCACCGCCCGGCGGAGCAGGTCGAGGTCGCGGGCGGTGTCGGTGGTCGACACATGGCGCAGCAACTCGGGGTCGCGCTGTCCACAGCGCCGGGCCAGGTCCCGGGACGCGGCGATGAAGGCCGCCCGTTCCTTCTCGCCCACCGGGAAGCCCGCCGGTCTGCCCGCGTTCCATTCGGCGGCCTCCTCGGGACTGGCGAAGCAGTTCACCGCGGTGCTGCTGCCGACTCCCCGGGGGTCCCAGCTGACGATGTCGAACCGTTCCCGCACCTCGCGCGGGAACTTCTCGTAGTTCTGCGGCATCTGCACCGTTCCGGGGCCGCCGGGGCCGCCGGGGTTGAAGAAGAGGGTGCCGATGCGCCGGCCGGGGTCGGTCGCCTTCCGTCTGACGACCGCCAGCTCGAGGGTGCGGCCACCCGGTCTGCCGTGATCCAGCGGCACCTTCGCGGTCGCGCAGTCGAACTCGCTGCCGCGGACGCAGGGGCTCCAGTCCAGTCGCGGGACGGGCACCGAGGGTGCGGGGGTGCCGCCGGCCACGGCGAGGTCCTGGCCGGCCAGTACGGTCGAGCAGGTCACCAGCGCGGCGACGAACGCGGTACGGCGTCTGCGGACCGTTGTGAATCGGCGTATGAGGGGCATGGGCATACTCCGTTCGTGGGTTCTCCGTGGCTGAGCGCCCCGGGCCGCCGACGCCCTGGCCGCGGTGCGCGTCCGGGTCCACCACACAGCGGCCCGTCGGTGCGCGCGCGGCGGTACAGCCGAATGGCCCAGTCCCCGCGCTCCGGCCCGGCACGCGGTGGTAAGCGGCACCGTCCGTCCGGGCCTGCGGCCCACCCAGCGGGGGCGGATCGGCGAGCCGCCGGCCGGGAGCGGTCCAGGCGCGGCGCGGCCCGCTCCCCACCGGTGAGCTGCTCGTCGTCACCCGGCGGTGGCCGGCGCGTGGGAGGAGGCCCCGCGGGCCGGGCCGGCGAGAACGTCCCGCCTGATGGTGTCTTCAGGCGGCGGCCGGCCCGCCGCTCAGCGCGGCCACGATCTCCTCGTCCTCGAACTCTCCGGTGGGCGTGAAGCCCAGCGACGCGTACAGGCGGGCGGCGGGGGCGTTCTCCGGGTGGTAGGAGAGCCGGATCTCGCGGCAGGACGGCAGCGTGGCGAGGCGTCGTATCAGGACGCGCATCGTGGCGCGGCCCACGCCCTTGCCCTGCTCGGCGACGTCGACGACCATGCCGCCGATCCAGTGGGCGCCCTCCTCCTCGTCGTACGCCCACATGACGTGGCCCACGACCTCGTCACCGGCCCGGACCGCGAGGGAGGTCCAGGTTCCGTCCCGCAGGGAGAGCAGCAGATAGCGTGCGCCGAGGGCGGCCACGAACCGGCGCTGGTCGTCGGCGGGGGCCACGTCGGCGACGGCACGCCAGTTCTCGTCCGTGATCTCCTCGAGCACCACGCACCGGCCCTGGCGGTCGGTGTCTTCCTTCGTCATCAACCCTGTTCTTTCGCTCGATACGGGTAGGACGGCCCCGGGCGGGCCTGGTCAGTCGTCGGCGTGGGCGCCCCGTAGGTCCGCGCCCGCTGCCCGCCTGTTCAGCGCAGCAGGTCCTCGGGGCTGCGGGGGACACCCCGGATGTGCCGGCCGGCCTGCTGTATGGCGGTGAGGAGTCCGTGGCCGGTCTCGGCCATGACCAGCCCGTCGACGACGGCTTCGCGCATGACGCCGACGGTGTCCTTCACGGGGATCCCTTTGCGGCGTGCGTAGTGGCCCGCCTCGCCGTCGTCGGTGATCCACACGGAATGGGCGAACTCGCTGCGGTGCTCGATCAGGACCAGGGTTTCCGCCTCGCCCAGGTGTTGCAGTGGGCGGGACGGAGCACCCGCGAAGACGACGCGCCGGGTGCGGTCCACTAACGCGATCTCGGCGGGGTCGTCGATCTCGATGGGCGCGCCGAGCCATCCGCCACCGGTCACCTCGCTCAGCCTCGGCCAGTGGCGCGACGACCGATCGGCCTCGGCCGCGACGGCCTGGGTCCAGCGTCCCCGGCCGTCCAGGACCTTCTCCAGCAGGGCGAGACGGTCGACCGCCGCGAAGTTGCACAGCACGGTGTTGTCGGGAAACCAGCAGTGGCGCGTCATGGCTGGAAGACCAGGTCCCCCTCGTCGGCCGCGGCAGTGGTCGAGGGGGCTTCCGGAGGAACGGGGTCGGGTTCGAGCACCTCGCGGAGCCGGTCGGCCTCCCATCCCGTGTAGGCCGCCAACGGCCGCAGGGTGGTCTCTCCGTCCAGGTACGCCTCGTACAGCGTCTGGGCGGGGCGGAAGGGCAGCCGCTTGGTCTGCGACCAGGCCGTACGGGCCTGGAAGAGGTCGCTCTGCCCGGTCAGCCAGTGGCAGTCCTCGGTGGTGAGTCCGCGCAGCCTGCCGGCGGTCCGCTCGTCGATGAGGCCCAACTGGGAGAGGCGCGCCGCCAGAGCGCTGGGTGACACCTGGAAGTGGACCACCAGGGAGGTGAGGTGCTCGTCCGACAGACCGCCTGCCGTCACCGCTGCCTCGATCTCCGACCGGGGCATGAGGAGGTGGGCGGCGAACACGTTCGCGCGGACCTCGGTGAGGTCCTTCTGGTGACCGGGGGTCAGGTGGGTCTCCGTCAGGAGGTCCTGTGCGTCCCGGGCCAGGATGTGTCCGAGCTCGTGTGCGAGGGTGAAGCGCTGCCGGGTGGGCACACGGGTCCGGGCGATCATGATGAGCCGGAAGCCGTCCGCCTGCCAGGCGGCGCCGTCGATCCCCTCCGGCAGTCCGATCTTGGCCACGTCCACCCCGAAGGTCTGCTCCAGCGCCTGGAGGAGTTCCGCGCTGTCCATGCTGCCCACCGGTGGCGCCCCCTCGGCGCGCAGTCGGGCGAGCGCGGCTTCCGCGAGCGCCACGCCCTCGTCCACACACCCCTTGTGATCCGTGGGAGCGGTGGGGTGCGGCGGGCCGACCGAGGGCAGTTCCGGCTGCTGCGGCGCCCTGCCGAGGAGGACGAGCACCTCGTGCGCGCTGGTGAAGCGTTCGACGAGGTCCTTGAGTGTGGCACGGTCGCCCCCGCTCATCGCCGACGGCACTGCACGGGCGGCGAAGGCCGGACGCAGCGGGTCGCGTCCGGTCAGCAGCCAGTCGACCGTCGTGCCGCCGAACTCCGCGATGCGCGCCAGGTCCAGGGAGGTGAACCGGCGGACTCCGCTGAGCGACTTGGACAGCTTGTCCGGCGTCAGCCCGACCCTCTCGGCGAACTCCACCTGCTTGACCGATGCCCTGAGCATGACGCTTCGTACACGATCGGTCACGGTCTCCTTCATGCCCTCACCCTAGGAACCGGATGCGAAAATCGCAACCGTACGGGCCCGGTGGCGGGGCGGGCCTTCCGGGCCGAAGCCGCTTTGATCGTCGGGGAGCACGTCCCGCCCCTGCCCGCCGGAGCGTTCGGCCGCCGCCCGGCCCACTCCCCCCGGCCGGACGACGCAGATGTGTCCCACCGGCCGTCGAGCGCCCGGTGCGGAACGCAACGGAGCCCGCCCAAGGCCCGGTTGGGTTTCACGAGAACCACCGCCCCCTTCACGCGCGTCGTGATCTACGGTGCCATCAGTCACCTTTGGCACCGTGACGAGGGAGGGTTCTGTGGAGCAGCCCAGGACGGCGTTGGCCGAGCGGATCGCCGAGCGGCGGGCGGGACTTGGTGATCCGCGGGCGCTGGTGGGTGAGATGCGGCGGTCGGTGCTTCTGGTCCCGTCCGTCGACGGGCGGCTGTGGAGCGCGCATTCGGGTGGGGTGCGGTGGGTGTGCGCCTTCACGGACGAGACGGCGCTGGCCCGCTTCGCCCTTCACCACGGTCCGGGTGACCGGCCGATGGACTACGCGGCGCTGCTGGGTGCGCGCATCGTGGACGAGATCGTGCCGGGCCTGGGCGAGCCCGCCGGCCTGGCGGTGGACATCGCCGACGAAGGCGGGTCGATGTTCTTCCCGCCGGTCACCGGGATCGTTCCCGACGGTGCCGCCCTCGACACCGACACGACGGAGCAGGGACGCGGCCGTGGGCACTGACGGGACGGACCTGAACTTCGACGAGGCGTCGGTGGCGAAGTTCACCCAGGGGGTGGGCGCCACCATCGACGAGCTGGGCGACCTGGGCGGCGCCACCGGCTCCATCATGGGCAAAGGTTTCTCCCAGCTGTCGATGACCGGGATGGAGACCGGTCACCACGGCCTGTCGGTGGACTTCGAGGACTTCTGCGAACGCTGGGAGTGGGGCGTGCGCGCCCTGGTGAACGACGCCGGCCAGATCGCGAACCGCCTCGGGCTGGCGGCGGGCACCCTGTGGGAGCACGACCAGTACGTCGCGGGGTCGCTGAAGGTGGGGGTCAACGCCCTGATGGGCGGCAACCCGCACGCCTCCGAGGAGGAGATCACCCAGCAGGGCTGGGGCGAGGTGTTCACGCCGGACTACCTGGACCCGGACTGGAGCCGCGAGTCGTTCGAGCGGGCCGGTGAGGAGATCGAGCAGACCTGGAAGGACACCGGCCGCACGCTGCTCACCGAGGGGCAGGGCGGCCGGCAGTCGGAGTGGCTCAACGAGCGGCTGGGCGTCGGCGAGGGCGAGTGGAACCGGGCGCTGGACGACACGTTCGGCCCGTCGCCCGAGGAACGCGCCCGGCAGGCGCAGCAGCAGGGCGGTCAGGGCGGCGACGGGGGTAACTGAGCGTGGGCATCGGCGACTTCATCAAGGACATCACGCCGGACTCGGTGGAGGAGGCGGTCGAGGACGGTGTCGAGTGGCTCGGCGACCGGGTCGAGGGCGCCGGGAACTGGACCGCGGACCGACTGGACGAGGCCGGCTGGCAGTCCGGTGCGGACTGGGTGCGCGAGCAGTCGCGCTCGGTCGCCAACCGGATGGGCGCCGAGGTCGACGAGATGGACCTCGGCCAGAGTGAGGACAAGACCAAGCTGGTCCACGGCAGTGCGGAGAAGATCCGTGCCACCGCCGAGAAACTCCGCGCCTTCCACAAAGCGTTCGACGACGCCGGCGAGGGGCTGAAGGGCCTGGACTCCTCACAGCTCAAGGGCGAGGCCGCTGAGGCACTGCGCAGGGCGGTGAGCACCCAGCCGCCCAAGTGGTTCACCGGCGCGGACGCCTGCGAGAAGGCGGCCAGCGCGCTGGAGTCGTTCGCCTCCACCGTGACCTGGGCGCAGGGACAGGCGCAGACGGCGATCGAGAAGTGGAAGGAAGGGGTCAAGGCGTCCGAGGACGCCGCCGAGGCCCACCGCAAGAGGGTCGACGCCTACAACAAGGCCGTCGACCGCTACAACGCCCAGCCCGCCGACAAGCGTGACCCGTCCACGCTCCCGCCGTGTCCGGCGCCGACGTTCGACGACCCGGGCAGAAAGCTGATGCAGGAGGCGCAGGAGATCCTGGCCGAGGCCCGCACGCAGCGGAACACCGCGGCGGAGACCGCCCGCAGCGCGGTGCGCGCGGCACGCGACATGGCTCCGGAGAAGCCGTCGTACACGCAGCAGGTGGGCGACGGTCTGCAGGAGTTTCAGATCATGGGGGACCATGTCGGCGGCGGGCTCATCAAGGGCACGGCGGGGCTGGTGAACTTCGTCCGCTCGGTCAACTTCCTCGACCCGTACAACCTCACCCACCCGGCCGAGTACGCCACGAACCTCAACAGCCTGGCCTCCGGCCTGGTACTGGCCGCCAACGACCCGGTCGGCACCGGCAAGCAGATGATCAGCGACTTCATGAAGGACCCCTACGAGGGGTTCGGCCGGCTGATCCCCGATCTGGCGCTGACCGCGGCCACCGGCGGGGGCGGCGCCGCGGTCAAGGGCGTGCGCATCGCCGCGGACGCGGCCGATGCCGCGCGGGTCCGCAGACTGGTCGACGACGCCCCCGACGGCACCCACAACCGGCCCGACGGCACCCGCACCACCGACGGCACCGACCCCGTCGACCTGGCCTCCGGCCGGATGTTCCTGCCACAGACGGACGTGGAGATCCCCGGCATCCTGCCGCTGGTCTTCACCCGGCGCACCGAGTCCGGCAACACCACCGGCCGCTTCCTGGGGCCGGCCTGGACCTCCACCGTCGACGAACGCCTGCAGATCGACCCGGTCGGCGTCGTCCACGTCACCGCCGACGGCCTGCTGATCCCCTACCCGCACCCCGTGCCCGGCATCCCCACCCGCCCCGAGTCCGGCACCGCCCGCACCCTGCTGGCCCGCGACGCGGACGGCAACTACACGCTCACCGACCCCGACACCGGCCTGGTCCGCCACTTCGCCGCCCCGCCCGGCGGCGAACCCGGCGGTGACGGCGACGCCTGGCTGATGTCCGTCACCGAACGCAACGGCCACACTGTCACCGTCGACCGCGCCGACGACGGCCTGCCGCTGGCCCTGGTCCACTCGGCCGGCCCCCGGGTGAGGCTGACCACCGCCGAGGGCCGGATCACCGCCCTTTCCCTGGCGGGCGCGGGCGAGGACGGCACCAGCCTGCCGCTGATGGCGTACGGCTACCAGGACGGCGACCTCACCACCGTCACCAAGCCCTCCGGCGCCACCACCACCTTCGTCTACGACGACCGCCGCCGGGTCACCGCCTGGATCGACTCCAACCACAGCCGCTACGACTACGCCTACGACGACCGCGACCGCGTCATCGCCGAGGGCGGCGAGGCCGGCCACGTCCAGATCACCCTCGCCTACACCGAACCTGACCCGGAGACCGGCCACCGCACCACCACCCTGACCACCGCCGACGGCCGCACCACCCGCCACCGGATCGACCACCGCTGCCGGGTGATCGCCACCACCGACCCGCTCGGCCACACCACCCGCTCCACCTACGACACCCACGGCAACCTGCTCACCCGCATCGACCCGCTGGGCCGCACCACCGTCTACACCTACGACGCGGAGGGCAGACCAGCTTCGGTCGTGCGTCCGGACGGCTCCGAATCGCACGTCGTGCGCGGCCCGCTTGGGCTGCCGGTGGAGTTCCATGAGCCGGACGGCGCCCGCCGTACACAGGAGTTCGACGAGCGCGGCAACCCGATCGCGGTCACCGACCCGGCCGGCCACGCCACCCGTTACACCTACGACGACGCCGGCCGCCTCACCTCCGTCACCGACGCCCTCGGCGCCACCACCACGGTCCGCTGCGATGCCGCGGGCCTGCCGGTGGAGGTCACTGACCCGGCCGGGGGCACCACCCGCCTGGAACGCGACGCCCTCGGCAGACCCGTTCGCGTCATCGACCCGATGGGCAGAGTCACCCACCTCGCCTGGAACGCCGACGGACAACTCGCCCGCCGTACCGCCCCGGACGGCGCCACCGAGTCATGGACCTACGACGGCGAGGGCAACTGCCTCACCCACACCGACCCGGCCGGGGGAGTGGCCCGGTTCGAGTACACCCACTTCGACCTCCTCGCTGCCCGTACCTACCCGGACGGCGCCCGCTACGCGTTCGAGCACGACACCGACCTGCGCCTCACCCGCGTCACCGGTCCACAAGGGCTCAGCTGGAACTACGCGTACGACGCGGCCGGCCGCCTGGTCTCGGAGACGGACTTCGACGGCCGCGCCATCGGCTACCGCCTGGATCCGGCGGGGCAGTTGACCGCACGGACCGACGCGCTCGGCGACGTCATCTCCCTCACTCACGACGAGTTGGGCCGTATTACTCGCAAGGATGCCGCCGGCCGAACCACCACCTATGCCTACGACCCGGCCGGACGCCTCCTGCAGGCAGCCGGACCGGACGGCGACCTGATCCGCCAGTACGACCGACGCGGCCTGCTCAAGACCGAACTCGTCAACGGCCACGCCACCACCTGTCGCTACGACGCCGTGGGCCGCCGGGTGGGCCGGGTCACCCCCACCGGCCATGTCACCACCTACGCCTATGACACGGCAGGCCGCCCCGATCACCTGACCACCGGCGGCCACCGGGTCACCTTCACCCACGACGCGGCAGGCCGTGAACTGTCCCGTGTCTTCGGCGACTCCCTCACCGTCGCCTCGGCCTGGGACGAGGCGGGACGCCTGTCCGCCGAGCACCTGACCGCCGGCGGACGCACTCTCAACAGCCGCACCTACACCTATCGCGCCGACGGCCACCTCTCCGCGGTCTCCGACCAGTTGTCAGGCACCCGCACCTTCGACCTCGACCGGGTCGGCCGCGTCACCACCGTGACCGCCGACGGCTGGAGCGAACGGTACGCCTACGACGCGAGCGGCAACCAGACCTCCGCCTCCTGGCCTGCCTCCCATCCCGGCTACGAAGCCACCGGCCCCCGGACGTACCACGGCACCTCCCTCACCCGCGCCGGCGGTGTGCGCTACGAGCACGACGCCCTCGGCCGCGTCATCCTGCGCCGGAAGACCCGGCTCTCCCGCAAACCCGACACCTGGCGCTACGAGTGGGACGCCGAGGACCGCCTCACCTCCGTCATCACTCCCGACGGCACCCGCTGGCGTTACCTCTATGACCCCTTGGGCCGCCGCGCCGCCAAGCAACGCCTCGCTTCCGACGGCGAGACGGTCGTCGAGGAGGTCCGCTTCACCTGGGACGGCACCACCCTGTGCGAACAGACCACGGTGTCGCAGGCCACACCTCATCCTGTGGCGCTCACCTGGGACCACCGCGGCTTGACCCCTCTGTCCCAGACGGAACGCATCCTCACCGCGGACGCCCGCCAGGAGGAGATCGACCGGCGCTTCTTCGCCATCGCCACCGACCTCATCGGCGCCCCCACCGAACTCGTCGACGAGACCGGCGACATCGCCTGGCGCACCCGCACCACCTTGTGGGGTACCACCGCCTGGACCCGCACCAGCACCGCCTACACCCCACTCCGTTTCCCCGGTCAGTACTACGACCCCGAAACCGGCCTCCACTACAACTACTTCCGCCACTACGACCCCGAGACCGGCCGCTACACCTCCCCGGACCCGCTCGGGCTCGCCCCCGCACCCAACCCCGTCGCCTACGTCGACAACCCGCACACCTGGACGGACCCGCTGGGGCTCGCTCCGAGCTACCAAACGGGCCGGACACTGGGCGACACATCAAACCTGAGCGGGTGGATTCCCACCAAGGTTCCGACGGAGTCCGAGGCGGTCCTCCGTGACATTCGCGAGTTCGGTGTGGAGGCTCAGGGCGCGGGCCCTCAGCTCATGGGACCGTCCATCCCCAAACCATTCAATAACAGTGGGAAGAACGGTGCCTACAGACTCCCCGAGTTCGACAGCCAGGGAAATCCGATCCGATATACGGAATGGGGCACAGTGCAGTCGGTCGACAACCCGAAATGGGGTGGCGAGAGGATCGTGACCGGGTCGGACGGATCGGCCTACTACACTCCGACCCATTATCAGACATACATCGTGATGGAGACCGGCAGATGAGCAACGCCACCTGGTGGGCGCGGGACGAGGCAGGAGTCCACGTCGTACCGACCGACTCCACGCTTTCCGTTGTGCGTGCCCTGCCTCCCACCGGGCTGATCTACTCGGCCCGAATGCGAGGACAGGAAATGCACGACTCCGACGGAGTGTTCACCCAGTTCTACGAGGCGCTGCGCCTCCCGGACTACTTCGGCTGGAACTGGAACGCGCTGCGGGACTGCCTGACTGATCTCCACTGGATCAGCGCCAAGAATTTCCTCGTCACCATCGATGACGCCCACGTCGTACTCTCCGAGAACCCCGAAGAACGCGACATCCTCTTTCGCGCCCTGAAAGACGCCGCGAACTTCTGGGCGGGGAAACCCGAGCTCCCGGGCCAGGAAAAGATCACCTTCCAGGCCGTGTTGCTGTGCCCACCCAAAATTCAGGAGGAGATGCTCCACAAAATTCGCGCATGTTGAACCTCTTTCGTCGGGTGTACCTGCGGTCATCTCCCGCAAGGGCGCCCCGGCCGTCAAGGGCCCGGGCAAGCTCCGGTACGTGGTGGAGCAGACCTTCGCCCTGCTCCACCGGTTCAAACGACTGGCCGTCCGTCGGGAACACCGCACCGAACTCTACGACGCCTTCGTCTCCCTGGCCTGCAGCCTGATCTGCTGGAGGCGCCTCAAGAAGCACCGGCCATGATCGTGTTACGAGCTCTGGCAGGGCCTGGGCCCCGTCCCCGCCACGACCACCTCCGTTCTTCGGGGCACCGGAAAAATCCGTCAGGAGAAGTGAGAGATGCCCGATCCGACCCCCGCGGCCATAAGAGCTCGTAACACGATCATGATCGGGCTTTCTTGAGACGTCTCCAGCAGATCAGGCTGCAGGCCAGGGAGACGAAGGCATCGTGGAGTTCGGTG
>NZ_JBSGHG010000006.1:0-232322 GCF_053604275.1 Streptomyces sp. NPDC004051 | reverse complement strand
GGCGACCATGGGCCCGGGGACGCCGTACGCGATCGCGGCGCGCTTCGCGTACCCGGACCGGCCGGTGATCGCCTTCATCGGGGACGGCGCGTTCCTCGATCTGGCCGGGATACGACCCTGAACTGGCCGACTCGCACTAGTCTGCTCCGGAAGCGGACCGGTGCGACGGCCGGCGAGCCCGGCGTTGTCCGGGAAAAGGCGGAAGCCGCGCTTCGTCGGGCAACGCCCTTGTCGGCCAGGCGCGTTGAGCGCACGGTGGCCCTGAAGGGCAGCCTGGGCGGTGGCCACGTTACCCGCAACGGGTTTTCCTTACATCGGTGTCCGATATACGGACACGCACCCCCGATAGATGTGTAACAAGTCCGTTTCGCAGGGATCTTCCGCCAAATGCTTTGTCCGGATTTTGGAAGATGTAGGACCCGGCTGTGATCGAACCGATACCTCGGGGGTGTGGTTCGGCCGGTGGCGAATGGCAGATAGTTAGGCGCGTAGAGCTCGGATGAACGGGTCGCGCGCCGACGGCGCCGACTTACGAGCGCGGGGGCACCTGACTATCTCCGACACCGGCGACGGGCGGTGGGCGGTGAGATGTCGTGTGCTCCTCTTTGCGGTGAACCAATGGACTCATGAGGAGGAACCCATGCGCGGTGCCAAGAGCGCCAAGTGGGTCGCGGGTGCGATAGTCGTCGCGCTGGCTGCTACTGCCTGCGGCGGCGGCGACGGCGGCGACGAGGGGAAGAGCAAGGGTTCCGGCCCTGCGGGATACGTCTCGATCGACGTCGGCGAACCGCAGAAGCCGCTGATTCCGGCCGACACCAACGAGGCCAACGGCTCGTACGTCATCCAGGCCCTGTTCACCCAGCTCCTGGACTTCGACGCCAAGGGCGAGATCGTCTACACGAACGCCGAGTCGGTCACCACCGAGGACTCGAAGACGTGGACGGTCAAGCTCAAGAAGGGCTGGAAGTTCCACAACGGCGAAGAGGTCACCTCCAAGTCGTACATCGATGCCTGGAACTGGTACGCCAACATCAAGAACAACCAGCAGAACTCCTTCTGGTTCCAGGACATCAAGGGCTACGACGACGTCCACCCGAAGAAGGGCGACCCGAAGGCCGAGACCATGTCCGGCCTGAAGGCCGTGGACGACCACACCTTCACCATCGAGCTGAAGTACACGATGCCGTACTTCAACTACAAGCTGGGCTACTCCACGTGGGCCCCGCTGCCCAAGGTCTTCCACGACGACCCGAAGGCCTTCGGCCAGAAGCCGGTCGGCAACGGTCCCTACACGTTCGAGAAGTGGGACCACAAGAAGCTCATCCAGGTCAAGGCCTGGGACGACTACCAGGGCCCGAACAAGGCGAAGAACAAGGGCGTCCAGTTCAAGGCCTACACGACGCTCGAGGCCGCCTACAAGGACGTCGTCTCCGGCAACCTGGACATGATCCGCCAGGTCGGCCCGACGGACCTGCCGAAGTACAAGCAGGACCTCGGTGCCGGCGCCATCGAGCAGCCGTACGCGGCCATCCAGACGCTGACCCCGGCGTTCTACTCCAAGACCTTCAAGGACATCGACCCGAAGGTCCTGCAGGGCCTGTCGATGGCGATCGACCGTGAGACGATCACCAAGACGGTTCTGAACAACACCCGCACGCCGGCCCAGTCCTTCACCCCGCCCGGTGTCAAGGGCAACCAGGACCTGGACACCGACGTGTTCACGTACAACCCGGAGAAGGCCAAGAAGCTCGTCAAGGAGGGCGGTGGCGTTCCGGGCAACAAGTTCACCGTCCAGTACAACACCGACGGCGGGCACAAGGAGTGGGTGACCGCGGTCTGCGAGTCCATCCGCAACGCCACCGGTGTCGACTGCGTCGGCGACCCCAAGCCGGACTTCGCCACGGACCTCGAGGCCCGTGACAACGACCAGGTGAAGGGCATGTACCGCGGTGGCTGGGTCGCCGACTACCCGGTCAACGCCAACTTCATGAAGGAGCTGTACCACACCACCGCCGAGGCCAACAACGGTCGGTTCTCCAACAAGGAGATCGACGAGCTGATGAACAAGGCGGACCAGGCCGACTCCCTCGAGGAGTCGGTGAAGGCCTTCCAGGAGGTCGAGAAGAAGCTGGTCGACCACATGCCGGCCATCCCGCTCTGGTACTACCGCATCAACGGCGGCCACGGTAAGAACGTCGACAACGTCAACGTCGACTTCCACGGTGACCTCGAAGTGTGGGCCGTCACCACCAAGTAAGAGGATCCTCGGGGATCTTCCCACTCGGCCGTAAGCCCGCCGCCGCTCAGGCGGCGGTGGGAGGTGCGTGGGGCCGTCTCGTCACCAGGAGGCGGCCCCCCACCTGCGTTAACCCCTCACGGAGGCACCTATGGGGCGCTATGTCGCACGACGACTGCTCCAGATGATCCCGGTCTTCATCGGATCGACTCTGCTCATCTTCTGCATGATGTACGCCCTGCCCGGCGACCCCGTCCGGGCGATGATGGGGGACCAGGCGTACGACCCTGCGGTGGTCGCGAGCATCAAGAAGGACCTCGGCCTCGATCAGCCGCTGCTGCACCAGTACGTCAACTACATGAGCGGGCTGGTCCAGGGCGACTTCGGCACCCAGATCGCCAGTCAGCGGCCCATCAGCGACGTCATCGCCGACGCGTTCCCGGTGACGATCAGGCTGACGATCTTCGCCTTCACCTTCGTCACGCTCGTGGGCATCGGCCTCGGTGTCGTCGCCGGCCTGCGCCCCGACACGCTGCGGGACCGCGGACTGCTGACGCTGACCCTGTTCCTCGTCTCCATGCCGTCCTTCGTGCTGGGCTTCCTGCTGCAGTACCTGCTCGCGTTCAAGTGGTCCGTCACCACACCCACGGTGACCGACTCGACGAACTTCTCCCAACTCGCGCTTCCCGCCATCGTGCTGGCGTCGCTCTCCCTCGCCTACGTGGCCCGGCTGACCCGCACGTCGATCGCGGAGAACCTGCGTTCCGACTACATGCGCACCGCCATCGCCAAGGGGCTGCCGCGCCGCCGTGTCATCGGCGTCCACCTGCTGCGCAACTCGCTGATCCCCGTGGTCACCTTCCTCGGCATCGAGGTCGGCAGCCTGATGACCGGCGCCATCGTGACCGAGGGCATCTTCAACGTGCGGGGCATCGGTATCGAGATCTACGAGGCGCTCAGCCGGCGTGAGGGTGCCACGGTCGTGGGCATCGCCTCGCTGATGGTGCTCATCTACCTCGCCACCAGCTTGATCGTCGACCTGCTTTACGCGGTCCTGGACCCGAGGATCCGGTATGCCTGACAAGACCATCGAGAAGAAGGTCGACGCCCTCCCCGGGGACACCGTGAGCACCGCGGCCGTCGTCGTCACCGACTCCGGCCCGGCCCCCGACAAGGCGCGCAGCCTCTGGTCCGACGCCTGGCACGACCTGCGGCGCAACCCGCTGTTCCTGGTCTCGAGCGTGCTGATCGTGTTCCTGCTGGTGATGGCGGCCTGGCCGGGACTGTTCACCAGCGCCTCGCCGCGCGACGCCGACCTGGCCAATCACTACCTGGGCAAGCCGAACTGGGGGCACTTCTTCGCTCCGGACTGGTTCGGCTACGACGTCCAGGGCCGTTCGATCTACGCCCGTGTCGTCTACGGCGCCCGCGCCTCGATCACCGTCGGTGTGGGCGTCACCCTCGCCGTCACCGTTCTCGGCACGGCCATCGGCATGGTCGCCGGCTACTTCGGCGGCTGGACCGACACCCTGCTCTCGCGGCTGACCGACATCTTCCTCGGCATCCCGTTCCTGCTCGGCGCCCTGGTGGTGCTCAACTCCTTCGACGACCGCACCGTCCTGGTCGTCATCCTGGCCCTCGCCTTCCTCGGCTGGACCCAGATCGCCCGTGTCGCCCGCGGCGCCGTGATCACCATCAAGCAGTCGGACTACGTGGTGGCCGCCAAGGCGCTCGGCGCCTCGACCTCCCGGATCATGCTCCGGCACATCCTGCCCAACGCGGTCGCGCCCATCATCGTCGTGGCGACCATCGCGCTCGGCGGCTACATCGCGGCCGAGGCCACCCTGTCCTTCCTGGGCGTGGGCCTCGGTGACACGGCCGTGTCCTGGGGCGGCGACGTGGCGCGTGGACGTGAGCAGCTCCGTATCGCCCCCCACACCCTGCTCGTCCCGTCGGTGATGGTCTCGATCACGGTGCTCTCGTTCCTGATGTTCGGCGATGCGGTACGCAACGCCCTCGACCCCAAGCTGCGCTGAGGGAGGCGTACGTGACCATCATCGATGAAACGGCCGGGAGCCCCGCGCCGGACGGCGCCCGGGACGGCGGCCGTCCGCTGCTCGAAGTCCGCGACCTGCACGTGGAGTTCCACACCCGCGACGGGGTCGCCAAGGCCGTCAACGGCGTCAACTACTCCGTCGCCGCGGGCGAGACGCTCGCCGTGCTCGGCGAGTCCGGCTCCGGCAAGTCCGTCACCGCCCAGGCGATCATGGGCATCCTCGACATGCCGCCCGGCCGCATCCCCAAGGGCGAGATCCTCTTCCGCGGCCAGGACATGCTGCGGATGTCCAACGAGGAGCGCCGGAAGATCCGCGGCAACAAGATCGCGATGATCTTCCAGGACGCGCTCTCCTCGCTCAACCCCGTGCTCTCGGTGGGCTACCAGCTCGGCGAGATGTACCGGGTGCACCAGGGCCTGTCCAAGAAGGAGGCCAAGGCCCGGTCCATCGAGATGATGGACCGGGTGAAGATCCCGGCCGCCGCGGCGCGGGTGGACGACTACCCGCACCAGTTCTCCGGCGGCATGCGCCAACGCATCATGATCGCCATGGCGCTGGCCCTGGAGCCCGACCTGATCATCGCCGACGAGCCCACCACCGCCCTGGACGTGACCGTCCAGGCCCAGGTGATGGACCTGCTGGCGGATCTGCAGCGCGAGTACAACATGGGGCTCATCCTGATCACCCACGACCTCGGCGTGGTCGCCGACGTCGCGGACAAGATCGCGGTGATGTACGCGGGCCGCATCGTGGAGCAGGCCCCGGTGCACGAGCTCTACAAGAAGCCGGCGCACCCCTACACCAAGGGCCTGCTGGACTCGATCCCGCGCCTGGACCAGAAGGGCCAGGAGCTGTACGCGATCAAGGGCCTGCCGCCGAACCTGACGCGCATCCCGAGCGGCTGCGCGTTCAACCCGCGCTGCCCCAGGGCCGAGGACGTCTGCCGCACGGACGTCCCGCCGCTGCACCCGGTCGCCGGGCCGGACGGAACCGAGCTGGTCGGCCGTGGCTCGGCGTGCCACTTCTGGAAGGAGACGCTCCATGGCTGAGCTCAGCAAGAACGACGCGCCGGCCGACGCCACGCCGAACGTCTCCGAGGTGGAGGTCGTCGAGGCCCGGACCGAGGCGGAGGAGGTCGCCGCGCTCGAGGCGCCGGTGGAGCGCGGTGAGCCGATCCTCCAGGTGCGCAACCTGGTGAAGCACTTCCCGCTCACCCAGGGCATCCTGTTCAAGAAGCAGGTCGGCGCGGTGAAGGCCGTCGACGGCATCTCCTTCGACCTGTACCAGGGCGAGACCCTGGGCATCGTGGGCGAGTCCGGCTGCGGCAAGTCCACGGTGGCCAAGCTCCTGATGAACCTGGAGCGGGCCACCGCCGGCGAGGTCTTCTACAAGGGCCAGGACATCACCAAGCTGTCCGGGCGCGCGCTGAAGGCGGTCCGCCGGAACATCCAGATGGTGTTCCAGGACCCGTACACCTCGCTGAACCCCCGGATGACGGTGGGCGACATCATCGGGGAGACCTTCGAGATCCACCCCGAGGTCGCCCCGAAGGGCGAGCGGCGCAAGAAGGTCCAGGACCTGCTGGACGTCGTGGGTCTCAACCCGGAGTACATCAACCGCTACCCGCACCAGTTCTCCGGCGGTCAGCGCCAGCGCATCGGCATCGCCCGCGGCCTGGCCCTCAACCCCGAGATCATCATCTGCGACGAGCCGGTCTCCGCGCTGGACGTGTCCGTCCAGGCGCAGGTCATCAACCTGATGGAGAAGCTGCAGGACGAGTTCAACCTCTCCTACCTCTTCATCGCGCACGACCTGTCCATCGTCCGGCACATCTCGGACCGCGTCGGTGTGATGTACCTCGGCAAGATGGCCGAGATCGGCACCGACACCCAGATCTACGACCACCCGACGCACCCCTACACCCAGGCGCTGCTGTCGGCGGTCCCGGTGCCGGACCCGGCGGCCCGCGAGGGCCGGGAGCGGATCATCCTCACCGGTGACGTGCCGTCGCCGGCCAACCCGCCGTCGGGCTGCCGCTTCCGCACCCGCTGCTGGAAGGCGCAGGACAAGTGCGCCGAGGAGGTCCCGCTGCTGGCGGTTCCCGAGCGCTTCAAGGGCTCGGACACCCCGGCGGCCCACGAGTCGGCCTGCCACTTCGCCGAGGAGAAGGACGTCGTCCACGCGGCCTGACGCCCTCGTCCGACCGACTGCCCGGAACCCGGCACCCCTGCGCAGGGGTGCCGGGTTCCGGCGTCTTCGGACCCGCCCCCTCCGTAGGGAGACCGTACGGAAACGTATGGAAACGTACGGAAACCGTATGGAGAGCCGCTCATACGTACATACGGCTGGAGTTCCGCGCGTGCAGGTGTCGCACGTCCACGCGGCGCACCTTTTGCGTTGATATGGGTGCGACGGATCGGCGCACCACCGCGTACGTACGAGGAGGAACTCCATGCGCGGAGCCACGCACGCCAGATGGGCCGTATGCGCGGTGGCGGCAGCCCTCGCGGCGACGGCCTGCGGCGGAGGGGGTGGCGGCGGCAGCGGCGGTGACGCGGGCGCGGTGCTGAGCGCCTCCTGGGGCGACCCGCAGAACCCGCTGGAGCCGTCCAACACCAACGAGGTGCAGGGCGGCAAGGTCCTCGACATGATCTTCCGGGGGCTCAAGCGCTACGACCCGGAGACCGGCGCGGCCCAGGACATGCTCGCCGAGAAGATCGAGACCTCCGACTCGCAGAACTTCACCATCACCGTCAAGGACGGCTGGACCTTCAGCAACGGCGAGAAGGTCACCGCGAAGTCCTTCGTCGACGCCTGGAACTACGGCGCCGGTCTGCGGAACAACCAGCGCAACGCCTATTTCTTCGGCTACATCGAGGGCTACGACAAGGTCCACCCCGAGGAGGGCGAGCAGAGCGC
The DNA here is from genome assembly GCF_053604275.1 of Streptomyces sp. NPDC004051. NCBI lineage: Bacteria > Bacillati > Actinomycetota > Actinomycetes > Kitasatosporales > Streptomycetaceae > Streptomyces > Streptomyces sp. NPDC004051. Next base: position 225,110 of record NZ_JBSGHG010000006.1, on the reverse strand, counting down.
CGACACCCTCTCCGGCCTGAAGGTCCTCGACGACCGGACCTTCACCGTCGAGCTCACCCAGAAGTTCTCCACCTTCCCCGACACCCTCGGCTACGCCGCCTTCGCCCCGCTGCCCCGGGCCTTCTTCGACGACCACGCCGCCTGGGTCGCCAAGCCGGTCGGCAACGGCCCGTACCTGGTCGACTCGTACGCCAAGGGCTCGCAGATGTCCCTGCGCGCCTGGGACGACTACCCCGGCGACGACAAGGCGCGGAACGGCGGCGTCGACCTCAAGGTCTACACCGACAACAACACCGCCTACACCGACCTCATCGCCGGCAACCTCGACCTGGTCGACGACGTCCCCGCCGCCCAGCTGAAGAACGTCGAGAACGACCTCGACGGCCGTTACCTCAACACCCCCGCCGGCATCATCCAGACCCTCGCCTTCCCGTTCTACGACGAGGCCTGGAACACCTCCGGATCGGAGAAGGTCCGCAAGGGCCTGTCCATGGCGATCAACCGGGACCAGATCACCGAGACCATCTTCGCCAGGACCCGCACCCCCGCCACCGACTGGACCTCCCCGGTCCTCGGCAAGGACGGCGGCTACCGGGCCGGCCTGTGCGGGGACGCCTGCGAGTACCACCCCGACCGGGCCAAGAAGCTCATCCAGGAGGGCGGCGGCCTGCCCGGCGGCCGCTTCACCCTCACCTACAACGCGGACACCGGCTCCCACAAGGACTGGATCGACGCCGTCTGCAACTCCATCAACAACGCGCTCGGCGACGAACGCGCCTGCACCGGCAACCCGGTCGGCACCTTCGCCGACTTCCGCAACCAGATCACCCGGCAGAAGATGAGCGGCCCGTTCCGGGCCGGCTGGCAGATGGACTACCCGCTCATCCAGAACTTCCTCCAGCCGCTCTACTACACCGACGCCTCCTCCAACGACGGCAAGTGGTCCGACCAGGAGTTCGACGACCTCGTCGACCGGGCCAACCGCGAGACCGACAACGCGAAGGCCATCAGCCTGTTCCAGCAGGCCGAGGAGGTCGTCCGCGACAACATGGCCGCCATCCCGCTCTGGTACCAGAACGGCAGCGCGGGCTGGTCGGAGCGGCTGTCCGACGTGAAGCTCAACCCCTTCAGCGTCCCCGTGTACGACCAGATCAAGGTGAGCTGATCCGCTGTGGGACGCTACGTCGTCCGGCGTCTGCTCCAGATGATCCCGGTGTTCTTCGGGGCCACGCTGCTGATCTTCCTCATGGTGAACGTGATGGGCGACCCCATCGCCGGACTCTGCGGCGAACGGCGCTGCGACCCGGCGACCGCCGCCCAGCTGAAGAAGGAGTTCGGCCTCGACAAGCCCGTCTGGCAGCAGTACCTGACCTACATGGGGAACGTCTTCACCGGCGACTTCGGTACGGCGTTCAACGGCCAGGAGGTCACCGAGCTGATGGCGACCGCGTTCCCCGTCACCATCCGCCTCACGATCGTCGCGATCCTCTTCGAGATCGTCATCGGCATCGCCCTCGGCGTGATCACCGGGCTGCGCCGGGGACGCCCCGTCGACACCGGCGTCCTGCTGCTCACCCTCGTCGTCATCTCCGTCCCCACCTTCGTCACCGGCCTGCTGCTCCAGCTGCTCCTGGGGGTGAAGTGGGGCTGGATCAGACCGTCGGTCTCCTCCGCGGCGCCCCTCGACGAACTGATCCTGCCCGGACTGGTACTGGCCTCCGTCTCCCTCGCCTACGTCACCCGGCTGACCCGCACCTCCATCGCCGAGAACCGGCGCTCCGACTACGTCCGCACCGCCGTCGCCAAGGGCCTGCCCCGGCACCGGGTGATCACCCGGCACCTGCTGCGCAACTCCCTCATCCCCGTGGTCACCTTCATCGGCGCCGACATCGGCTTCCTGATGGGCGGCGCGATCGTCACCGAGCGGATCTTCAACATCCACGGCGTCGGCTACCAGATCTACCAGGGCATCCTGCGGCAGAACACCCAGACCGTCGTCGGCTTCGTGACCGTGCTCGTGCTGGTGTTCCTGGTCGCCAACCTCGTCGTCGACCTCCTCTACGCCGTGCTCGACCCGAGGATCCGCTATGCCTGAGCGGCACCACGACCCCGACCGCGCCGTCGCGGGCACCGGCATGGGCGGCGTCATGGACCTGGGCGTCGACGAGGCCGAGACCCTCGAACGCACCCCGGACGGCCCGCGGGGCGCCGGACCGCAGCAGAAGCCCCGCTCCCTGTGGTCCGACGCCTGGCACGACCTGCGCCGCAACCCCGTCTTCATCGTCTCGGCCCTGATCATCCTCTTCCTGGTCCTCATCTCCCTGTGGCCCTCGCTGATCGCCCCCGGCAGCCCCCTCACGTGCGACCTCGCCAAGGCCCGGGAGGGCTCGCAGCCCGGCCACCCCTTCGGCTTCGACGGCCAGGGCTGCGACGTCTACACCCGCACCGTCTACGGCGCCCGCACCTCCGTCGCGGTCGGCGTCCTCGCCACACTCGGCGTCGCGGTCCTCGGCAGCGTCCTCGGCGCCCTGGCCGGATTCTTCGGCGGGGTGTGGGACTCGGTCCTGTCCCGCGTCACGGACGTCTTCTTCGCCATCCCCGTCGTCCTCGGCGGACTGGTGCTGCTGTCCGTCACCACCAGCAACACCGTCTGGCCGGTCATCGGCTTCATCGTGCTGCTCGGCTGGCCGCAGCTGTCCCGGATCGCCCGCGGCTCGGTCATCACCGCCCAGCAGAACGACTACGTCCAGGCCGCGCGGGCGCTCGGCGCCTCCAACTCCCGCCTGGTGCTGCGGCACATCGCGCCCAACGCGATCGCCCCGGTCATCGTCGTGGCGACCATCGCGCTCGGCACGTACATCTCGCTGGAGGCGACCCTGTCCTACCTCGGCGTCGGCCTGAAGCCGCCCAGCGTCTCCTGGGGCATCGACATCTCCGCCGCCTCCCCCTACGTCCGCAACGCCCCGCACGCGCTGCTGTGGCCCTCCGGCGCCCTCGCGATCACCGTCCTGGCGTTCATCATGCTCGGCGACGCGGTGCGCGACGCCCTCGACCCGAAGCTGAGGTGAGCCGCCGTCATGCTGCTCGAAGTGCGCGACCTGCACGTGGAGTTCCACACCCGGGACGGCGTCGCCCGGGCCGTCGACGGCGTCGGCTACGGCGTCGACGCCGGCGAGACGCTCGCCGTGCTCGGCGAGTCCGGCTCCGGCAAGTCGGTGACCGCGCAGGCGGTCATGGGCATCCTCGACACGCCGCCCGGCCGGATCACCGGCGGCGAGGTCGTCTTCCGCGGCCGCGACCTGCTGCAGCTGAAGGAGAACGAGCGCCGCAGGGTGCGGGGCGCCGAGATGGCGATGATCTTCCAGGACGCGCTCTCCTCCCTCAACCCCGTGCTCTCCGTCGGCGACCAGCTCGGCGAGATGTTCGTCGTGCACCGGGGCATGTCGAAGAAGGAGGCGCGGGCCAGGGCCGTCGAGCTGATGGACCGGGTCCGCATCCCCGCCGCCCGGGAACGGGTCGGGCAGTACCCGCACCAGTTCTCCGGAGGCATGCGCCAGCGCATCATGATCGCCATGGCGCTGGCCCTGGAACCGGCCCTGATCATCGCCGACGAACCGACCACCGCCCTCGACGTCACCGTCCAGGCCCAGGTCATGGAACTCCTCGCGGAACTGCAGCGCGAGTACCGCATGGGGCTCATCCTGATCACCCACGACCTCGGCGTGGTCGCCGACGTCGCCGACCGGATCGTCGTCATGTACGCGGGCCGCATCGTCGAGTCGGCGCCCGTGCACGACATCTACAAGGCCCCCGCCCACCCCTACACCCGGGGCCTGCTGGACTCCATCCCCCGCCTCGACCAGAAGGGCCGGCAGCTCTACGCCATCAAGGGCCTGCCGCCCAACCTCATGGACATCCCGCCCGGCTGCGCCTTCCACCCCCGCTGCCCCCTGGCCCGCGACGTCTGCCGGACCGACGAGCCCCCGCTGTACGAGGTCTCGGAGACCCGGGGGAGCGCCTGCCACTTCTGGCGGGAGTGCCTGGATGGCTGAGCCGCTCCTGACTGAGCCGATCCTGGAGGTGTCCGGCCTGGTCAAGCACTACCCGCTGACCCGGGGCATCGTGATCCGCAAGCAGGTCGGCGCCGTGAAGGCCGTCGACGGCGTCGACTTCGCCCTCGACCGGGGCGAGACCCTGGGCATCGTCGGCGAGTCCGGCTGCGGCAAGTCCACCGTCGCGAGGATGCTGGTCCACCTGGAGCGCCCGACGGCCGGCACGATCCGCTACAAGGGCGAGGACATCACCCGGCTGTCCGGGAAGGCCCTCAAGGCGGTCCGACGCAACATCCAGATGGTCTTCCAGGACCCGTACACCTCCCTCAACCCCCGGATGACGGTGGGCGACATCATCGGGGAGCCCTACGAGATCCACCCCGAGGTCGCCCCGAAGGGCGAGCGGCGCCGACGCGTCCAGGACCTGCTGGACGTGGTCGGCCTCAACCCCGAGTACATCAACCGCTATCCGCACCAGTTCTCCGGCGGCCAGCGCCAACGCATCGGCATCGCCCGCGGCCTGGCCCTGAACCCCGAGGTGATCGTCGCCGACGAACCGGTCTCCGCGCTGGACGTCTCCGTCCAGGCCCAGGTCGTCAACCTGATGGACCGGCTCCAGAGCGAGTTCGACCTGGCGTTCGTCTTCATCGCCCACGACCTGTCGATCGTCCGGCACATCTCCGACCGGGTCGGCGTGATGTACCTCGGCCGGATCGTCGAGACCGGCACCGACACCCAGATCTACGACCACCCGACCCACCCCTACACCCAGGCCCTGCTCTCCGCCGTCCCCGTCCCCGACCCGGCGGCCCGCGAACACCGCGAACGGATCATCCTCACCGGAGACGTCCCGTCCCCCACGAACATCCCCTCCGGCTGCCGCTTCCGCACCCGCTGCTGGAAGGCCCGGGAACGCTGCGCGGTGGAGGTCCCCCTGCTCGCGGTCCCCGAAGCCTTCCGCGCGGCCGGCGGCCCGGCGGCCCACCCCTCGGCCTGCCACTTCGCCGAGGAGAAACAGGTGGTGCCGGGGGAGAAGCCCCCGGGCCCGTGAAGCGGCAGGACGCTCGGACCGGGTCGATCCCGGGACCGGCAGGGACCGCCATGCCCTACGGGCTCGCCGTACTGCCGTCGCGCGACGATCCCTGGACGCCGTGGCTGTCCTGGTCGTCCTGGTCGTCCCGGTCGGGGCGGAACGACGCGGCCGCAGACAGCGCACCGAGCACGTGGGGCATGTCGTCCCTGCCCGTGCCGATCAGCACGCGCGCCCCGGGCACCGGCCCGCCCAGGGCCTCGCACTCGGCAACGACCACGAACGACCCCTGATCCGCCCCGCCCGACTGGCGCCAGGAGCTGTTGAACCGCATGCGCAGCGGGTCGTCCCTGTGCGGTGTCCGCACCCGGACCAGCCGCAACGGCCCGGGGAACGGCTGGACTCCGAAGGTGCCGGTACCGATGGCCGGTCCGGGGGGCACAGCGGCGAGTCCCTGCGGGCCCGCCCGGAGCCATCCGATCGACAGCGCCTTCCACGGACCCGGTCCCCACACGACACCCGGGAAGCGGTGCTCGTCCACCGGCACAACCGGCTCCATCCGGTCCACCTCCGGCAAGCTGCGCCGCGTCCACCGGTAGGCCCAGCAGGCCATGCCCACCGCGCTCACCGCACCCACGGCACCCGCGGTCCACACCATCGTGCGGACCGCGTGCGAGTGCGTCGCGAACAGCGCGCCCAGGGCCCCGCCCAGCCCTGCCAGGACGAAGGTCACCCCCGGCGCCGTCGTCTGCCACGGCCAGCTCAGCCGGGACGCGCCCCCGCGCACGATCCGCCACAGCCCCGCCCACAGGGCCGCCACGCCCAGCCCGGCGAGGACCGAGCCGAACGCGGCGGGCGGCGCGAACTCCCTACCCGGGTAGTGCGCTGCGCGGATCGTCCGCTCGTGACCGTCGGCCGACACCTTCAGCAGCCGCAACGAGTCACGCCACCAGTACAGGGTCGCCTTCCCACGCCCACCGGCGGCCTCGACTACGTCCTGGTCCTCTCTGTCGACGTCCAGCGACAGATCCAGCGTGCGCCCGTCGGACCGGCCGAACTCGAACCGGTAGCGGGCCGCCCCGCCCTTCTTGTTCAGCTTCAGCAGCACGTCGTCCACGGTGACGTGCTCCGCCCGCAGGCAGAAGGGCTCCCGGTACCGGTCCCCGCACACCTTCAGACTGCCCGTGTCCCGCCCTTCGGCATCGTGTATCTCCAGGTGCCGGAAGGCCAGGTCGGCTGAGCCTGCGCGCTCCGCGATCCGTGCCGTCTGCCAGGCCGAACCGAGCAGCACGACGGCCACCACGACTCGAACCGTCCCCCACACCAGGTCATGCACCCGCCCGTGCACAATCCACCCCCTCGCCCCCGACGCCCCTCGCGCCGGCGCGGCAGATCGAAAGTCTGCCACCGGGGCGAGCGCTGGGCGAGCAGGGGCTCTACGTGCCTGACCCGGTCAGTGGAAGGACCTCCGGTCACACCGTGTCTGCTTCGCTCACGGGCTCCCGCCCCGCTCCCGCTTCCTGGTGTTCTCGGTCGCGCCGTCCTCGTGGCCCTGGCGGAGCGCGCGGTGACGACGTGGCGGCTTCGGGCCGTCGCCGGGCAGGCGGACAAGTGAGGTGCGCCTGCCCGGCGTAGGTCCCTTCGGGGATCAGCCCGTGAGGCCCAGCGAGCGTTTGAGGAAGTCCACCTGGAGCAGGAGCAGGTTCTCCGCGACCTGTTCCTGGGGGGTGATGTGGGTGACGCCCGACAGGGGGAGGACCTCGTGGGGGCGGCCGGTGGCGAGCAGGGCGGAGGACAGGCGCAGGGAGTGGGCGGCGACCACGTTGTCGTCGGCCAGGCCGTGCACGATCATCAGCGGGCGGTGCCGGTCGGCGGGGGAGGAGAGGCCCTCGGCGGTGACCAGCGAGCTCTTCGCGTACGTCTCCGGGTGCGCGGCCGGGTCGCCCAGGTACCGCTCCGTGTAGTGGGTGTCGTACAGCGTCCAGTCCGTCACCGGGGCGCCCGCGATGCCCGCGTGGAAGACGTCGGGGCGGCGGAGCACCGCCAGCGCCGCGAGGTAACCGCCGTAGGACCAGCCGCGGATCGCCACCCGGGAGAGGTCGAGGGGATGGGAGGCGGCGAGGTCCTGGAGCGCCTCGATCTGGTCGTCCAGGGTGAGCGTGAAGTCGTGGCGGACCGCCTTCTCCCAGGCCGGGGAGCGGCCGGGGGTGCCGCGTCCGTCGGCGACGACCACCGCGAAGCCCTGGTCGGCGAACCACTGCGAGGTCAGATGGGGGTTGTGGGCGGCCACCACCCGCTGGCCGTGCGGGCCGCCGTAGGGGTCCATGAGGACGGGGAGCGGAACGTCGCCGGAGTAGTCCCGGGGCATAAGCACGGCGCACGGGATTCGACGTGCGCCCCCCTGGGTGAGGGTCACCCGAGGGGACATACCGGGGTCTTCGGCGTACGAGGGGACAGTCGCCGTCGGTTTCCCGTCACGCAGCACCACCGCCCGGGAACCTGGCCGATCCGGTGTCGCGGAGACGAGCACGGTGACGCCCCCGGCACGTACGGCGGAGTGCACGCCGGGCTCCTGCGAGACGCGCTCCACGCCGAGTTCGTTCACCCGGTAGACGTGCACCTCGCCGATCTCCGGATCGGCCGCCTCCGCGCCCGCCGACGCCGAGACCAGCACCTCGTCGGCGGAGACGTCCAGGACGGTCCGGATGTGCAACTGCCCTCCGGTGAGCGGACGTTCACCCACGACGAGTCGTCGTGCGCCCCCCTCGTCCGCGATCCGCACCAGCTGCCCGGACGGGCTCCAGCAGGGCACCCCGGGGAAAATTTCAAGCCAATCCGGATCCTCGTCGGCGTGCACCATCCGGGTCGCCCCGGAGTCCGGGTCCACCGCCAGGACCAGCTGCCCGCGCTGGTCGCGCGCCTGTACGAGCAGCAGTGGCGCCCCCGCCGCTGACCAGTGCACATGCGCCAGGTAGGGATACCGCGCACGGTCCCAGGAGACCTCCGTGCGCGTCCCGTCCAGCCCGATCACGAACAGCCGTACGTCCGCGTTCGCGGTGCCCGCGGCCGGGTACGCCACCCGCTGCGGCTCCCGTTCCGGATGGGCCGGATCGGAGATCCACCACCGCTCCACCGGCGTGTCGTCCACGCGCGCCACCAGCAGCCGGTCCGACTCCGGCGCCCACCAGAAGCCCCGCAGCCGGTGCATCTCCTCGGCCGCGATGAACTCCGCCAGACCGTAGGCGACGTGGTCCGCCTCGGGCGTCGCCAGCGCCCGGTCGTCCTCCCCCTCCGCCCCGACGACCCGCAGCGCACCCTGCGCGACATAGGCGACGTGCCGACCGTCGGGCGACGGACGGGGGTCGATCACCGGTCCCGGCGTGGGCAGTTCACGTGCCGTCCCGGCCTGCAGCTCGGCCGTGAAAAGCCGCCCTGACAAGGCGAAAGAGACCAACTCCACGGCCGCGTCGGTGGCGTAGCCGACGATGCCGGCGCCCCCCTCGCGGCTGCGCTCGCGCCGGGCCCGCTCCTCGGCCGACAGGTGCTCCGAGGCGCCGCCCAGCAGGGCCCGCGGGTCGGCCGCCACGCGCTCCCCGCCGCCCTGCGGGTCGAGGACCCACAGCGAATTCGCCCGGTCCGTACCGGAACCCGAGCGCAGGAACACCACCCGGGAGCCGTCGGGTGCCACGGTGAACGCACGCGGCGCGCCGAGGGTGAAGCGCTGGGTGCGGGCGTGCCGTCGGGGGAAGGAGTCAGCATCGGTCGTCATGCCATGACCATATTGGCCATGCGCCCCCTTGTGCGGCCGTGCGCCGACCGATGCGCACGTACGGATAGTTATGATCGTTAGCGCATAGTGGGTATGAACCTGCTGGCTGCTGTGTGGATGTATCTGCCCCCATATCCCTTACCCCCCGAGTCCTGGGGTCCTTGGAGGTGAGCCGCCGTGGCACTCTCGATTTCGGCGGTGGTGCTGCTGGCGATCATCGTCTTCCTGCTGATCAAGAAGTCGGGCCTCAAGACCGGGCATGCGGTCGTCTGCATGCTCCTCGGCTTCTACATGGCGTCGTCGACGATCGCGCCCACGATCAGCGAGTTGACGACCAACATCGCGGGGATGATCGGCAGCATCAGCTTCTGATCCCGCCGGCTCCGACTCCGCGCATGCCCCGCCGACAGGGCCTAGAGCAGGCTGAGCGCCTGCATCGCCTCGCGTTCGATGCGTGAGAGCTCGTGGAGGACGGAGCCGGCCTGTACGAGGTTCTCCGCGTCGCCGGATTCGCCCGCTGCCGCGACGAGTGCGGCCACCTGCGTCCAGAGGGTGGCGGCCTCGGCGTACAGGGTGTGGCCGGTGCGCAGGTGGCTGCTGTCGATCAGCTGGGCGCACTCGGCGAGGAAGTCCCGGTAGAGGTTGCGGAACAGGGCGCCGCCGGTCCCGGCCCTCTCCATGAGGACGGCGGTCCGTGGCAGATCGTCCCGCGGATCGTCGCTGCGCCGCAGCCACTTCGGCACCTGCTGGGCGGTCTTCTCGATGCCCCGGTGGCCCAGGTTCGCGATGGGCGGGTTCAGGAAGGCGTCGGCGCAGCTCTTGATCGCGGGGATGATCCTGTCCCGCGGTGACGTCGGACCGCCGCCGGGCGCCGTGAGGGTGAAGGAGCGGTGCCTGGCGGTCATGGGGCCGCGCGCGGCCCTGGCTCTGGCCAGACCGTCGAGGCCGGTGGAGACGGCTCCGCCCTGCTGGTCGGTGTCCACCAGGTAGGCGTTCTGCTCGTCGTAGCCGTACATGGCCACGACGTGCCCGCCGAAGTGCACCTTGGTGCTGAAGTAATCCAGGTGGTAGCTGTCGAGTTGCAGGCCGACCGGCCGGCCGGCGTCGAGGGGCGCCGCCACGTTCCGCCATGCCTTGCGCGGGGAGGTGGTCTCCTCGACCAGCAGCTCGAGCCCGAGGGCGGCGGCCAGGTTCCTGGTGAGCTCGAACGGCTTGACCCGACCTCCCAGGAAGGGGAACCCCATGGCCTTGCTGTCCCAGTAGACGAAGGACAGCCCGGAGCCGAGCCCGAACAGCATGGGCTCGGACAGGTCGATCCCCTCGTGCCGCAGCAGCACCCCCAGCGCCGTCGTCTCGCAGTGCCGCATACCGCGGGCCTCTACGCCCTTCACCATGACCATGTCGCTCATTCTCCTCGGCTCACCTGACGACGACGCCGCAGAGGGGCGTGCCGGACCACCGGGTCCCCGGCATGCCCCGCCGAGCAGGCCCTGAACCGGTTCAGCGGACCAGCAGGTCGATCACGCCCGTCAGGTCCTCCTCGCCGCTGCCCACGGCCAGGCGGCGGCGCATCAACGCGAAGTAGGGGCTGAGCAGTTCCGGACTGACGCCCTGCTGCTCGGCGGTGTCCAGGAAGGTCGGCACGCCGGCCACCTGCATGGCGAGATCGGAGACGACACCCTTGGTGTAGTCGCCGCTGCGCAGCTGGTCGGCGGTCCGGTGAACCGCCGGGGCCATCGCGACGAGCCAGTCGGCGAGCAGCGGGGCGAGCGCCGCGGGGTCGATGTCCTCCTTGCGGATCAGGGCGAAGGCGTGCGCGGCACCGGCGAACATCCCGTACATGGCGCTGAGCAGGGCCACGTCGTACAGGGCCGCGAAACCCGCGTTCTCGCCGACGTAGGTGGTGCCGGCCGGGACGCCCAAGGTCTCCTGGTGCCGCTCGAACAGCTCCCGTGAGCCGCTGTAGAGGACGTAACCGCCGGCCTCCGGGACGCCGACCATCGGCGGGACGGCCATGATCCCGCCGTCCAGATAGCGGGCGCCGCGCTCGCGGGCCCACTCGGCACGGGCGCGGGCCTGGGCGGGGGTGCCGGTGGTCAGGTCGACCAGGTCCCGGCCGGCCAGGTCGGTGCCGGCCAGTACGTCCTCGACCGAGGCGTCGTCCAGCAGGCAGACGACGACCAGGGCGTGCGCCGCGACCGCCTCGGCGGCGGTGTCCGCGACCCTCGCCCCCTCGACGGCGAGTGCCGCGGCGCGGGCCGGGGTGCGGTTCCAGACGGTGAGTGGGTGGCCGGCGGCAAGCCAGGTGCGGGCCAGCGCGGTGCCCATCGCGCCGAGGCCCAGCAAGGTGACGGGAGTCTTCTCAACAGGGTTCCGTGTCATGCCGATTAGGCTGATCGCAGGTCCGGGAGTGATCAAGTACGCACTTGGGAGTGGGTGGTCACCCCGGGGTGAGCGAGCACGTCAAAGGGGTGGGGCATGGCGACGCTGAACCGGCCGGGCGGACCAGAAGGACACGTCTGCGGGATCGACACCGCGATGGAGGTGATCGGCGGCAGGTGGAAGGTGCTGATCCTCTGGGCGCTCCACGAGCATCCCTGCCGCCGCTTCGGCGAGCTGCGTCGACTGCTGCCGGGGATCACCGAGAAGGTGCTGGCCTCTCACCTGCGTGAGCTGGAGGCGGACGGCGTCGTGCACCGCGTCTCCTACGACGAGGTGCCGCCCCGCGTCGAGTACTCGCTGACCGAGGACGGCAAGCGCCTCAACGACGCACTCCAGCCGCTGGCCGCTTGGGGCCGTGAGCGGCCGACCACTCGGGGGCCGGCGGAGAAGGCAGGCCAGGGTCTGTTCTGAACCGGCCTTGGGGCACATCGGTACAGGCCCCGGCATGGTCGCTCGCCCCGGGCGCGCAGGTGACTGTCCGTGACGCCGGCCGTTGCATGCAGGGGTGGTGCGTCCGTGCAGCGGACCGGTCAGGCGGTTTTGACGATGGTTCCGGCGCCTTCGAGCGCGGTCACCTCGTCGGCGGGTGCGGTGGTGTCGGTGACGAGGGTGTGCAGGAGCGTGGAGGGGCCGACGTAGGCGTAGGCGATGTGGCCCAGCTTGCCGCCGTCCGCGGCGACGACGGTGCGGCGGGCGGAGGCGATGCTCGCCTTTTTCACCGCGGCGTCGTCGAGGTCGTAGGCGGTCAGGCCGTCGGCTGCGCTCAGGCCGCAGCAGCCGATGACCGCGGTGTCGAAGCGCAGGGCTGCCAGGGAGGCGAGGGCGAGGGGGCCGGTGAGGGCTCCCTCGGCGGCGCGGGGCTGTCCGCCGGGCACCACCAGCGTGGCCGGGCCGGGCGTCTCGCCGAGCAGGTGGATGGCCTGGAGGGACAGGGGCATCACGGTGACGGGCCGCTCGCGCAGGAGGCGGGCGACCTCCAGGCAGGTGGTGCCGCTGTCCAGCAGGACGCTCTCGCCGTCGGCGATGAGCGCGGAGACCTCGGTGGCGATCCGGCGCTTGGCGCCGACGGCCTCGTGGGCGCGCAGCGCGAAGGGCGGTTCCTCGCCCCTGAGCAGCAGGGTCCGTGCCCCGCCTCGGACGCGTGCGAGGACGCCCTGCGCGGCCAGGTTGTCGAGGTCTACCGGGCAGGACCTCGACGCCACCACGCTGGTGCGTGCGCTGGGCACATGGTTCGGCCAACCGGCCTGAGCACCGTATTAACAGTCGCCTCAGGTTCGCTCGCTAGGAAGTTGGCATCCAGATAAGCGAGCAACTCGTATGCAGGAGGCTAGTGATGGCAGTCAACGCGGCGCCGTCCGGGAAAGCGCCGGCCGGTCGGTTGGCAGGCCGGTGGGTGCCATGGTTGGTGATCGGCTTGTGGCTGGTGCTGGCGGCGGGCATGGTGCCGCTGAGCGCGAAGTTGAGCTCGGTCACCACCGACAGCGCTGTAGACACCCTGCCGGCCAGTGCAGAGTCCACCAAGGTGGCGGTGCTGGACGACAGTCTCCCCGGCGGTGACGACAACACGTTCGTCTTCGTGTACCACCGCGCCGACGGCATGACCGACGCCGACCGCGCGACGGTCGAGCGCCACTACAACACCCTCGCCAAGCGGTACCCGCCGAAGGCGACGGCGGCGGCCGGCGAGGACGACGAGGGCTCACCAGCGAACCTCTCCACCGACCGCAAGGCGATGATGTTCACCCTCGAGGTGAGCACGGACTACGGCCCACCGGAGGAGATCGTCGGCCCGTTGCGTGACGCCGCGAAGGACCGCCCCGCCGGCCTGGAACTCGACGTGACCGGCCCGGGCGCGATCGACGGCGACATGGATGCCGTCTTCGACGGCATCGACGTGCAGGTCCTCCTCACCACCATCGTCGTCGTCACGCTCCTGCTCATCCTCACCTACCGCAGCCCGGTGTTGTGGATCATCCCGCTGGTGGCCGTCGGCGCGGCCGCACTGACCTCGATGGGGACCGTCTACCTGCTCGTCAAGGGCTTCGGCATCGTGGTCAACGACCAGAACTCGGCGCTGCTGACGATCCTGGTATTCGGCGTCGGCACGGACTACGCGCTGCTGCTCATCGCTCGATACCGGGAGGCACTGCACCACCATGAGAACGTCCGGGTCGCGATGGTCCACGCGCTACGCGGCGCGGCGCCGGCCATCGTCGCGTCCGCGGCCACCGTGGTCGCCGGCCTGCTCTGCCTGCTCGTCGCGGACCTGAACAGCACCAGCGGCTTGGGCCCGATCGGTGCGGCCGGCATCCTGTGCGCGCTGGTGGCCATGCTGACGCTGTTCCCGGCGGTGCTCGTGGTGCTCGGCAGGCGGATCTTCTGGCCGGCCATCCCGCGGTTCAGCACGGCCGTGGAGGAGAAGCCGGGGCTGTGGGGACGGCTCGGCACCGCCATCAGCCGCCGCCGGTGGGTGGCGACGCTCGGCTCGCTCGGAGTCCTCGGCGTGCTCGCCCTCGGGCTGGCGGGCAACACCGGCGCCCTGCGGGAGCAGGACCAGTTCCTGTCCGCGCCGGAGTCGGTCACCGGCTTCACCGTTCTCCGCCAGCACTTCCCGGAGCTCGGCGGCCAGCCGGTGACGATCTTCACGCGGCCGACGCACCAGGAGCGGGTGCTCGACGTCGTCAAGGACACTCCGGGTGTGGCCCTGGCCATCCCGGAGCAGACCAGCGGTGACTGGGCCAACATCTCCGTGTTCCCGAAGGACGCGCCGGACACCGTCGCGGAGTACGACACGATCAAGCGGGTGCGCACCGCCGTGCACGCGGTGAGCGGGGCGGAGGCGATCGTCGGCGGGCCGAGTGCGGAGAACCTCGACACCGAGGTGACCACCAAGCGCGACGAGAAGCTGGTGATTCCGCTGGTGCTCGTCGTCGTCCTGATCATCCTGGGGCTGCTGCTGCGCGCGGTCCTGGCCCCGCTGGTCCTGATGGCCACCGTGGTCGTCTCGTTCGCCGCGGCCTTCGGCGGCAGCGTGTTCGTCTTCGACACGATCCTCGGCTTCAAGGGGATCGACTATTCGGTGCCGCTGCTGGCATTCCTGTTCCTGGTGGCGCTCGGCATCGACTACAACATCTTCCTGGCCAGCCGGGCCCGGGAGGAGACCGTGCGTCTCGGCACCAGAGAGGGCATGCTCAAAGCCCTCTCGGCCACCGGTGGCGTCATCACCTCGGCGGGCCTGGTCCTGGCGGCCACGTTCGCGGTCCTCGTCACACTTCCGCTGGTAATGATGGTCGAGCTCGGGTTCCTGGTCGCCTTCGGCGTGCTGCTCGACGCCCTGCTGGTGCGGTCGGTCCTGGTGCCCGCCCTCACCTTGCTGATCGGCCGGCGGATGTGGTGGCCGAGCCGGCCGGCCCGTCCAGCGGCGGAGCTGCCGGACGGTCAACAGCCGCTCGCCGACGACGAGGAGTCCGCGCTGCAACGGTGAGCGCGGCGGCACGGACGAGATCCGGGACGGGAACCCAGGCCCGTCCCGGATCTTTTTCATGGGCCCGACGGTCGCCGCCCTTTGGCCCTGCGCCGCGCCGCCGGGGCTGGGGTCGGCGCATCGCGGTGTCCTGCCCCGGCGGTGAGCCGCGCGGGGCCATGCCCGAGGATCGCCGCCCCTTGTCCTGCGCCGCACCGCCGGGGCGGGTCAGCGCATCGCGGTGTCCTCCCCGGCGGCGCGGCGCGCGATCGGGGCAGGCGGGGCCGCAGCCGGAAGGCCGACCCGAAGCAGCGCGCCACCGCGTGCGGAGCGGGCGACGGTGGCCCGGCCGCCGTGGGCGTCGACGACCCGCTGCACGATCGACAGCCCCAGACCGGATCCCGGCAACGCCCGGGCGCTGTCGGCACGGTAGAATCGGTCGAACACCCGCGGTACGTCGGCGGCGTCGATGCCCGGCCCGGCGTCGTCGACCTCGAGCACCGCCGACGCGCCCTCGGCACGGAGCCGGACCTGGACCGGATGGTCCGCGGGGGACCACTTGCCGGCGTTGTCGATGAGGTTGAGCACCGCTCGCTCGAGCGCAGCGGGACGCCCGCTCACCCACACAGAGGTCACGTCGAGCGCGACCTCGATGTCGGGCACGCGGGAACGCGCCCGGGTCGCGGCGGCGACCACCACGTCGGCGAGGTCGAGCACCTCGGTGCTCTCGTCGCTGACGTCACCGCGCGCCAGGTCGGTCAGCTCGGCGACGAGGGTACTCAACTCGGCCACCTGGGCGCCGAGATCGTTGAGCACCCGGGTCCGGCTCTCCGCCGGCAGTGCGCTGTCCAGGGTGCCGCGCCGATCGAGCCGGATCAGCAGCTCGACGTTGAGGCGCAGGCTGGTGAGCGGGGTCTTGAGCTCGTGGGCGGCGTCCTCGGCGAGCAGCCGCTGTGCCCGCCGGGACTCCCGGAGCGCGGCGAGCATGTCGTTGATCGACTGGATCAGCCGCCGGATCTCCCCACCGCCCTCGTCCGGGATGTCGGCGTCGAGCTCCCGGGTGTGCGCGACACGCACCGCGGCGGCGGTCAGCCGGTCGATCGGTGCCAGCCCGGTCCGCGCCACGGTCCGCCCGACAAGGGTGCCGCCGACCACGCAGAGCAGCCCGATCAGCAACATGCCCAACCCGAACCGGTTGATCGGGCCGTCGTCGACGACGCGGGCCACCTGGACCGCACCGTCGCCCGCCCGCAGCGTGTAGATGCGGTAGCCGTCCTCGTCGCTGTCGTCCGACTCCATCAGGTCGGCCGACGCGCCCTGCGCCACGCGCCCGGCGTGCTCGCTGACCGGGGGCAGCGAGGGTTGGCCGGCCGGCGTCCGGATCGAGCCGTCGGGCAGGATGACCCGCACCAGCCGACCGGATCCGGGATACGGCGGTAGCTGCACCTGCGCCAGACCGGCGCGCTCCGCGTTCGCCGCCAGGACGCGGGAGTCGGCGCGCAGCTGATTCTCGGCGGTGTCCTGCAGCTCCCAGTCCAGTAGCTCGCTGGCCACCTGGAAGGCCACGAACACGCTGACCGCGATGGCCGTCGCCGCGATCACCGTCAGCCTGGTCCGCAGGGACCGCCGGCGCCACCATCGGGTCAGTCGGCGCGGTTCCCGGCCGGCGGGCCTGCTCACGGAGGAGTCTCCCGCAACGTGTATCCCAGGCCGCGCAGCGTGTAGATCAATCGCGGCTCACCCTCGGCCTCCATCTTGCGGCGCAGATAGCTCACGTAGACCTGGAGGTTGTTGGCGGTGGAGCTCATGCCGAAGCCCCACATCGCCTCGAACAGTGCGTCGCGGGTCAAGACCCGGGTCGCGTTGCACACGAGGACCTCGAGGAGGGAGAACTCGGTCCGGGTCAGGTGCAGCGGCCGCTCGCCCCGCCACGCCTCGAACCGGTCGGGATCGAGCCGGACGTCGGCGTACGACAGGATCTGCGACTCGTCGTCGGTCGGCGTGCGCCGGCGCAGCAGGGCCCGCACCCGGGCCAGCAACTCCTCGGTGGCGAACGGCTTGGGCAGGTAGTCGTCGGCGCCCGCGTCCAGCCCCGCGACCCGGTCGGAGACCTGGTCACGGGCGGTCAGCATCAGCACCGGCAGATCCCGACCCGCGGCCCGCAACCGCCGGCAGGTCTCCAACCCGCCGAGGCGGGGCATCATCACGTCGAGGAGCAGCAGATCCAGCGTGTCACCGCCGACCCCACCGACCCCGTCGAGCACGGCGAGACCGTTGGCGACGGTGCTGGTGTCGTAACCCTCGACCTGGAGCACCCGCTCCAGCGACTCACGGATGGCCGCGTCATCATCCGCGATCATGATCCGCACGCCGGCCCGCCCCCTTCCAGTCGAAGTTTTTGCCGCTCAGTGTCCCCGAACAACCTGAGGCCAGGATTAGAGCGTCGCTGGTGACCGCGCTCTTACGGATACCTGAGAAATGGAACCGACCGTCGGCTCATGGGCAGGGGCGGACCAGATGACCAGCATCGCACCCGGCAACCAGACAGTAGATCCTCAGATCATCCGCGCCGGTCACGGGCGCTCGGCGTCCCCAGGTGGCTCCCGCGCCCAACCCTCATCATCCTGCGGGCACGTGTTGAACCCGCCGAGGCGGGCTGAAGGCAAACTGCCCCGGCCGCTCAAGCCGAAAGGGAATCCACTCCGCTGTTCTGGTAACACCAGGTAAGCAATGTCACCTGGCGGCCCTTGGCCTCGCGTGTGATGGGCTCGTCGTCGGTGAGCTGGAAGCCAGTGGCACGAGCGACAGCCACGCTCGGGGAGTTCCCCGTTTCAATGCGCAGCAGCACTCGCCTTGCGCCCAGCTGGCGACAGGCGTATTCAGACATCAACTTGACGGCGCGTGAGGCCAGGCCCTGCCGTCGATGTCGGCTGCCGACGCCATAGGCGAGCTCGACGTCCCGCGCGTCGAGCTCGCTGCGAAAGAGGAGAGCCTCACCGCGCGGCTGCTCACCGTCGGTAGTGATCGCCAATTGCGCTTTCTTGCGCCCTTCCTCGCGGCCTTCGCGAGCCTTGGTCAGGTACTCACGCGCCGCCCTGGAGTCAAACGGCGAGGGCACCGGAGTCCAACGGTCGATCTCGGGATCGTCATAGACCTCAACCAACGCGGACAGGTCGGCCTCGGCCCATTCCCTCAGTAGTATCCCGTCTCCTGGTAACCGAATTCTTGGCGGCAGAACGATCTCACGTCGGCTGGGCATGCACCCGGTCTTGCCCCGCCAGGGAGTCGAACTCCAGAGCCGGAAAGCTCCCCGGCCCGATTTCGCCGTCTATGCATCAACTGCGTCAAACAGCGGAAGAGGTGAGCCTTGGTCGGCTGCATGGCGGTCAGACGGACAGTCAAGCATCGCCAGATGGCTGCACTCCGGCAGAAATCCGACATCGACCTTGGTCCAGCTGAGGTTCTCTGACTGCCGAGTGGACGTGCCGTAAGCCGGGAGCAGCCCCGTCAGCCCTCGACCGCGTACGGGACGAAGCCGGCCCAAGCGGCGGGGGCGAAGGTCAGCCGACCGCCACCCACGTCCTTGGAGTCACGGACGTGGACGGCGCCGGGCGCGGTGGCGATCTCCACGCACGAGTCGCCCTCACTGCCGCTGCTGTAACTGCTCTTGAACCACACCAGGTTGGAGGCATCCCTGGCTGAGGTATTCCGGATCATGTTTCCCCCAGCAGTTGTTCGATGAAGGCCGTCGACTCACGTGGTGTGAGCGCCTGAGACCGGATGATGCCATACCGCAGTTCCAGGATGCGGAGCTGCTTCAGGTCGTAAACCGGCCGTCCGTTGGCTACTGCTGGGGAGCGGCCGATCGCTGAACCATCCTCGAACTTGAGCACCTCGATGCTGCCGTCCACCCCGGCATGTTCATCACGTTCCATCGGCATCACTTGAAGCTCGACGTTACGCAACCGTCCTGCCTCGAGGAGGTGCTCAAGCTGGGCGCGCAGGACTGCCCTCCCGCCCAGTGGTCGTCGAAGTGTCCACTCTTCCAGGATGAAGCTGAGTTCGGGCGCCGGGTTCCGTTCGAAGATCGCTTTGCGTGCCACGCGTGCGGCAATGAACTGCTCCACCTCGTCCGTTGAATAGGCGGGGCGCCGCATGGACAGAAGGGCGCGTGCGTACTCCGGGTGCTGCACCAACCCATGGATGCTCAAGGGGTCGTACAACTGAAGCTCAACCGCTCGCGCCTCCATCTGTGCCAAGTCCCGGACCTTCTTCGGGTACCGGACCTTCTTCACGTCCTCCTTCATCGCCGCGATGAGGCCACCGGCGTTGAACAGCTCGTCCGCCGTGTCCAGGTACTCAGGGCGGGGGATGCGTTTGCCGCTCTCGATCTTGTAGACGAGGTCGTCGCCGTAACCGACCGCCACCGCGAAGTCGCCGACCCTCATGCCCGCCGCCTCCCGGCGGAGCCTCAACTGCCGTCCCACGGTGGCCACTACTGCGAGTGCCCAGTCGTCGTCCGGGTCGACCTCCCATCCCGGTTCGTCCGTCCGGTCCGTCTCGGTCGTGACCCGTACCGCCTCGCCGTTCACCGACATGTCGCGCTCCTCCGTTGTGCCGCGCAGTACCGTCACGACGTGCCGGGGGGAGCCGCGTCGACAGTTCCGACAGGGCCGGGCGAGCCGTGGACGGTCACCCTACGCAGCGTCGTGATTACTCTTCACGGTACGTCCGGTCGGCCACGCTGAGTGACGTGAATCAGGAAATTGCCGAGACCAGATCTCAACCCGACAGCGGAATCCGCGACTTCACCGTGCTGCTGTCCTCCACCCCGCGCGGTGCCCGCCTCGCCCGTCTGCTCGCGGCGGACACGCTCCGGGACTGGGGACTTCCGCAGGAGATGGCGAGCCATGTCGTGGCGGAGTTGGCGGCCAACGCGGCCACCCACGGCCGCCTTCCCGGCCGCAGCTTCCGCCTCACGCTCTACGTGGTCGGCACCACGCTCCGCATCGAGGTCACCGACACGCGCGGCGATCGGCTGCCCGCGCTCCAAGCGCCCGATGGCAGGGCCGAGTCGGGGCGTGGGCTGCTACTCGTCGAGGCGCTGGCCGACCGCTGGGGGGTGGTCGAGGGGCGGTTCCCGCGGAAAACCGTATGGGCCGAACTGAGCCTGACGCCACCGGAACGCGACACCGCGGGTTCCGGCGGCGTCGACGGCTGAAAAGACAAAGAACGAAGGGGAAAGAACCCCACCAAGCCCCACCCCTCCCGCCCGTGGCGTGCACTCACTCGGGCGGGTGAACATCTCCGGTTCGGCTGGATTTCGGGGCCCTTGAGGCCCGACGCTCAGCGCAGGACAACAGCAGACATGCGACGGCCCCCGCCGGGACTGCAATCCCAGTGCGAGGGCCTGACCACCGAGGAAGATAGAGGCTTCCCGATGGGTACCCAGAACCCTAGCGCGCCCCCGCGCGCCCAGGCCCGTATCGCGGGCAACCAGCACCCGAACCGGGGCCACCGCACCGGTGGGCTCCAGCACGACAACACCCGCCACACCACCCGCTTCACGGTCATCGGCAACCACCTGACCCAGCACCGGGAGCTCTCGCTGCTCGCCATCGGGCTCGGCGCGCACCTCCAGTCGCTGCCGAAGGGCGCGCCGGCCGACATCAAGACCCTCTCCGCCCGGTTCCCCGAGGGAGCCACCCGTATCGCCGCCGCCCTGCGCGAGCTGGAGGCCCACGGCTACCTGCGCCGCGAGCGCGTACGCACCCCCTCCGGCCGGATCGTCACCCGCACGACCTCCTGCAACCAGCCGGAGGCAGCCCGCCACCACGCCGGGACACCCACCTGTCCGGCGGCGGAACCGCAACGGCAGGAACGGCGGGAGCGGCAGGAGGCGTGCGAGGAGCGGGAGTCGCCGCGTGCGGCGCGTGAGAAACGAGCTTCCCGCAAGCAGCTCCCTGCCGTACCCGGTCCCGGGTATCCCGCCCCCGCGCTTCTCCAGGCCGCCACCGACCTCCTCGCCGGCCTCCACCGCCACGACCCCCGGCTGCTCCTCTCCGCCTGCGACACGGCCCACCTGGCGCCCGGCGTCGCCGCCTGGCTGGAGCGGGACGTCACGCCCACCGCCGTACGCCACGCCCTGACCGCCGACCTGCCGCCCGAGGGCGTACGCCGCCCCGCCGCCCTCCTGGCCCACCGCCTCACCGCCCAGCTGCCGCCCCCGCCGCCCTTCCGCGCACCGGTCGAGCCCTCACCCGGCCGGTACGAGATGCGCAACTGTGACGGCTGCGACCGCGGCTTCCGCGCCCCGGTACCGGGCCCCGACCGCTGCCGCGACTGCCGGAACCGAACGCGAGGCGGCCGGCCGGCATGAGCGCGCGTCAGGGCGCCTCCCGCGTTTATCGGGCCAGGCGGGATGCCGTTCGGTCGATGGACGACACCGGCACCGTCCTGGGCACATCCGAGACCACTGCGGCAGGCGTCATCGGTGAGAAGGCTGCCACCCGCTACGCGGACCTGGCGCGGGCACTGCTGGAACGCGCGGCCGGGCACTCGACATCGCTCTCGGGAAAGGGACTTGGCCCGGCTCGCAGGGCTTTGAAGAACGTGGGGATGCCCGCGGAGGAGGACGACGGTTCCTGGTAGAACTTGGCCATGCCGCTCCGGAGCGGCACGGCCAGCCACCTTGCCCGGCGGATCCCCTCCGCCCCGGCCTTCAGCCTGGAGCCCGCTTTGTCTATACGGACAGGTGCCACTCGCCCGATGTCCCTGCTCCTGTCGACCGTGTTCGCGGCCGGAACGCTCACCGGCTGCGTGCTGCAGGAACTCGCCAGGGACTGCGGGGGGACCGACGACCGGGTGAAGGAGATGGCCGCGCTCGACATCCTCGACTCCCGGCCCGCCGAGGCCACTGTCGCCCGGGGCTTCGAGGAGGTCGACGCCGGCTGCTGGGCGGACAGCGGGGATGTCGCGGTGTACGCCAACCGGACCTACGCCTTCCCTGGAACGCGGGGCGAAGTGGCCGCGCACTACCGGACGGCAGCGGCACGGGACGGGTGGAGTCCGGACCCCGAGGTCTCGTCCGACGAGCTGTGCTTCGTCAAAGAGGGAATGTCCCTGTACGTCTCCTTCCTCACCGCCGAGGGCCTCGAGGAGGACGGCCACGGAAACCGTCCTGACCTCACCACCGGGGCCGGCTACTCGATCGATGTCCACTCGTTCGGGGAGGGCGACGTCGGCGCGGGCTGCTAGAAGTCGTCCGGATCGCTATGGCCGTCGCGCACGTGCTCGACGGCCAGGGACGGCAAGGCCAAGGGCAGCAAGGGGCGACGTGCCGCGGGGCCGCCGGGTGACTCGTAGGCTGGGCCCATGACGGAACTGCCCTCTCGGCGGATGATGCTCGTGCACGCTCATCCGGACGACGAGTCGATCAACAACGGCGCCACCATGGCCCGGTACGCCGCCGAGGGCGTGCACGTGACACTGGTCACCTGCACGCTCGGTGAGCGTGGCGAGGTCATCCCGCCCGAACTGGCCCACCTGAGCGGCGCCGCCCTCGGGCAGCACCGGATGGGGGAGCTGGCCGAGGCGATGCGCGCGCTCGGGGTCGACGACTTCCGGCTGCTCGGCGGTGCCGGGCGCTACAGCGACTCCGGGATGATGGGCCTGCCCGACAACGACGACCCCGGCTGCTTCTGGCAGGCCGACGTCGACCAGGCCGCCGGACTGCTCGCCGAGGTGATCCGCGAGGTCCGGCCCCAGGTGCTCGTCACGTACGACGAGCGCGGCGGCTACGGGCACCCCGACCACATCCAGGCGCACCGCGTCGCCATGCGCGCCGTCCAGCTGGCGGAGAGGGCCGCGGCGGACGGGCAGGACGGGTGGGACGTTCCCAAGGTGTACTGGAACCGGATGCCCCGCTCCGTCGCCGAGGCGGCCTTCGCGCGTCTGGAGGACGAACTGGCCGGGCTGCCGTTCGACAAGGCGGGCAGCATCGGTGACGTGCCGGGGGTCGTCTCCGACGTGCACGTCACCGCCGAGGTCGACGGCACGGCGTACGCGGCCGCCAAGGCCGCCGCGATGCGCGCGCACGCCACCCAGATCACGGTGGCCGAGCCGTACTTCGTGCTCTCCAACGAACTCGCGCAGCCGCTGTTCACCACCGAGTACTACGAGTTGGTGCGCGGAGAGTGTTCCGTCGGCAGGGAGAGCGACCTGTTCGCGGGAGTGGAGACCGGAGCCGGCGGCGGGGAGGCGTCGTGAGCGACCGGAGCGACCGGAGCGACCGGAGCGACCGGAGCGGCCAGAGCGACCGAAGCGGCCAGGAGCGGCCCGTCTCGGCGCTGGCCCAGCCGCTGCGGCTGCCCTCCGCCGGGCGGCTCGCCGCCTGCCTGGGGCTGTTCGTCCTCGGTGCCGTGGTCGGTGTGGCCGGGGCGCTGGTGCAGCCCGCCTGGTTCCCGGGCGGGCTGCTGCTCGCCCTCGCGGGCGAGGCCGGGCTCTGCCTCGCGGCGGGCCTCGCCCTCCGCAGCCGGGCCGGGGCCGCTTCGGCCGCCGGTGGCTGGGTGATCGTCGTCCTCCTGCTCACCGCCAGCCGCCCGGAGGGCGACTTCCTGTTCGCCGCGGGAGCCGGCTCCTATCTCTTCCTGCTCGGCGGCATCGTCGTTGCTGTGATCTGTGCCACCCTCGCGCCGGTGAGGCAACCGAACGGCCGTACCGTCCGACTTGGGAAGTGACGTACCACTTCGCCGCGGTACGCGTGTGCGGGTCCCGTGCGGGTTTCCCCGGCGGTCCTGGGAAACGGGTCGTACGTGGCCAGTATGGTGGTGCGCGCGCCGCTGAGCCTCCCCGAACTCTCGGCTCCGCTCGAGTTGGGGGGGACCCCACCGTGAGGTCGTGACGGGCGGCGGAGCCAACCGGGAGAACCTGCCTTGAGTCGTGAAACTGACACTCCGTCCACCGGGCCCAACGGGCGCGGCGGAGCCGCGTACCCGTCGGGCACTCCGCCCTACGGGATTCCGGCGGTTCCGGACGAGGCGACGGCCGCGGGCCGGCCGGCCGCGCGGTCGGACGAACGACGTCCGGACGAACGCAAGACCGAGACCACCCTGACGACCAGAATCCGGATCAACATCCCCGGATCGAGGCCCATTCCGCCGGTCGTCGTGCGCAAGCCCGTCACGGACGGCGAGGGCGCGGACGACGGCGGCACCCAGTCCGACACCCGTGCCGAGGGCCGGGCGCCGGCGCCCGGTTCTTCCGGGCCCGCGGGCACCGGTACAGGCACCGGGCTCGGGTCCGGCTCCAGGGCCGGGTCCGGTCCCGGCGAGCCGCCCGCGGCGGCTCCGGGCGCGCCGTCCGGCGGCTCGGGACAGCTGGTTCCGCGGCAGTCGGGCCCGCAGCAGCCGGCCCCGCAGCAGTCGGCCCCGGCGGAGACGCCGACCAGTGACTGGTTCGCGCCCCGCAAGTCCAGCGCGGGCAAGGGCGGTACGGGCGGCGGCTCCGGCAACGGGGCGGGCGCGCCGAGCGGTTCGGGTCCCGCGGCGCCCGCGGGCGGCCCCTCCGGTGCCTCCGGTGCCGGTGCACCCGGTGGCGCGCGGCCGGGCGGACGTCCGCCCGGCGTGGTCGGCGGCATGAGCGTGACCAGCGGCGCCCGACCCGGCGGCCCCGGCGGTCCCGCCGGCACGAACGGTTCCGCACCCGGTTCCGGGAGCGGCGGGCTCTCCGGCGCGACCGGCGGCCCGGTGGCCCCCGGGCACGGCGGCGGCACCGGTTCCTTCGACGTGACCGAGGCGCTGGCCGGCGGTGGCCCGGCCGGGCAGCCCGGCCACCCCGGACAGCCCGGGCAGCCCGGCGCGTCCAGCCCTTCCAGCCCGTCCGGTCCGTTCGGGCCGCCCGGTCAGAGCGGCCAGTCCGGCCAGTCCAGGTCGGCGCTGTACCAGGGCGGGCCCGGGGGCCCCACGACCGGCCCGGTCACCGGCCGGGGGCCGATGATCCCGCCGCAGGGCAGCGGCCCCCGCGGCGCGGGCGGCCCCGGCAGCGGGCTGAGCGACGACACCGCGAGCCTCACCCCGCAGATCCACGCCCCCGGCCCGGACGCCCCGGGCTACGACGCCCACTACGACAGCGCCACCGGGTACACCGGCACCAGGAACGCCCCGGTCGTCCCGGCGAGCGCGGCCTTCGACGCGGACGACACCCCCGCCGGCGGCCGCGGCCCGCGCACGCCCTCCAGGTTCCCCGAGCCGGCCGCCCCGACCCCGCCCCCGGCGGCGTCCTCGAAGCCGAAGAAGAAGGGACGCGGCAAGCTCCCTCTGCTCGGCGGCGGCGTGGTCCTCCTCCTCGGCGTCGCCTACGGCGCCGGCCTGCTGATGAACCACTCCGACGTGCCCAAGGGCACCACCGTGCTCGGCGTCGACATCGGCGGCAGCACCCGCGACGAGGCCGTGAAGACGCTCGACAAGGCCCTCGCCGACCGGTTGAACAAGCCGCTCGAGCTGGCCGTCGGCGACAAGACCGTCGAACTGCAGCCGGACAACGCCGGACTGCAGCTGGACACCGACGCCACCGTCGGGGACGCGGCGAAGAGCGACTACAACCCGGTCTCCGTGATCGGCTCGCTCTTCGGCAACAGCCGCGTCGTCGACCCGGTCATCCCCGTCGACGAGGAGAAGCTGCAGGCCGCCCTGGAGGCCGCGGGCGGCGGCTCCGGCAACGACGGCACGATCAGGTTCGAGTCCGGCAAGGCCGTCGCCGTCTACGGCAAGCCCGGCGCGGGCATCGACATCGGCAAGTCGGTCGACGCGGTCGAGGCGGCGTACCGGACCCAGGTGGAGAGCGGTTCCACGCCCCCGGTGAAGGTCCCGACCACCACCCAGGAGCCCACGGTCTCCAAGGCCGAGGTCGACCGGATGATGAAGGAGTACGCCGAACCGGCGATGTCGGCCAACGTGACCGTGCAGACCGATGCGGCGCACACGGTGGTGATGAGTCCGCAGAAGTCGCTGTGGAAGTTCCTCAGGGTGGAGGCCGTCGACGGCAAGCTGGTCGACAAGCCCGACCTGAAGGCCCTGGAGGAGCTCTACGGCCAGACCTTCGAGGGTGTGCTGATCACCCGGGGCAACGGCGAGAAGACGGCGGTCACGCCGCAGGACGTCTACGGCGCCCTCCGCCAGGCGCTGACGAGCACCGGCGACCGCGTCGCCGTCATCGAGACCGACCCCAGCTGACCGGGACCGGCCCCGGCCGACCCGCACCGGCCCCGGCCGCCGCACGACGTCCGCCACGCGACGGACGACGTACGGCGGCCGGGGCCGAGCGCTGCCGGGACGCACCCGGAGCGCCCCGCCTCAGATGTCCCTGGGACGTACCAGGCACAGCGCCCAGATCATGAAGCCGGACAGTCCGATCATCACGACCGACCAGACCGGGTAGTACGGCAGCGACATGAAGTTGGCGATCATGATGAGTCCGCCGATCGCCACACCGGCCACCCGCGCCCACAACTGCGCCTGGAAGAGCCCGAGGCTGACGAGTACGGCCAGGACGCCCAGGGCCAGGTGGATCCAGCCCCAGGACGTGAGGTCGAACTTGAAGACGTAGTTCTGCGTGGTGACGAAGATGTCGTCCTGCGCGATCGCGGAGATCCCCCGGACGATGCCCAGGATCCCCGCGAGCAGCAGCATGACGCCGCCGAAGACGGTCATTCCGCCTGCCACCTGGTGTTTCGTGGACGACGTGCGGGTGCGTGCGTGTGCGTGCGGAGCGTGTGTGGCCATGTCGCCACCTCATTCCGTGGTGTGCGGTCGGGATCCGGGGCGTCGGGGCGGGTCCGTGCGGGTCAGTGGGCGTGTCCGGAGCCGTGGCCGCTCAGTACCAGTTGCTTGGCCCGGTCGAACTCCTCGTCGGTGAGGTCGCCGCGCGAGCGGATCTCGGACAGCCGGTGCAGTTCGTCGGCGGTGCCGGCCTGTGTGCCGTGGCCCGCCGCGGTCTCCCGGATGTAGCTGTCGAACGCCTCCTGCTGCGCGCGGGCCTGCGCGATCTCCCGCCGGCCCATGTTCTTGCCGCGGGCGATGACGTAGACGAACACGCCGACGAAGGGCAGCACGATGACGAAGATCATCCAGCCGGTCTTGGCCCAGCCGCTCAGCGAGTCGTCCCGGAAGATGTCGACGACGACCCGGAACAGCAGCACGAACCACATGACCCACAGGAACAGCAGCAGCATGGTCCAGAAGGCTCCGAGCAGGGGGTAGTCGTACGCGAGGTACGTCGCGGGGCTCATGGCTCTCCTCCGTCCGGCGCGGGGATGCGCGCCGGTTCCAGGTTGCCCGGGGCGGTGACCGTGCCGCCTCACCCCCGACGGGTGATCCCGGCCGGGCCCGGGGTGCGGTGCGCTGGAGAGCGGACGTACGCCGGAACCGGACGAAGCCGGCCGAAGCCAGGAGGGCGGACCATGACCGCACCGAGCGCCGTCGCCGCGGCCCTCTCCCCGGCCGAGCGGACCGAGCGGGGCCGACTGGCCCGCAAACGCGTCACCCGCTCGGCGCACGGCCGGTTCGCCCCCGGCCCCGACCGCTTCGACCCGGTCGAGGTGCTCGAGCGCCAGTCGGCCACGCGGGTGCCCGAACTGGTCCCGATCCGGTACGGGCGGATGCTGGAGTCGCCGTTCCGCTTCTACCGGGGCGCCGCCTCGATCATGGCCGCCGACCTCGCCACGCTGCCGCACAGCGGACTGGAGGTGCAGCTGTGCGGCGACGCGCACCTGCTGAACTTCCGGCTGCTGGCCTCGCCTGAACGGCATCTCGTCTTCGACATCAACGACTTCGACGAGACCTTCCCCGGCCCCTTCGAATGGGACGTCAAACGGCTCGCCGCCAGCCTCGTCATCGCCGGCCGCGCCAACGACTTCTCGCCCCGGGAGCAGAACAAGGCGGTCATCGCCTGCGCGCGGGCGTACCGCGAACGGATGCGGACCTTCGCCGGCATGCGCACCCTGGACATCTGGTACGCCCAGGACGACGTCGACCGGATGCGGGAACTCCTCGCCTCCACCCTCGACCGGTCCGTCCGGCGCCGTACCCAGCGGGCCGCCGAGCGGGCCCGCGCCCACACCTACGTCCAGGCCGTCGACCGGCTCACCCGGCTCACCCCCGAGGGCCGCCGGATCACCCCGGACCCGCCCCTGATCACCCCGCTGCGCGACCTGCTGGCCGACGCGCCCGGACGCGACGAGGAGAGCGAACTGCGCTCCGTCGTCAAGGAATACGCGGACACCCTGTCCTCCGAGCGCCGGCACCTGCTGAGCCGGTACCGGCTCGTGGACACGGCCCGCAAGGTGGTCGGCGTCGGCAGCGTCGGCACCCGCTGCTGGATCCTGCTCCTGCTCGGCCGGGACGACGACGATCCCCTGCTGCTCCAGGCCAAGGAGGCCCAGGAGTCGGTGCTCGAGCCGTACACGGACGGCGAACGCTTCGACAACCAGGGCCGCCGCGTGGTGACCGGGCAGCGCCTGATCCAGACGACCAGTGACATCTTCCTGGGCTGGGCCCGGGTACGGGGCCTGGACGACAGGCAGCGGGACTTCTACGTGCGCCAGCTGCGGGACTGGAAGGGCATCGCGCGCCCGGAGACCATGGACGCCCGGACGCTCGCCCTCTTCGGGGGCTGGTGCGGCGGCAGCCTGGCCCGCGCCCACGCCCGCTCCGGCGACCCCCTCGCGATCGCCGCCTACCTCGGCACGAGCGACCGTTTCGACCAGGCCCTTCCCGACTTCGCCCAGTCCTACGCTGACCGCAACGAGCGGGACTTCGAACAACTCGCCACCGCCGTACGCTCCGGCCGCCTCCCCGTCGAGACCCTCTGAACCCCTGAACCCCTGAACCCGCTGACCCGCGGGCGTCAGCGGGGGGTCGGGCGCATTTCGACCACGCGGAGGCCCAGGGAGCGCAGGCGGGCCAGGAGTCCGTACAGGTGTGCCTCGTCGACCACCTGGCCGAACAGCAGGGTCTGGCCCCGCATCACGACATGGTCCAGCTCGGGGAAGGACTCGGTCAGCGTGTCCGACATGCGGCCGTCGACGCGGATCTCGTAGTGCATGCGTCCCTCCTCCCACGGCTCGGGAGCGGCGGCAGACGTGCTGCCGCCCTGCGATCGTCCACCCCGTCCGGCCGCCCCGCCCTCACCCGTGGCAGGTGAGCGGGGCGGCCGTGTCTCACAGCAGCCGCAGGTCGCGGGCCCGGCGTACGGCGTCGGCGCGGCGGTTGACGTCGAGCTTCCGGTAGACGCTCTTGAGGTGGGTCTTCACCGTGTTGACCGACACGTACAGGTCGGCGGCGATCTCCTCGGTCGTCATCATCCGCGCCAGCCGCCGCAGCACGTCCCGCTCCCGGCCGCTCAGCTCCTCCACCACGGGCGGCACGGCGGACGGCGGGACGTCGGCGGAGCCGGTGACGAGCCACCCCGCGGCCAGCCCCCGCAGCGGGTCCGTGTCCAGCAGCGGCGCCATCCACGGTCCGGCGTCCACGAAGGGGCGGCGCAGCCGGCCGTGCCGGGCACCGCGCAGCGCCACGGCGAGCCACCGGCGGGCGGTGGCCGGGTCCCCCGCCAGGTGCCCGCTCCGGGCCCGTACCAGGGCGGCCCGCACGGACACCCCGGGACCGGTCCGGCCCGCGTCCTGCAGCGCGTCGAGGAGTGCGGCCGCCTCATCGGGACGGCCCGCGGCGAGCTGCATCCTGGCGGCCTCCACGACACAGGCCGGCTGGTCGAGGGGCACCTCGCGGAGCGCCTCGACGGCGGCCCGCGGCCGTCCCTCGGACAGGTGCGCGGCGGCCTCCGCCAGCGCCGTGTGGCCCCGCAACCAGGGGGAGGGCACCTCGGCGGTGACGTCCGGCCGGACCGCCCGGACGGCGGCGCGCGCCGCACCGCGGGCCAGCAGCAGCCGGGCCGTGGCGACGGCCCGCCCCGCCAGCGCGACCGGGTCGTGCGAGGCGTCCCCCTCCGTGGAGGTGCCCGCCTCGTCGAGCAGTTCCTGCGCCCGGTCCAGCTCGTCGCGGTCCACCGCCACCGCCGCCAGCACCAGCCGCTCCAGGCCGGTGCCGGGAGGGCCGGGAAGGCTGTACCGGGCGGTCTCGGCCAGGGCCCGGGACGCCTTGTGCTCCGCCCGGCCGGGCCAGCCGTTGAGCTGGTCGATCAGCGCGAGCTGGGCCAGGGCGTCCTCCCTGGGCAGCGCGGTCGACGCACCCTCGGGCCCGGCGGCGGCCGCCGTCAGGGCCGTCCGGGCCTCCTCGAAGCGGCCCGCCCACAGCCGGGCCGAACCCAGATGGGTCAGCAGCAGCGCGGTGAGCTCGGGATGCCGGTCCAGCAGGTCGGCGGGTACGGCGCCGCGCAGCTCCCCGGCCAGCCGGGCGGCCCGCTCCGCACGCGCCGAGGACCCCGTCAGCCGGGCCGCCAGCACCTCCAGCAGCGCCCAGCACAGCCGTGCCGCCGCCGGGCCCGCGGCCCCCTCGGCCAACTGCCTCCCGGCGCGTTCCAGATGGGCCGGCCCCCGGTCCAGATCGCCACGGGCCAGGTCGCGGGCGGCCCGGACGAGTTCCGGCGCGGGGCCCGTCGCGTCGGGCGCCATACGGGAGAACAGGTCGTCCAGACCGGCCGAGCGCAGCCCGGTGAACAGCTGGCCGATGGCCAGATCGGAGACCAGGGTGCCGGCGGCGAAGTCCCAGTCACCGGCGGCGGCACCGTGGACGAGCGTCTCCGGCAGGAACCCCGCCCCCCTCAGCCAGCGCGCGGCCCGCCGGTGCAGTTCCGGCGCCAGACCGGGGTGCCGCACCGCCAGATGGGCCCGCAGGATCTCCGCGAACAACGGGTGCAGGCCGTACCAGCCGTGCCCGAGGTGCTGCACGAAGGCGTTGCGGTGGTGCAGGGAGTGCAGCACGGGCCCGGCGTCGGAGCGCCCCGTCAGCGCGTTCGCGAGGTCGGGGCAGAACCGCTCCAGGACACTGACCCGCAGCAGCAGGTCCTGCGTGTCGGGCGGCTGGATGTTCAGCACCTCGGCCAGCAGGAAGTCCGCCACCGTGCTCTGCCCGGCCTCGAACTCCTTCAGGTAGGTCTCCGGGTCGGGGCTCTCCCGCGCGGCCAGCGCGCACAGCCGCAGCCCGGCGGCCCACCCCCCGGTGCGGTCCACGAGGGCGTTCACCACGGGCCCGGGCAGGGACAGCCCGTGCCGGCGGAGGAGTTCGCCCGCCTCCCGCGGGGTGAACGCCAGTTCCGCGTCCCGGATCTCCGTCAGCTCCCCGGCGGCCCGGTAGCGGTGCAGCGGCAGCAGCGGCTCCGTACGGGACACCACGACCAGCCGCAGGCCCCCTCCCGCGTGCCGCAGGACGAAGTCCAGCTGGGCGGCCGTCTCCGGCGCGGCGACCGGGTCGAACTCGTCGAGCACGAGGACCGCCGGCCGTCGCGCCGCCGCCGGGCCGCTCAGTTCGGCGGCCAGCCGGTTCAGCAGCCCCTCGTCCACCCGGCTCGGGTCGGCGGGGCAGCCCACCGCCGCGGGGACCGGCACCCCGGCAGTGTGCAGGGCCCGCAGCACGTACGCCCAGAACACGCCGGGACGCAGATGCGGCGCGTCGGTGGTGAACCAGGCCACGGGCAGGGCGAGGCCGGCCGCCCAGTCCGCGACGAGCAGGGTCTTGCCGGCTCCCGCCGCCCCGTTGACGATCGTCAGGGGGGTGGCGAGGGCACCGTCGAGATGCCGGACCAGACGCTCCCGGCGCAGGAACGTGACCGGTCTCGGGGGGACCGCGTACCGGGTCCGCAGGAACGGGTCCCCCCGGGGGTCGACACCGGGGAGGCCGGGGGCGTCCCGCTCCGGGACGTCGTCGATGGCCATGGCACTCACCACCCACCGTCGGCCGCGTCACGCGCGGCGCTTCACCTCCCAGAATCCCAGCGTTCCCGCCGTTGCGCGCGTCGCGGCCGCGCGGGGACGACCCGCGAGGACGCGGAAGCGGTGCCGCCGGAGTCGAACCCGCTTCACATACGCCGTGGTCACACTCGCAAACCAGCGTCATTGCGACTTAAAGGCCGAACCTGGGGGTCGGAGCACTGCGATCCGCCCTGACGGCGCATCGCAGCCCGTTGCCCTGCTCCGCAGGAACTTTGTTTCTCCCCCGCAAGCGGGCGGTACCCCCACCCCCGGCTGAAGCCGGGGGTGTCCACGAAGGAGGCCGGATGAAGAAGATGCCGCCGGGCATGACCGCACCGGTGGTCAGCGACCGGTTGCGGAACAGGCGCATCGGCAGCAGCGGGTGCTCCTGGCGGGTCCCCCTGCTCGAGCTCGTCGAGAGCTCGGGGAGTCGGCAACCGGCGACAACGCCGCTGGGGGTCCTCCCTGCTCGAAGAGCTCGGGGGAGGGCGTGCCAGCACCCGCGTCTGCGGCATGATCCGCCGGACAGGCCCTGGGCCTTAGTTGAGCAGGGCCCGTGCCGCTCGGGCCTGGCCCCGGATCCGCTCCGCGGTCGGCTCGTCCACCGCGGCCACCACCTCGGCGTACGCCTCCAGCTCGTCCGCGCCGTCGGCGAAGTCGCCGCGCTGCACCAGCAACTGGGCCCGCTCGTACCGCAGCCGGGCCGGCCGGGAGGGGAGCAGCAGGGACAGCTCCACCGCCCACAGCGCCACGTCCGACCGCTCCGGGCGGGCGGCCGCCCACGCCCGGATGTTGTTCAGGATGCGCAGGACGACGTCCAGCGGATCGGCCGGTGTCAGCATCGACGCGTCCAGCGGCGCCCCCGTGGCCCCGGCGACCAGCAGATCCGCGTCGGCCCCGGTCAGCAGCCGCCCCCCGTCGAAGGGGTCGACGAGCACCTGCTGCTCCGCCCTGCCGAGGCCCACCACGAAATGGCCGGGGAGCGCGACCCCGTACACCGGGGCGCCCGCCCGCCGGGCCACCTCCAGCCACACCACCGACAGCAGGATCGGCAGCCCGCGCCGGCGGCGCAGTACCTCGTGCAGCAGCGACGACTCCAGGCGCTGGTAGTCGCCCGGAGTGCCGTGGAATCCGTACCGCTCACCCAGCAGCGCGCGCAGTGCCGTCGCCCAGGCGTGCGGGGAGCCGGGCCGGTAGGGGAGCAGGCCGGCCAGCGCGTCCAGTTCGATCTGCGCGGCGTCCATGCCCGTCTCGTCCAGCGTGCCGTCCGCCTCCGCGCCGACCAGCAGGCAGAGCGCGGACAGGTCCGGCTGCTCGGAGCGGGCCTCCTCGCCGAACCGCCGGCGCAGCTCGGCGGACCGTTCCGGGGACGGGGGGCGGGGGGAGCGCATAACCGGTCAGTGCCCTCTCACGGCGCTCCGTCACCTGCCGGAGCCGGTGAGCCGGGTGCGCGGTAGTGGTGGTACGTGTGATGCGTGGCGAAGCCCATTCTGTCGTACAGGGCGCGTGCTTCCACGTTGTCCTCCTCGACCTGGAGCCACGCGGCCGACGCGCCCTCGTCGAGCGCCCGCCGGGCCAGCGCCGCCATCACGGCCGTCGCGAGCCCGCGCCGCCGCCGCGCCGGGTCCACCTCGACCGCCGCGAAGCCCGCCCACCGCCCGTCGACGACGCACCGCCCGATCGCGGTGGGTGCGGACTCGCCCGGCACGGACGCGAACCACACAGAGGGGCCGCCGTGCAGGACCCGCAGGGCCACCTCGCTCACGCCCCCGCGCCGGTAGCGCCCGAGCCACGCCTCGTCGGCCTCCCGGGACAGCACGACCCCGGAACCCCCGGCCGGGCCGGCCGGGTCGGCCGGATCGGTCAGGTCGGTCAGGTCGGCGATCGGGGCGAGGCCGCCGATCCACAGCTCGGCGGTCACCTCGCGCACCCAGCCCCGCCGTTCCAGCTCCGCGCACAGCCGCTCCTGCGTGCCCGCGGCGCCGGTCGCCGTCTGGAGGTAGGCGGGCAGCCCCCGGTCGGCGTACCAGCGGCGTACGGCCGTCAGCGCCTCGTCCAGCGGCACGCCCGGGTCGCCGAGCGGCAGCACGGAGTTGGCCCGGCGGGTGAAGCCGGCCGCCGCCCTCAGCTCCCAGTCGCCCAGCCGCCCGCTCTCCACCGGCCGCCACGCCCGCGCGGCGACCCGCGCCAGCTCCTCGTACGAGGCGGCCGGACCGCGCCTGCGGGCCGGGGCGTGCGGTACCGCCTTGCCCGCGACCAGGGAGGATTCCGGGATGCGGACGCTCTCACCGTTCTTCCGTGTGATCCGCAGCACACCGTCGTCCCATGATGTGAGAACTCCGACCGTGTCGGTGAACCTCTCACCCGGCGGGCCATGCTCGATCAAGCTCCGTACGGAGACCCGTTTGCCCACGTCAGCAGCGGTGATGCGGACCTCGAGACGTCCGGCCGCAGATATTTCCACAGGTCAGTTCACCCCTCCTGTTCGGATCATGCCCCGGAACGGAGATACTAGGGGCGGGCATCGACGACGCCGCGCTCCCGCGCGCCAGGCGGCGGAGCCTGAGGAGGCCCGCCGGCGCCCAATCGAGGAGGAACGACAGCGTGACCTACGTCATCGCGCAGCCTTGTGTCGACGTGAAGGACAAGGCGTGCATCGAGGAGTGCCCGGTCGACTGCATCTACGAGGGCCAGCGGTCCTTGTACATCCACCCGGACGAATGCGTCGACTGCGGCGCCTGTGAACCGGTCTGCCCGGTCGAGGCCATCTTCTACGAGGACGACACTCCCGAGGAGTGGAAGGACTACTACAAGGCGAACGTCGAGTTCTTCGACGACCTCGGCTCGCCCGGCGGCGCCAGCAAGCTGGGGCTGATCGAGCGAGACCACCCGTTCATCGCCGCGCTGCCGCCGCAGGCCTAGAGCGCGCTGCTCGCGCATCGGCGCGCACCGGAACCCCGGGGCCTGCCGCCGCGCGCGGCCCGCACGTCCGTGCCGCCTCGGTTCCGTACGGTCCGATCGCACCCGATCGCCGTGCGGGGCCGGGGCGTTTGCCGTACCGGTGCGGCAGCAGCGCGGCAGCAGTGCCGCACCAGAAAGTGAGCCAGAACCCGTGTCCGCAGTCTCCGACCGGCTGCCCACCTTCCCCTGGGACAAGCTGGAGCCCTACAAGAAGACGGCCGCCGGGCACCCCGACGGCATCGTCGACCTCTCGGTCGGCACCCCCGTCGACCCGGTCCCCGAACGGATCCAGAAGGCCCTGATCGCCGCGGCGGACTCCCCGGGCTACCCCACGGTCTGGGGCACCCCGGAACTGCGCGACGCCCTCACCCACTGGGTGGAGCGTCGCCTGGGGGCCCGCGAGGTCACCCACCGTCATGTGCTGCCGGTCGTCGGCTCCAAGGAACTGGTCGCCTGGCTCCCCACCCAGCTGGGCCTCGGCCCCGGCGACCGGGTGGCGTACCCGCGCCTGGCCTATCCGACGTACGAGGTCGGAGCCCGCCTGGCCCGCGCGGAGCACGAGGCGTACGACGACCCGACCGCACTGGACCCGGCGGGCCTGAAGCTCCTCTGGCTGAACTCCCCGTCCAACCCGACGGGCAAGGTGCTCGCCAAGGCGGAGCTGACCCGGATCGTCGCCTGGGCCCGCGAGCACGGCGTCCTCGTCCTCTCCGACGAGTGCTACCTCGAACTGGGCTGGGACGCCGAACCGGTCTCGGTGCTGCACCCCGACGTCAACGGCGGCTCGTACGAGGGCCTCGTCTCCGTGCACTCGCTGTCCAAGCGGTCCAACCTCGCGGGTTACCGCGCCGCCTTCCTGGCCGGCGACCCCGACGTCCTCGGACCGCTGCTGCAGATCCGCAAGCACGGCGGCATGATGACCTCGGCGCCCACCCAGGCGGCCATGGTGGCGGCCCTGGGCGACGACGAGCACGTACGCGTCCAGCGCGAACGGTACGCGGCCCGCCGCACCGCCCTGCGGATGGCCCTCCTGGGGCACGGCTTCCGGATCGAGCACAGCGAGGCCGGACTCTACCTGTGGGCCACCCGCGACGAGTCCTGCTGGGACACCGTCGGCCGCCTCGCCGAGCGCGGCGTCCTGGTCGCGCCGGGCGACTTCTACGGTCCGGCGGGCGAGAAGTTCGTGCGCGTCGCCGTGACCGCCACGGACGAGCGCGTCCGCGCGGCGGTGGAGCGCCTGAAGGCGTGACGCGGTGGAGCGCACGACGCGCGCGGACGGGGCCCGGGTTCTCCCGGGCCCCGTCCGCGTGGGGGACCTGCGCACCGGCGTGCCCGCCGGGGCGGTGAGGGGGCGGCTCAGCCGATCGGCAGCGACGCGGCCGGCAGGGTCCGGGCGGTCGGCACGCCGTCCAGGGGGAGGGAGCCGGTGGTGCCCGTGGCGTCGTTGACGACCTGCGTCGTGTCGTTCACGGGGGAGGCCAGGTTCGACCCGTCCAGGGCGGTCAGCCCGCCGACGTTCGGGGCGGCGGGCAGCGCGGGGGCCGCGGCGGCGGAACCGGCCGCACCGACCCCGGCGGCCGCTCCGGCGGCGACGAGCAGCGCGGCACGGGCGATCCGGCGGGTCAGGGGGAGGGACATGGTGCTGCTCCTTGAGCGGTAGGGGACGACGGTGTGTCCGCCCGGACCCGATGGTCGATCTCCGGGCCCGGACTCAGTGACTACCGCTCGAAGGCCGGGAAGGTTGCGGCAGGGCGGCGTAAAGAGTTGGCAATGCGTCGCATCATCGGCTGCGCATAAAAGCGGATGAACGGTGCATGGTTCGGCGGGCTGACGAACGGTTACGGCAGCGCGGCCCCAAGGGATGCCGCCGGACCGGGACCGACGGCGCGACGACCCGCGCACGCCGTCGACGGCCCGCACTCCGTACCACCCCCGGGAGCGACCTCTCGCACCCCTGTGCGGCGCCCCTGTGCGGGCTACCGCGCGGTCGTGATCCGAACCTCGCCCGCGCCGTCGCCCGCGGCCTCGGTGTTCTTGCCGTCGAGCGTGCGCCACTGGTGGCCGGTGCTCCCCGCGGTCCACTCCCGCCCGGCGTACACCACCCGCTCTATGCGCAGCTCGGAGGCGTTGGCCACGGCCCAGTGCGCGAGCTGCCAGCCCGGCGCCCCGGCCTTCCGTCCCGCCTCGGCGTCGGCGCGGACCGACAGCGTCACGGTCCGCCCGTCGGGGTCGACGTCGGCATCCGCCAAGGACACGTCGAACGCGTCGGACGCCTCGGACGCATCCGACGCGTCGGGCGCGGACGACGAGGGTGGCGCGGGGGAGGGGACCGGGGAGGCCGCCGTGTCGCTCACTTCGGCACCGGCCGGCTCCAGCGTGCCTCCTCCGAAGTCCCGGGCCAGCGCCGCGCGCACCGCGTCGGTGTCCGTCGAACCGGTCGTCCCCGGGCGGCCCTTGCAGGTCAGGGTGGCCGCCGAGTTGCCGGTGAGGGCGGCGGCCAGCAGGGTGGCGTCCGGCTCGTGCTTGGCGTACGCCTGCGGGAAGCCGCTGAGCTGCACCCGCTGCGCGGCGACGGTGAGCGGCAGCCGGGTGTAGCCCGGCACCTTCTCCAGGCCCTCGTAGAACTTCTCCGCCGAGTACACCGGGTCCATGATCTGCTCCGGTGTGCCCCAGCCCTGCGAGGGCCGCTGCTGGAACAGGCCGAGCGAGTCGCGGTCGCCGTAGTCGATGTTCCGCAGCGCCGACTCCTGGAGGGCCGTCGCCAGCGCGATCGTCACGGCCCGCTCGGGCAGTTCGCGCGCGGTGCCCACGGCGGTGATCGTCGCCGCGTTCACCGCCTGCTCCGGGGTGAACTCGTAGGTGGCTCCGTCGCCCTTGCCCGACACGACGCGGCAGCCCGGTCCGCTGCCGCCCCCCGAGTCGTACTGGACCGCGAGGTAGCCGGCGACTCCGAGGAGAACCACGGAGGCCGCCCCGAAACGGAGGAGACGGCCCCGACGCCTGGAAGGAAGAGGTGGCTCTGACACGCGTACAAGGTACTGGAGAGTACGAGACGTGTGTGCCGGGTGTGGACAGTGTGCCCGGACCCGCGCGTTAGGGTCGTCGTCATGGCCGACACTCCGCTTGACCTCACCCTGGACGCGGCACGACTGACCGCGCGGCTCGTCGACTTCCCCTCCGTCAGCGGCACCGAGAAGCCGCTCGCGGACGCGATCGAGTCCGCCCTGCGCGACCTGCCGCACCTCACGGTCGACCGGTACGGCAACAACGTCGTGGCCCGGACGCACCTCGGACGCGCGGAGCGGGTGATCCTCGCCGGTCACATCGACACCGTCCCGATCGCGGACAACGTCCCCTCCCGGCTCGACGCGGACGGCGTGCTGTGGGGCTGCGGCACCTGCGACATGAAGGCGGGCGTGGCGGTCCAGCTGCGCATCGCGGCCACCGTCCCCGCCCCCAACCGGGACCTGACCTTCGTCTTCTACGACAACGAGGAGGTCTCCGCGGACCTCAACGGGCTGAAGCACGTCGCCGAGCAGCACCCCGACTGGCTGGAGGGCGACTTCGCGGTCCTCCTCGAGCCCTCCGACGGCCAGGTGGAGGGCGGCTGCCAGGGCACGCTCCGGGTGCTGCTGAGGACCACCGGCGAGCGCGCCCACTCCGCGCGGAGCTGGATGGGCTCCAACGCGATCCACGCGGCGGCCCCCGTCCTCGCCCGCCTCGCCTCCTACGAGCCGCGCCGCCCGGTGATCGACGGCCTGGAGTACCGGGAGGGCCTGAACGCGGTGGGCATCTCCGGGGGCGTGGCCGGCAACGTCATCCCCGACGAGTGTGTCGTCACCGTCAACTTCCGCTACGCGCCCGACCGTTCGGAGGACGAGGCGCTGGCCCACGTGCGGGAGGTCTTCGCCGACTGCGGTGTGGCCGAGTTCATCGTCGACGACCACAGCGGTGCGGCCCTGCCCGGCCTGTCCCACCCGGCCGCGGCGGCCTTCATCGAGGCCGTGGGCGGCACCCCCCAGCCCAAGTACGGCTGGACGGACGTCTCCCGCTTCTCGGCGCTCGGCGTCCCGGCGGTCAACTACGGTCCCGGCAACCCGCACCTGGCGCACAAGCGGGACGAGCGCGTGGACACGGCGAAGATCCTGGCGGGGGAGGAGCGGCTGCGGTCCTGGCTGACCGCGTGAGGGAGTTTCGGAACGCTGTCCCGCGGACATGCTGACGTCCCCCGCACGTAACCCGCGTAGATCTACGCTGAAATGGAACGATCTCTCCCCGGCACCTCGGCGTCCCCCGAGCGGGGAGACAGCAATCGGAGGGAGCGCATATGGCTACTGGCAACCCCGAGGGCAAGAAGAGCCCACCGGAGGAACAGCGCCTGGGCCCGGTGCTCCGCAGACGGAGCCAGGTCCAGACGAGCACCACGGACCAGCGGCTGCTGGACGGGCGCACACCCTCGGACTGGGTGCACACCGACCCCTGGCGGGTGCTGCGCATCCAGTCGGAGTTCATCGAGGGCTTCGGCACGCTCGCCGAGCTGCCGCCCGCCATCAGCGTCTTCGGCTCGGCGCGCACACCGGTGGACGCACCGGAGTACGAGACCGGTGTCCGGCTGGGCCGGGGACTGGTCGAAGCGGGCTTCGCGGTGATCACCGGCGGCGGCCCCGGGGCCATGGAAGCGGCCAACAAGGGCGCGTGCGAGGCCCAGGGCGTCTCGGTCGGCCTCGGCATCGAGCTGCCGTTCGAGCAGGGGCTGAACGGCTACGTCGACATCGGCCTGAACTTCCGGTACTTCTTCGTGCGCAAGCTGATGTTCGTCAAGTACTCGCAGGGCTTCGTGGTCCTGCCCGGCGGACTCGGCACCCTCGACGAACTCTTCGAGGCCCTGACCCTGGTCCAGACGCAGAAGATCACCCAGTTCCCCATCGTCCTGTTCGGCACCGACTACTGGGGCGGTCTGGTCGACTGGCTGCACGGCACGGTCATCGCCCAGGGCAAGGCGGCCGACAAGGACCTCCTCCTCTTCCACGTCACGGACGACGTCGACGAGGCGGTGGCGCTGGTCTCCAAGGAGGCGGGCCGCTGAGGCGGTAGGGCGCGGGGCGTACGTCCGGGGCGCCGTGCCCCCCCGGCGGGGACGCGGCGCCCTCGCACCCTCCGGCGGGGACGGGCCCTACGCCAGCCCCCGCCGGGCCACCGCGGGATCGCGATGCCCCGCGATCGACGCCACCATGTCCAGCACCTGCCGCGTCTCCGCCACCTCGTGCACCCGGTACACCCGGGCCCCCAGCCACGCCGACACCGCCGTCGTCGCCAGGGTCCCCAGCACCCGCTCCTTCACCGGCCGGTCCAGGGTCTCCCCGACGAAGTCCTTGTTGGACAGCGACACCAGCACCGGCCACCCGGTGGCGACCATCTCGTCCAGCCGTCGCGTCGCCTCGAGACTGTGCCGGGTGTTCTTCCCGAAATCGTGCCCGGGGTCGATCATCACCGACTCCCGCGGCACCCCCAGCGCCACGGCCCGCTCCGCCAGCCCCACGGTCCGCTCCAGGATGTCGGCCATCACGTCCTCGTACGTCACCCGGTGCGGCCGGGTCCGCGGCCGGGCGCCCCCCGCATGGGTGCACACCAGCCCCGCGCCGTACCGCGCCGCGACCTCCGCGAGCCGCGGATCGACCCCTCCCCACGCGTCGTTGAGCACGTCCGCCCCGGCCTCGCAGACGGCCTCACCCACGTCGTGCCGCCAGGTGTCCACGCTGATCACGGCGTCCGGGAAGCGCCGCCGCACCTCGGCGACGAAACCGACGGTCCGCCGCGCCTCCTCCTCGGCGGACACCTCCTCGCCCGGCCCGGCCTTCACCCCGCCGATGTCGATGATCGCGGCGCCCTCGGCCACCGCCTGCTCCACGCGCGCGAGCGCCGGCTCGTCGTGGAAGGTCGCGCCCTGGTCGTAGAAGGAGTCCGGGGTCCGGTTCACGATCGCCATGATCACCGGCTCGTGCGGTGCGAACTCCCGCCTGCCCAGCCTGAACATCCCCTGTGACCTCTTCTCGTTCGTAAGGGCCCGTGATGGTTTATAAGGTGTGGCCCGGGTTCCGTCCGGTCCGCGGCCGTCCACGACCGCCTGTGCCCCTGACTGTCAGACTCGCATGGCACGATCGGAGCCACACACCCGACTCCGTTCCGACCCGATCCAACCGTGGGGGCCCCAGCGATGGTTATGTTCCTGTTCCTGGTCGTCGCGCTCGCCGTGGTGGTCGCCGCGGTGACCCTCGCCGTGGTGGGCGGCGGGGAGAACGGCCCGCTGCCCGAGGCGGTCCCCGACCGCCTGACGGACTCCCTGCCGCCGGACCGCCCGGTCGGCCGGGCGGACGTGGACGGTCTTCGCATCCCGCTCGCCGTCCGCGGCTACCGCATGGCCGACGTGGACGACGCCCTCAGCCGGCTCGGCGCCGAGCTCGCCGAGCGCGACGCCCGGATCGCCGACCTGGAGTCCGCGCTCGCCGGCGCCCGCGCCGCCGCGGCCCACGTCTCCACGGAGAAGCCCGCCGCACACCCGGAGGACCGACAGCCGTGACCGGCGGCGCCCTCACCGGCCCGGACGGCGCCCCGCGCTGCCCCTGGGCCCTGTCCGCCGAGGACTACACCGCCTACCACGACCAGGAGTGGGGCCGCCCGGTCCACGGAGACGACGCCCTCTTCGAGCGGCTCAGCCTGGAGGCCTTCCAGTCCGGCCTGTCCTGGATCACGATCCTGCGCCGCCGTCCGGGTTTCCGCACCGCCTTCGCCGGTTTCCGGATCGCGGCCGTCGCGGAGTTCACCGACGCCGACCGGGAGCGCCTGCTGGCCGACACCGGCATCATCCGCAACCGCGCCAAGATCGACGCGACCCTCGCCAACGCACGCCTGCTGGCCGGGTGGGCGCCCGGCGACCTGGACGCCCTGATCTGGTCCCACGCCCCGGACCGGTCCGGGCGCCCGGCGCCGCGTACCCTCGCCGACGTCCCGGCGGTCACCCCCGAGTCGACGGCGCTGTCCAAGGCGCTGAAGAAACAGGGCCTGCGCTTCGTCGGCCCGACCACGGCCTACGCGCTGATGCAGGCCTGCGGGCTGGTCGACGACCACCTGGCGGACTGCGTCGCCCGGCGGCCCTGAGCCGCCGGGCGGTTCTGCACCCCGGGCCCGGGCCCCGGGCCGTCGGTCAGCGGCCCAGGTACTTCGGCTTCTCCTTGTCGACGAAGGCCCGCACGGCGATCGCGTGGTCCTCGGAGGCGCCCGCCCGGGTCTGGAGCTCGTCCTCCTTCTCCAGCGTCTCCTCCAGGGAGTGGCCGAGCCCGTAGGCCACCGACTCCTTCAGCGCCGCGTACGCCACCGTCGGCCCCGCGGCCAGCGCCCGCGCCGTCTTCTCCGCTTCCGCGCGCAGCTCGGCGGCGGGGACCAGCCGGTTCGCGATCCCGAGGTCGTACGCCTCCTGGGCCGTGATGTTGCGCGGGAAGAGCAGCAGATCGGTCGCGCGACCGGGGCCGACGACCCGCGGCAGGGTCCAGGAGATCCCCGAGTCCGCGGTCAGCGCGACCCCGGCGAACGACGTGTTGAAAGCCGCCGTGTCGGCCACGATCCGGTAGTCCGCCGCCAGCGCGAAGCCGAAGCCCGCCCCGGCCGCGACCCCGTTCACCGCGGCGACCACCGGCTTCGCGGCCCCGGCGAGCGCCTTCACGATCGGGTTGTAGTGCTCGCGCACCGTCTCCATCGTCCGCCCCGCGCCGTCCTCGCGGTCGGCGATCAGCAGCTCGATGTGCTCCTTGAGGTCCTGCCCGACGCAGAAGGCCCGGTCACCGGCGGCGGTCAGCAGCACGGCCCGCACGGCGTCGTCGTCCGCGGCGTCCCGGACCGCGTCCCGGAGCGCGACCTTCGCCGCCACGTTCAGCGCGTTCATCGCCTCCGGGCGGTTCAGCGTGATCGTCGCGAGTCCGTCGCGCACCTCGTAGAGCACGGTGTCGGCCATGGTGTGTCCCCTCCGCGTGGCGGCTCGGGGCGTACCGGCCGGTACGCCCCCGTGCAGGACAGCATGACGGAGATCGCCGGCGGTGGCGCGGTGCCGTTGTGTGACCTGCGTCAAAGAATTACCGGTGGTTTTCGTCGGGTGGAACGGCGTGCGGTGGCGCAGTATCGCAGCCACATCGCCGAATTGGGTGGTTTTGCTCGCGCGCGTTGCCCAAGCGATGCCGACCGATGTTGGTCATCGGGTCGTGCGATGCGGGATAATGGCCTGGAAGCAATGTGTTCGATGCCGGTGGCGTGTGTCCTGCTTCAAGGACCGCAGGTGCCCTTCAGTGGGCCGTCGGCTTCAGACGGTTGAGCTGGGTTTCAGGAAGGGGAACGAGCATGGCGGCCATGAAGCCGCGGACGGGTGATGGCCCGCTCGAGGTGACCAAGGAGGGGCGGGGCATCGTCATGCGCGTTCCGCTCGAAGGCGGCGGTCGGCTCGTCGTCGAGCTGACCCCGGACGAGGCCGACGCGCTCGGCGACGCCCT
Organism: Streptomyces sp. NPDC004051; assembly: GCF_053604275.1. Lineage (NCBI taxonomy): Bacteria > Bacillati > Actinomycetota > Actinomycetes > Kitasatosporales > Streptomycetaceae > Streptomyces > Streptomyces sp. NPDC004051. Next base: position 181,938 of record NZ_JBSGHG010000006.1, on the reverse strand, counting down.
CAAGAAGGTCGTCGGCTGACGCGCAAGCGACCATACCCTTTCGGTTCAGTTCAGTCGCCCCGGTACCGCACGCGGTACCGGGGCGACTGCTTGAGCAGGTCGGGGCGGGTGTGTGCGGCTGTTCACCGCGTCACCGCGTCACCGCGTCACCGCGTCACCGCGTCACCGCGTCACCGCTTCACCGCGCAGAGCAGTCCGTCGCCCACGGGCAGCAGCGACGACACCAGCTCCTGGCTCTCGCGCACGGCCCGCACCAGTTCCCGCAGCCGCAGCACCTCGGTGGGCTGCGGGCCGGTGTCCACCGTCCGGCCGTTCGCGAAGATCCCTTCGAAGGCGACCAGACCTCCCGGGCGCAGCAGGCGCAACGATTCGGCGAGATAGTCCTGGTACTCGAGCCGGTCCCCGTCGCAGAAGACGAGGTCGTAGCCGGAGTCCGCGAGACGGGGCAGGACGTCCAGGGCCCGGCCGGGGATGAAGCGGGCCCGGTTGGCGGCGAAGCCCGCCGTGCGGAAGGCCTGGCGGGCCGACTGCTGGTGCTCCGGCTCCTGGTCGACCGTGGTCAGCACCCCGTCCGGCCGCATGCCGTGCAGCAGGTGGACCCCGGAGACTCCGCACCCCGTGCCGATCTCCGCGACCGCCTTGGCGTCCACGGTGGCCGCGAGCAACCGCAGAGCCGCGCCCGTACCGGGCGCCACCGAGCGCAGCCCTGCCTCGCGAGCCCGCTCCCGGGCCCAGTGCAGCGCCTCGTCCTCGGCGACATAGGCGTCCGAGAACGCCCAGCTCGTCTGCCGGTTGGCGGTAATGACCCTCTCCTGTCCCCGTGGTTGCCTCGGCGTGACTTTATCCGTTGGCGCCGGGAACCCACTGATGGGACCGGTCGTTGAAGAGGAAGAGCAAGCGGCGTGTGCCGTGAGGGGGGAAACGGATGAGCGAGGACGCCGGGCAGGCGCCGGTGCGGACCCGTGAGCCGCGGCAGGCCGGATCAATTCTTCGTAAAACCGCTTATCCGGAGCTAACGGGCGAGGTGGCTATGGTAGGGGCTCCACTGGACACCACCAGAGCCGATAGGGGAGGTGCGGCTGCGCCTGTGGATCGGGGCGGAGTGCTGAGACGCTTCCTCGGATCGGCGGGTAGGCCGAAATCCGTGAACGACACCGTTGCTGACCACATCCACGCCGCTGAGCCGGCCCAGACCGCGAGCTTCTCCACCGACGCGGACGGGCAGGCGTGGACTCCGCCCACCTGGGAGGAGATCGTCAGCACGCACAGCGGCCGGGTCTACCGGCTCGCCTACCGTCTCACCGGTAACCAGCACGACGCGGAGGACCTCACCCAGGAGGTCTTCGTCCGCGTCTTCCGCTCCCTGTCGACGTACACGCCGGGCACCTTCGAGGGCTGGCTGCACCGCATCACCACCAACCTCTTCCTGGACATGGTGCGCCGTAAGCAGCGGATCCGGTTCGACTCGCTGGGCGACGACGCGGCCGAGCGGCTGCCCAGCAAGGAGCCCACCCCCCAGCAGATCTTCAACGACACCCACTTCGACGCGGACGTCCAGCAGGCCCTCGACACCCTCGCTCCGGAGTTCCGCGCCGCGGTCGTCCTCTGCGACATCGAGGGACTGTCGTACGAGGAGATCGCCGCGACCCTCGGCGTCAAGCTCGGCACGGTCCGGTCCCGGATCCACCGCGGGCGCTCCCAGCTGCGCAAGGCCCTCGCCCACCGCTCGCCCCAGGCGCGCGCGGAGCGCCGCTCCTTCATCCCGCGTGTTCCCGCACTGGGGGGAGGGGGCACGAGCGCGTGAGTGGGTCACAGCCGAAACCTGCCGAGGGACACCTCGCAGAGCAGCACCTGGGAGACCGACTCTCCGCCCTGGTGGACGGAGAGCTCGGTCATGACGCGCGCGAGCGCGTACTGGCACACGTCGCCACCTGCACGAAATGCAGAACGGAGGTGGACGCGCAGCGCCGCCTGAAGAACGTCTTCGCGAAGGCGGCCCCGCCACCGCCCTCCGAGAGCTTCCTGGCCCGCCTCCAGGGCCTGCCCGCGGGCGGTGACCTCGGAGGCGGCTCGCCGCTGGGCGGAGGAGGGCTGCCGGGCGACCCGTCCGGGCCGTACGGCCGGATCTCCGGGGTCTTCGGGACCGGCGGCAGCCATGACGAGCGGTTCGAGTTCGCCTACGCGCCCTCCCGTCGGCACGCTCCGCTGCCGGCGCCCTCGGCGGGCACGATCGGAACCGACCGGGGTTTCCGCATCCATGACGTCAGCCGGCCGGAGCCGGACCGGTCCGCCTCGCGCGGGCTGCGGTTCGCCGCCGCTGCCGCCGGAGCGGTGTCGCTGGCCGCGATCGCCCTCGGCGGTGTGGGCGGTATCACCGGTGCGGCTCCCACCGACACGGTGGCCCGCGGCTCGGGCAGCGGCAGCAACGCGACTCCGATGCGCACCCAGGGCAGCACGGCGGCGACGGCACCCGACTCCCAGCGGCGCCGCGGCACCGCACCGTCGGACAGCCGGCCGCAGGGGCAGAACGCTCCGGCCGCTCCGGCACAGGCCACCGCGCCCCTGCTGCCCGGGGTACCGCCGCCCGCCCACCGGCACCACAGCGCCCTGGCGGCCCCGGTCATGGCCGACGTGACCCCGGTGTCCCCGCTGATACCGCCGCTCAGCACGGCTCCGCCGCTCGTGCTGTCCGAGTGGGAGACGACCCCCGGGCTCATGACGCCCGGTTCGTCGTCCACCGCTCCCGTGTCCACGGCTTCCGGTTCCACGGTCTCCGGTTCCACGGTCGGTGCGACCGCGGCCCCGGCCCCCACCGTGTCCTCGGCGGCCTCGGACTCCTCGGCTCCCTCCCGCATGCTCCGCTGACCCGTGCACCGACCCGGTGCGCTGCGGACGGGCGTGCGAACCTGATTGAATCCAGGTGGCGCGCCCAGGCCGACTGCAGCCGGGTGCCGGACCGGCTCTGACGCGCGGAGGCGTACGGAGCCACGGAGTCGACGATCTGCTGCCAGCTGTGGGGAGAGCATGAACGAGGGGAAGCCCACGAAGGCGGGCCCGACGGGGGAGCAGGAGGAGCCCGCAGAGCCGGTGGCGGCCCGAGGCACCCCGCCCGAGGCGGCGGACCGGGACGCGGCGCCCGACAGGGAGCGTGCGCGCGCCGCCGACGGAGACTTCGAACTCGCGCGGCCCGCCCCGCCCGCGACCGCCCCCGGGGGCGACTACGAACTGCGCAGGCCCCTGAGCGCCGAGGCCACGGAAGCCGCGCAAGCCGCGGAGACCGGTGAGGCAGCGGCTGCAGGCCGCCTTGCCGGGGTGGCCGAGCCCGCCGGGGCCGGACACGGCGTGGGGCGGACCGAGCAGCCCCGGCCGCTGCACGATCCCGACCCCTACAGCACCCCGCCGTACGGTGAGCCGGGGCCCTGGGCGCCGGCGCCCCCGGTGCAGCATCCGGCGTCGGACCTGACGGCGCCCGGCGCGCCCGCCCCGGCCGCCACGGTGCCCGCCCAGGCCGCCGCAGCGCCCACCGAGCCCGCGCCCCCGGCCGCCCCCGCCGTGGACGCCCCGGCGGCAGCCGACCCCTGGCAGCGCTACGACCCCTGGGCGGCGCCCGCCGACGGGGCGAGCGCGCCGTTGCAGCAGACCGGGGTCGCGGAACCCACGAAGGAGCAGCGACGCAGGCGTGCCCGGGGGAGGCTCGTCGGCCTCATGCTGGTGGTGGCGCTCGCCTCCGGCGGCGTCGGCGGAATCGTGGGCGCCCACCTGGAGCGCAACGGCGGTGTGGGTGCCGTGGAACTGCCCCAGGCCGGGGAGGAGCCCGCCGAACGGGAACCCGGGAGCATCGCCGGGATCGCCGCGCAGGCGCTGCCCAGCGTCGTCACCCTGCACGTCAGCGGCGCCGGGTCGGCGGGCACCGGAACCGGGTTCGTGCTCGACGCCCGCGGGCACATCCTCACCAACGACCATGTCGTGCAGCCCGCCGGAAGCGACGGCGAGATCACCGTCACCTTCCACAGCGGCGACACCGCGAGGGCCACGCTCGTCGGCCGGGACAGCGGCTACGACCTCGCCGTGGTGAAGGTCAAGGGCGTCAGCGGACTGGCCCCCCTGCCCCTCGGCAACTCGGACAACGTGCGGGTGGGCGATCCCGTGATCGCCATCGGCGCCCCCTTCGACCTGGCCGGCACGGTCACCGCCGGCATCATCAGCGCGCGGGAACGCCCCATCACGGCGGGCGGCGGACGGGGCGACGGCAGCGACGTGTCCTACGTCGACGCCCTGCAGACCGACGCGCCGATCAACCCCGGCAACTCCGGCGGCCCCCTGCTCGACGCCCAGGCCCGCGTGATCGGCATCAACTCCGCCATCCGCTCCGCCGGCAGCGGGGGCGACGAGGGGGAGAGCGGCCAGGCGGGTTCCATAGGGCTCGGGTTCGCCATCCCCGTCAACCAGGGCAAGCGCGTCGCCGAGGAACTGATCAACAACGGCAGGGCGACCCACCCGGTGATCGGCATCACCCTGGACATGGACTACACCGGCGACGGCGCCCGCGTCGGCGCCCGGGGCAGCGACGGCGGGCCCCCGGTCAGCACCGGCGGGCCCGGCGACAAGGCCGGGATCAAGGCCGGCGACGTCATCACGAAGGTCGACGGCCGGCGCGTCCACTCGGGTGAGGAACTCATCGTCAAGACCCGCGCCCACCGCCCCGGTGACCGGCTGGAACTCACCCTGGAACGGGACGGCGAGGAACGGGAGATCTCGCTGGTGCTCGGATCCTCCGGCGGTGACTGAGCGGGACGGCGGCCGAGGCGTACCGCACGCCACGAGAAGGCGAACAGGCGGGGAAGCGCCCCCGCCGCACGCGCCGGGAAGCGACGGGACGGTACCGGTCGTACGGGGCGGCGGGTACCGTGGATCCGGCCCGGGCCACGGAGGGCCGCACGGACGAGTCGACGCACCGACCACCGAGGGCCGAGAGCCGAGGACCGAGAACATCGCAAGGAGCTTCAGGTGTTCAATGACATAGGACCGCTCGAGCTGGTGACGCTCATCGTCCTTGCCGTGCTCGTCTTCGGTCCGGACAAGCTCCCCAAGGTCATCCAGGACGTGAGCAGGACGATCCGGAAGATCCGCGACTTCTCGGACAGTGCCAAGCAGGACATCCGCGAGGAACTCGGCCCGGAGTTCAAGGACTTCGAATTCGAGGACCTCAACCCCAAGACGTTCATCCGCAAGCAGCTGGACAGCGACGAACTGGGGCTCAAGGAGATCCGCAGCAGTTTCGACCTGAAGAAGGAGATGGCCGACGTCGCGGACGCCGTCAACGGTCACGACTCCACGTCGTCCGCCGCCGGGGCCGCCGCGGCAGCCGCGGCTTCCGCGTCCGCTGTGCCCGCTGCGCCTTCTGTGCCTGCTGTGCCTTCTGGGGGTGGCCGCATCGACATGACGAAGAAGCCCGAGCCGTCGGCCGCCGACGACCGTCCGCCCTTCGACGCGGACGCCACCTGAGACACACCCTGCGCGCGGGCGCGGACACGCAGAAGCACGACCGCCGCGCACGTGACGCGTTTCATACTCCACAAGTGCCCCGCACGGCCTGAACCGGACATCCGCGCGACCCACGCGCCGGACACTTTTCCCGGGCCGCGCCGACGAGATGGCTATGCTGCCCGAGTTGTTGTGCGGTCCGGACGAGTACGCCCGAAGGGGGGCGGGCCGCCCCCGGTCCGACCAGAGCGAGGAGGCGTCCGGGCATGGAGACGACGAGTCGGGCGGTCGCGCAGGCGACGGCCGCGAAGGACGGAGGACCCGCCCCCTCCGCCTGGCGTACGGTCGACGGCTACCTGAGCGCGCCCTTTCCCTGGTACGGCCTCGACGAGGCGTTCACGGGGCGGCGCTGGCTGATGCAGGTCGGCACCACGGCCGACGGGGCCGTCGAGCACGGCTCGATCGGGCACGGCGACACACCCTCGGTGCGCAGCGAGTACACGGCCGGGACCGGCCAGGAGGTCAAGGAGAAGTTCGCGGTCGCCGTGACCGTCGCCGCCCACCCGGTGCGCCGCAGCGCGGACGGCACCGGCCTGCTGGAGGCCACCTCGGTGTCCTCCGCCGCCTGGCTCGCCGGTGTGGGGCTGCTGTCGTTCACCTGGCCGGGCCAGATGGACCACTCCCTGCGCGACGACTGGCTGGAGCAGCAGACGGAGACGGCCTGGGTGCTCGCGGACGACCTCGCCGGCCCGGACTGGTCGACGCTGTCCCTCCCCGTGGACGGGGTGCCGACGCCCTTCCACTACCGGGAGTCCGAGTTCGGCTGGGTGCTCGCGGGATCGACGCGGGCCGGTGTGCACGTCGGCGCGTACGGCCGGGGCATGAGCGCGTACGGCCTGGGCTTCGCCGTGGTCAAGGACCTCGGAGCCTACGAGGGGGCCTGAGCCGCGGACCGTGCGGCCGTCCCGTACGGCGAAGGGCGCCGCCCCGAAGGACGGCGCCCGTGCGGTGAGCGCGCTGCGGCGGCTCCCGGCCCCTCACGGGCCGCTGGGAGCGCTCAGAACTTGTTGCGCGGCGTGATGCCCAGCGACAGGCCCGCCAGACCGCGCTGGCGGCCGCCGAGCTTGCCGGCGATCGAGCGGAGCGCCGAACCGGCGGGGGAGTCCGGGTCGGACAGGACGACCGGCTTGCCCTCGTCGCCGCCCTCGCGCAGGCGCACGTCGATGGGGATGGAGCCGAGCACCGGGACCTCGGCGCCCGTGGTCCGGGTCAGCCCCTCGGCCACCGAGCGGCCGCCGCCGGTGCCGAAGACGTCGACCATCTCGTCGCAGTGCGGACACGGCAGACCGGACATGTTCTCGACCACGCCGACGATCTTCTGGTGGGTCTGCACGGCGATGGAACCCGCCCGCTCGGCCACCTCGGCCGCCGCCTGCTGAGGCGTGGTGACGACCAGGATCTCGGCGTTCGGAACCAGCTGGGCGACCGAGATCGCGATGTCGCCGGTGCCCGGGGGCAGGTCCAGCAGGAGCACGTCCAGGTCGCCCCAGTACACGTCCGCCAGGAACTGCTGCAGCGCGCGGTGCAGCATCGGGCCGCGCCACACGACCGGCGCGTTGCCCGGGGTGAACATACCGATGGAGATGACCTTCACACCGTGCGCGGACGGCGGCATGATCATGTTCTCGACCTGGGTCGGACGCCCGTCGGCACCCAGCATGCGCGGCACCGAGTGGCCGTAGATGTCGGCGTCCACGACGCCCACCTTCAGCCCGTCGGCCGCCATCGCCGCCGCCAGGTTCACCGTCACCGACGACTTGCCGACACCGCCCTTGCCGGAGGCGACCGCGTACACCCGGGTCAGGCTGCCCGGCTTGGCGAACGGCACCTCGCGCTCGGCCTGGCCGCCCCGCAGGGCGTTCGCCAGCTCCTTGCGCTGCTCGTCGCTCATCACGTCCAGCGTGACGTCGACGCGGGTGACGCCCTCGACCCCGGCGACCGCGTCCGTCACCCGCTGCGTGATGGTGTCCCGCATGGGGCAGCCGGAGACCGTCAGGTACACGGTGACCGCGACCGCACCGTCCGCACCGATCTCCACAGACTTGACCATGCCCAGCTCGGTGATGGGCCGGTTGATCTCCGGGTCGTTCACCGTCGCCAGTGCTTCGCGCACCGCGTCTTCCGTAGCCATGGTGTCGATGGTACGGCGCTCAGTACATTCCCCGGTAAGCCCGTCAGTGGTCGTCTGCGTCACGTCCCGGGGGCCGCTGCGTCCGCATCACGGGGAACGAGCCGTGGTGGCCCCGGTGACCGTTGTGGCGTTCCTCCAGTTCCTTCACCACGTCCTGCAGTTCCGAGCGGATCCAGTCCCGCGTCGCGACCTCCCCGAGCCCGATCCGCAAAGCGGCGATCTCCCGGGTCAGGTACTCGGTGTCCGCGATCGACCGCTCGCCCTGCTTGCGGTCCTGCTCCAGGTTGACCCGGTCGCGGTCGTCCTGCCTGTTCTGCGCGAGCAGGATCAGCGGGGCGGCGTAGGAGGCCTGGAGGGACAGCATCAGGGTCAGGAAGATGAACGGGTACTCGTCGAAGCGCAGTTCCTTCGGCGCGGACACGTTCCACACCAGCCACACGATGATGACCACCGTCATCCAGACGATGAACCGCCCGGTGCCCAGGAAACGCGCGATCCGTTCCGACAGCCGCCCGAAGGCCTCCGGGTCCCACTCGGGCAGGAGCCGTCGCCGGGGGGCGCGCGGCTGGTCCAGTCGCGGTGTACGCGGGCGCCCGGCGGCCGTGGCACCCGCCGGCAGGCGCTCGCGCCCGCCCTCTCGCTCAGGAGCCATCGGTCACCACCCCCTCGCCTGTGTCGCGCGCGTCGTCGTTGTTGTCGTTGTCGTTGTCGTTGTCGTCGTCGGTGTCGCTGTGGCTGTCGTCGGCGGTGCCGTCGTTGTCGTCAGCGTTGTCGTCGTCCAGATGGAACTCGGTCTCCCGCCAGTCCTCGGGCAGCATGTGGTCCAGTACGTCGTCCACCGTCACCGCGCCCAGCAGCGCGCCCGCCTCGTCGACCACGGGCGCCGCCACCATGTCGTACGTGGCGAAGAACCCGGCGATCACGGGGAGCGCCGCGTCCGGCTCCAGCGGCTGCAGGTCGTCGTCGAGGATCGAGCCGACCAGGGTGTACGGAGGGTCGCGCAGCAGGCGCTGGAAGTGGACCGTGCCCAGGTACTTGCCGGTCGGGGTCTCCTCCGGCGGCCGGCAGACGTAGACCTGGGCCGCGTGCGCCGGTGACAGATCGGGGTTGCGGATGCGGGCCAGCGCGTCGGCGACGGTCGCGTCGGGCCTCAGCACGATCGGCTCGGTCGTCATCAGACCGCCCGCGGTGTGCTCCTCGTACGACATCAGGCGCCGCATGTCGGCCGCGTCGGCGGGCTGCATCAGGCTGAGCAGCCGCTCCTTGTCCGCCTCGGGAAGTTCGGAGAGCAGGTCGGCCGCGTCATCGGGGTCCATGGCCTCCAGGACGTCGGCGGCGCGCTCCTCCTTCAGCTTGCCGAGGATCTCCACCTGGTCGTCCTCGGGCAGCTCCTCCAGCACGTCCGCCAGGCGGTCGTCGTCCAGGGCGGCGGCGACCTCGGCGCGGCGCTTGGGGGAGAGGTGGTGCAGGACGTTGGCCAGGTCGGCGGGGCGCAGCTGCTCGAAGGTGGCGAGCAGGTTCTCGGCGCCCTGCCCCTTCTCCTCCAGGGAGAAGCCGGTGACCGCGGACCACTCGACGGTCAGCGTCTCCCCCCTGCCGCGCCGAAACGTTCCGCCCTTCCTGCCCTTGCGGACGAACACCCGGTCGATCTCCCATTCCCGACGGGCCGGCAACTGATGCACCGACAGGTCGAGGACGGTGACCTCCTCGCCGGTCTCCACCAGCGTCACCCTGCGGTCCAGGAGCTCCCCGAAGACGAGCCGCTCGGTGGGCCGCTGCTCGAAGCGCCGGACGTTGAGCACACCGGTGGTGATGACCTGACCGGACTGCACGGCGGTCACCCGGTTCATGGGCAGGAAGATGCGGCGCCGGGTGGGAAGTTCGACCACCAGGCCGAGCAGCCTCGGTGGTCGGCGGCCGACCCGCAGCATGACGACCAGGTCGCGCACGCGCCCCACCTGGTCGCCGGCCGGATCGAAGGCGGCGACGCCGGAGAGGTGCGAGACGAAGATCCGGGGGGCGCCCGCTGCCATGGCGGCGGCTCCTTTTCATACGGGGTCGTGCCGTGCGTGATGCTGCTCGCTCTGTTCCTGGTCTTTTCCTGTCTTCGGTCTCCGGATGCCCTGCTCAAGCGGGTTTCAGGCTAGCCGGTCCTGATCGCCGGTGCCCGAGGGCCGGTCCGGACGGACTGCCTCCGCCCGGGCGGTGCGGCCCCGGTAATCTGCGGTACGCCGTTCAGGTCCCCATCAGAGAGGCAGCGCAACCTGTGACTCCGATCTCCCAGGGCCGGTCCCGCACCGCCGCGCTGGCGCGTGCCGTGTGCGTGCTGCTCGTGACCGGAATGACGCTCACGGGATGCTCCGAGGAGGTGGACCCGAACGAGGGCACCAACGGTGTCGGCAGACTGACCGCCGACGAGATCCAGAAGAGAACCCTGAAGGCCGCCACCTCGGTCGAGACCGTGCGGCTGCACGGAAGCGTGGTCACCAGCGGGGGCACCTACAAGCTCGACATGCAGCTCAAACCCGAGGGCGGCATCGGTTCGGTCACCGCAGGAGAGCAGACGTTCCGGCTGCTGAAGGTCGACGACGAGCTCTTCCTGAAGGCCGACGCGGCTTTCTGGGCGAACGGCAAGGGCGACAAGGGCGCCACGGAGGGCGGGGGCGAGGGCGACGGGGGCGGCGGAGCGTCGGACACGGCGGCGGCCGGCAAGCTCGCCGAGAAGTATGTGAAGGTCCCGGAGGGCGACCCGTCGTACAAGAAGTTCATCGGGTTCGCGGACAAGGATGTCCTCCTCGGCGCCCTGCTGACCCTGCACGGCAAGCTGGCCACGGACGGCCACCACGAGCAGGAGGGCGTCCGGTGCATCCGCATCACCGGCGACCAGGGCTCCGGCGGCACCCTGGACGTCTCCCTGGAGGGCAAGCCGTATCCGCTGCGCCTGGTGCGGGCCGGCAAGGCGGGCACCCTCACCTTCTCGGCCTGGGGCAGCGACTTCGCCCTGGAGAAACCGGCCGAGAACGAGACCCTGGACTACGGCGGACAGCTTCCGGCCTCGTAGCCGCGGGAGAGTCCAGAGCCGAGAGCCCAGAGCCGACCGGCTAACGGCGCTTCTCGGCGCCCCGCCTGCCCGCCAGCAGCCGGGGCAGGCCCGCGGGGAGCGGACGCCGGGTCGTCACCGGGGTCGGCAGCGGGGGCCCGGCCAGTGAGCCGTCGGGCAACGGCGCCGTCGCCCCGGTCGGCTCCAGGCGCAGGACACGGCACTCACGGGCCCAGCGCTCCGTCATCGCCTCGCCGTCGGGTGCGTTGAGCCGCTTGCCCTTGAGCACGGCGACCGCCGCGTCCCACTCCGCGGAGCCGGACGGCAGCTCCACGACCCTCGCGGTCCAGGAGACCAGCCGACCGCCCTTGTCCTTGCTGCGTACCGTCACCTCGGCCGACACCCCGTCGGCCAGTCCCGGCAGCGGCTGCTCCCCGGGCCCGTCGCCGACCAGGCACATCGCGTCCTCGTGCCACACGTGCCACAGCGGCCGGGCCGGGACGCCCGGCCCCTCGACCCAGACGAGGCCGGACTTCTTCGTGGCCTCCTCGATGAGGGCCCGGTCGAACAGCGCACTGGTCGCACTTGTCATGGGACCCAGCCTATCCAGGGCCCGCTCGGGGGCCAGGGCTCCTCCCGGGGCCGGACGTTCCCCGTCGGTCGGCCCCGGGGAACGCCCGTTCAGAGCCAGCCGTTGCGCTTCAGCGCGCGGTGGATGCCCAGGCAGAGGGCCACCGTGACGCCGAGGACGAGCGGATAGCCGTACTTCCACTCCGTCTCCGGCATGTAGTCGAAGTTCATGCCGTACACCCCGCAGACCATCGTCGGCACGGCGATGATGGCGGCCCACGAGGTGATCTTGCGCATGTCCTCGTTCTGCGCCACGGACGCCTGCGCGAGATTGGCCTGGAGGATGGAGTTGAGCAGTTCGTCGAAGCCGATCACCTGCTCGTGCACCCGGGCCACGTGGTCGGCGACGTCCCGGAAGTACTTCTGGATCTCCGGGTCGACCAGCCGCATCGGCCGCTCGCTGAGCAGCTGCATGGGCCGCAGCAGCGGCGACACCGCCCGCTTGAACTCCAGTACCTCGCGCTTGAGTTGGTAGATCCGGCCGGCGTCCGTACCGCGCGGGGTGCCGCCCCGGCCCGGCGAGAACACCTCCGTCTCCACCTCGTCGATGTCGTCCTGCACCGCGTCGGCGACCGCGATGTAGCCGTCGACGACATGGTCGGCGATGGCGTGCAGGACGGCCGAGGGACCCTTGGCCAGCAGTTCGGGGTCCTCCTGGAGCCGGTGCCGCAGGGCCCGCAGGGAGCCCTGGCCGCCGTGCCGGACGGTGATGAAGAAGTCCCGGCCGGTGAAGCACATCACCTCGCCGGTCTCGACGACCTCGCTGCTGGAGCTGAGCCGGTCGTGGTCGAGGTAGTGGAGGGTCTTGAAGACCGTGAAGAGCGAGTCGTCGTAGCGCTCCAGCTTGGGCCGCTGATGGGCCTGGACCGCGTCCTCCACGGCCAGCGGATGCAGCCCGAACTCGCGCGCGATACCGGCGAATTCGTCCTCGGTCGGCTCGTGCAGGCCGATCCACACGAAGCCCGAGTCGCGGCGCACCAGGCGCATCGCCTCCTGCGGGGTGAGCGGGCTCTCGGTGGCCACGCGACGGCCGTCGCGGTAGATGGCGCAGTCGACGACCGCGGTGGTCGTCGCCGGATCGCGGGTGCTGTCGTAGGGGGCGTTGCTCTCCTTGCGCGGCGAGACACGGGAGGGGCGGACCACGGCGCGCAGGTCGCGGATCATCGACAAGGCGGGCTCCTTCGCGGAACGGGCAACGAAAGGCGCCGGTACGACGGGTGGAACCACCCGGAATGGGGACGTCCTGACCAGGGATTCTCCCTGCCTCCGAGAAGAGTTGAGGCGCAGGATGTTTGGCACGTCCACAAAGCGGGGAGCACCGAACCGTCGCGGTGGCGAGTTCCGTCGCTGACACAGCTGCTGGGGCAGATCAGGCAGAACGAAACGAGATGCTCTTCCGGTGAAGACGCGATGGTGAGGGGTGGCAGCCGGTACGGAGTGGCTGCGTCAGCGGGTGGAAGAGCGGGTGCTACTGCACGGTCGACTTCGGTCCATGCCAGCCCCACCTCCTCCGGCCGGTCCCTCGTGAGGGACGATCCTCATCCCCTGAGGGGATTCAGGGGAGTCCCCCGTGGGGGGAAGCGTCACATCGGGGTTCGGGACGCGGACCGACTCTCCCAGCGCACTGAGGCGATGCCCTGAGGTGAGGCCCTCAAGGCCTGGGCGGTACCTGGGCGGCCTCCTGCGTGCTGCCCCGAACCACCGGGCCAGAGTAGCAGTCGACCGGTGTGTCAAGGCGCCGCTTCGTCCGCTACCGGCGAGTTCTATGCTCGCCGCATGGCTGATGTTCTTCCTCTGGTCGAGGCCCGGTTGCGTACGGCTCTGGGCGAACCGGACGCACGCGCGGCGGTCACCTTCCTGGGTACGGACCGCTTCGAGGTGCTGCGTTTCCACGAGGGCGACATCGTGCGCTACGCCACCCTCGGCATGTCCGCGCAGCCCATGACCGACCCCACGGCGGTGGTCGCGGACCCGGTCGCGGGCCCGCGCGTGGAACTGCTGCTGTCCGTACGGGCCGGTCTCGCCGACACCGACAAGGTGCTCCGCCCGCTCGCCGTGCTCGCGGCGTCCCCGCAGGTCGAGGGCGTGGTCGTGGCCCCCGGCGCCTCCCTCGACGTCGGTGAACCGCTGTGGCCCGGGGCCCCGTTCACCTCGGTGCTGGTCGCCGAGCCGGGCGGTCTGGTGGAGGACCTGGAGCTCGACGAACCCCTGGAGCCCGTACGGTTCCTGCCGCTGCTGCCGATGACTCCGAACGAGGCGGCCTGGAAGCGGGTGCACGGCGCCCAGGCGCTCCAGGAGCGCTGGCTGGCCCGGGGCACGGACCTGAGGGACCCCGCCCGCGCCTCCGTCCCGCTGGAGTGAGCAAACTCACCCCTCTTCCCGTCAACTGGTCGGTTCCTGGCCGACGTTGAGTGGGAGGGCGCAGAGTGCCGTCCGGGTCGGCGGCCCGGTCCGGCCCGGATCGGGCCGCCGGGCGGGCCGAGTGGGGAGCGTCCGGTTCCGGGCGCCCGGTTCGGTCCGGACGGGTGATCGTCCTTGACGTGAGGGTGCCGGGGTAGGACCGTGGGGCCCTATGAGGGGCGAACCCAGTTGCCCGAAGTGTGGTGGCCGGGTCAGGGCTCCCGGCCTCTTCTCCGATGCCTGGCAGTGCGATGTGCACGGGGTGGTGCATCCGGTCCAGCCCGTGATACCGCCGAGCGTCGACGCCCTCAACGTCGTCGTGCACCGCACCCGGGTGCCGGTGTGGATGCCGTGGCCGCTGCCGGTGGGCTGGCTGTTCACCGGTGTGGCCTCGGCGGGTGACGACCGCAGCGGCGGCCGGGCCACCGCCGTCGCCTGCACCGGGCCCGGACCGCTCGGCGGCATGGGCGAACTCGTCCTCGTGGCCGAGGAGCTCGGCGTCGGGCTGGGCGCGCGGTACGCGGGCGTCGACGGTCCGGACCCCGGCCCGTATCTGAACGTCGAGAAACCCGCCGAGACCAAGGTGCTGGCCGCCGGACGGCCGACCCCGCTCTGGCACGTCTCCAAGGCGCCGGACGACCGGGCGGTCTTCGCGGGCGAGGCGCTCGGGATGTGGCTGTGGGCGGTGCTCTGGCCCGAGCAGTCCGGGCTCCTGATGTACGACGAGTTGGTCCTCACTGACCTCCGGGACGCCGGGGCCGAGGTGGGACTGGTGCCCTGCGGTGCGCTGTCGCCGAGGCTGATGGAGACAAGACCGTAGGCCCCGTGCGGCGGGCGCGGTAGGGGGCGCAGGGCGGGTTCGGTTGTGACAGGGGCGCTCGAAAATACGGTTATCCTGAGGCGTCCCTGTCCGTCGGCCACCGCTTGGAGCAACGCGTCGTGCGTATCGATCTGCACACCCACTCCACCGCGTCCGACGGCACGGACTCCCCGGCGGACCTGGTCCGCAAGGCCGCCGCTGCCGGTCTCGACGTCGTCGCGCTGACCGACCACGACACCACCCGCGGTCACGCCGAGGCCCTCGCCGCGCTCCCCGCGGGGCTCACCCTGGTGACCGGCGCCGAGCTCTCCTGCCGGCTCGACGGTGTCGGCGTGCACATGCTGGCCTACCTCTTCGACCCCGCGGAGCCGGCCCTGCTCGCCGAGCGCGAGCTGGTCCGGGACGACCGGGTGCCGCGGGCCCGGGGCATGGTCGCCAAGCTGAACGCCCTGGGCGTGCCCGTCACCTGGGAGCAGGTCGCGCGGATCGCCGGCGACGGCTCGGTGGGCCGCCCGCACGTGGCCACCGCACTCGTCGAACTGGGCGTGGTGGCGAGCGTGGACCACGCGTTCACCCCCCAGTGGCTGGCCGACGGCGGCCGGGCCCACGTGGAGAAGCACGAAACGGACCCCTTCGAAGCGCTCCGGCTGATCAAGGGCGCGGGCGGGGTCGCGGTGTTCGCCCATCCGGCCGCCGCCAAGCGCGGCCGGACCGTACCGGAGTCCGCGCTGGCCGAACTGGCCGAGGCGGGCCTCGACGGCATCGAGGTCGACCACATGGACCACGACCCCGGGACCAGGGCGCGGCTGCGGGGCCTCGCGAAGGAACTGGGACTGCTGGTGACCGGGTCCAGCGACTACCACGGCAGCCGGAAGAGCTGCGAACTCGGCGAGTTCACGACGGACCCCGAGGTGTACGGCGAGATCACGCGACGCGCGACCGGCGCGTTCCCGGTGCCGGGGGCCGGCGGAGTCTGAGTCCCACGCCCGCCCGCCCCACCCGCTCCCCCGGCTCGTCGCCCCTTGGTCCGGGGCGTCGACGCCCTTCTTTCCCCCTGCTCACTCCTTGAGCCCTTTCCTCGAGCGCTCCCGCGCTCGCTCGTTCTCAGCAAGGCACTCATGTTCGACGTCGCCGTCTTCGGCTCCCTCTTCCTGACCCTTTTCGTCATCATGGATCCCCCGGGGATCACCCCGATCTTCCTGGCCCTGACCGCGGGGCGACCCGCCAAGGTGCAGAGGCAGATGGCCTTCCAGGCCGTCTGCGTGGCCGGTGGGGTGATCGTCCTGTTCGGGCTGGTCGGGCAGCAGATCCTCGACTACCTGCACGTGTCGGTTCCGGCGTTGATGATCGCGGGCGGGCTGCTGCTTCTGCTGATCGCGCTCGACCTGCTCACCGGCAAGACCGACGAGCCCCAGCAGACCAAGGACGTCAACGTCGCGCTGGTGCCGCTCGGCATGCCCCTGCTGGCCGGTCCCGGCGCGATCGTGTCGGTCATCCTCGCCGTGCAGAAGGCGGAGGACACGACCGCCCAGGTGTCGGTGTGGACGGCGATCCTCGCCGTCCACGTCGTGCTGTGGCTGGTCATGCGGTACTCGCTGCTGATCATCCGGGTCATCAAGGACGGCGGAGTGGTCCTGGTGACGCGCCTCGCGGGCATGATGCTCTCCGCGATCGCCGTGCAGCAGATCATCAACGGGGTCACACAGGTGATCCAGGGCGGCTGACCGTCCCGGGGTGCGCGTACCCGGGGTGCGGGTCCCGCGTCACGGGGTGGGTGTGTCGGCCGGGCGGATCCACAGGCGCTGCCCGATGGCGGCGGCCTGCTGGACGATACGGTGGACGGAGGCGGCCTCCACCACGGTGCTGTCCACGGCGGTGCCGTCGATGTCGTCGAGTCGCATGATCTCGAAGTGCAAGCACTTCTCCCTTCGTCCGGTCGTCCTCCCGGGGAGGACCGTGGAGTGGACGGCCACGGGCCGGACCGGCTCGTGTGCCATCAGTGAAAAACGAGTGGCCCCCGGAAAACATTCCTACGTCGGCGAAAAGATTCGGCCTGCCGGAGATCGACCGGGCGTCGGCGGGTGATCCCCTCGAAGGGGACCGATCGGGACCGGTTGTGTTCGTACGGTGACCGCCAGGACAATAGAGATGATGAACGATGACCTCGCGGAGCTGAACTCCCGTATCGACCGTACGAACGAACTGCTCCAGCGCATGCTCGCCGAGGTGGCGAAGACGCCCTCGACGCACGCGATCTTCGTCGACGCCGGCTACCTGTACGCGGCGGCGGGACGGCTGGTGGCCGGGACGGAGGACCGCAGGGCCTTCGACCTCGACGCCGAGGGACTCATCGACGCGCTCATCGACCGGGCCCGCACCATCTTCGCGGACAGCAGGCTGCTGCGCGTCTACTGGTACGACGGGGCCCGGCGCCGCATCCACACCGCCGAGCAGCAGACCATCGCGGAACTCCCCGACGTCAAGGTGCGCCTCGGCAACCTCAACGCCAACAACCAGCAGAAGGGCGTCGACTCCCTGATCCGTTCCGACCTGGAGTCACTGGCCCGGCACCGCGCCATCAGCGACGCGGCCCTGCTGGGCGGCGACGAGGACCTGGTCCCGGCGGTCGAGGCCGCCCAGGGGTACGGCGCCCGCGTCCACCTCTGGGGCATCGAGGCGCCCGAGGGGCGCAACCAGGCCGAGCCCCTGCTCTGGGAGGTCGACAGCCAGCGCACCTTCGAACTCGACTTCTTCAAGCCGTACGTCTCCCGGCGCACGGCCTCCGTGTACGAGCCCGCGGCGGGCCGGCCCACCCGCGAGGACGTCCGTTTCGTCGGTGCGCAGATCGCCGCGAAGTGGCTGGCCGAACGGGGCCGGGACACGCTGGTGGAACTGCTGCCCGGCCACCCCTACCTGCCCGGCTCGGTCGACCAGGACCTGCTGGTGGAGGCCGAGGGCCTGCTGCAGTACTCCCTGCGCGGCCAGGCGGACCTGAGACGCGCCCTGCGTGACGGCTTCTGGTCCCACCTCCAGGCGCAGTACTGACGGCACGCCCACGGCGGTACCGGCACGGCGGGATCAGCCGTGGCGCAGGGGGCCGTGGCCGTGGTCCTCGTCGTCCTCGTCGTCCTCGTCGTGGAGCCGGTCCCAGAAGTCGGCGAGGGCGTGTGCGGTGGGCGCGGGCCGGTCGACGTTGGGGGAGTGCTCGGCGCCGGCGACGACCGTGCGGTGCGCGTGCAGCCGTACGGCCATGGCGTCCAGGTCCGGTACCGGCCAGGTGTCGTCGTACGCACCCGACAGCACATGGAACGGCAGCGGCACGGCGGCGAGTTCGGCGACCCGGTCCGGCTCGGTGCACAACTGCCGCCCTGTGGCCAGCAGTTGTGCGGGCCTGGTGGCCAGCCAGCGGCGGCGCAGATGGTCCTGGCCGCCGAGCCCACGGGCGGGACCGCCGACCTCCTCCGGCGGGCCCATGGCCAGGATCGCCTCCCAGCACTGTGCCATCGACATCCAGTCGAGCGCCTCCCGCAGCAGCTTCACGCGCTGCTCCTGGGAGACCGAGATCCGGGCGGGGCCCGAGGAGATCAGGGTGAGCGAACGGAACGGGGAGTGGTCCTCGAGCACGGCCGCACGGGCGATCTGCCCGCCGAGCGAGTGCCCGACGAGGTGCAGCGGCGCAGCCGCGCCGAGCGCCTCCGCCTGCGCGAGCACATCCCGCGCCAACTCGGCCTGGGCGTAAGCGGACTCGTCGTCAGCGGGGCCGTCCGACTCGTACTGCCCCCGTCCGTCCACGGCGACGCTGCGGTATCCGCGTGCGGCGAGCGGCCCGTGCAGCAGCGTGAAGTCCTCCTTGCTGCCCGTGAACCCGGGCAGTGCCAGCACGACCCCCTTCGGCTCGGCCCCGTCGGCCGGCGGCACGTCGACGACGGCGAACTCCCCGCGGGACGTGCGGAGCCGGTACGCCCGCGCGCCGGCGGGCGGGGCGGAGGCGAGGGCCGGGACCGGGTTCGAAGGGGGAACGGAGGCGGGGGTGGGGTGGCTGGTCACGGGGGCGAGGGTAGCGGCAGCGGGGGACGGCCGACACCGACGGCCCGGCCCCACGGGTGTGGGACCGGGCCGTCGGGGTGGTGTGTCAGGCCTCCGCGGGCTCCGCGGTGGCCGTCGCGGCGGTCTTGCGGGTGCGGCGGACCCGGGGCTTCGCCTCGGCCGCCTCCGCCTCCGGCGCGGCCTGTGCCGGGATGCCGGCCGCTGTCGTGCCGTCCTCGGTGGCCGTGGTGGCCACGGCGGTCTTGCGGGTGCGGCGGCGCGGCTTGGTCTCGGCGGCCTCGACGGCTTCGGCGGTGTCGAGCGCGGTCGCGGCGGCCGCCGTCTTCCGGGTGCGCCGGGGCTTCGCCTCGACCGCGGCGGCGGCCGCGGCCTCCGGCTCCTGCACGGCGGTGGCCGCCTTGCGGGTACGGCGCGGCTTGGCCTCGGCGGTCTCGGCGGCCTCGGCCGTGTCCGCGCCGGTCTCGGCCTTGGCGGCGGTCTTGCGGGTGCGGCGGACCCGGGGCTTCGCCTCGGCTTCCTCCGCCTCCGTCTCCGCTTCCGGTGCGGTCTGCGCCGGGATGTCGGCCGTGGCCGTAGCGCCCTCGGTGGCCGCGGCGGCGGCCGTCTTCCGCGTCCTGGTGCGCCGGGGCTTCGTCCCGGTCGCCTCCGCGGTGGCTTCGGCTTCGGTGGCCCCCTCGACGGTGTCCACCACCGCCACGGCCGCAGCGGCCGCGGTCTTACGGGTCCGGCGGCGGCGCGGTGCCGCCGGGGTCTCCGCCGCCGGGGTCTCCGGAGCCTCTCCGACCACGCCGCCCTCGGCCGTCGCGACGGCCGACCCGGCGGGCTCGACGTGCTCGGCAGCGGAATCGGCGGACTCGACCGCGGTCGCCGGGGCGGTCGTCGCCTCGGTGACCGCCTCGGTGGCCGCCCCACCGCGCGTACGGCGACGACGGCGCGGGGTGCGGGGTGCCGCAGCGGTGTCGGCCTCGTCGGCGCCCTCGACGGCCGGGGCCGCCTGCTGCGCCGAGTCGTCCAGCGGGGCCCCACCGCGCGTACGGCGCCGGCGGCGCGGCGTACGGGCCGGACGCTCACGCTCGGAGTCGCCCCGGCCGCCGCGGTCGCTCCGGACACCTCGACCGCCGCGCGGACCGCGGCCACCCGGCTCGCCCAGGTCCTCCAGCTCCTCCGCGTCGAGCCCGGCACGGGTGCGCTCCGAGCGCGGCAGGACACCCTTCGTCCCCTCGGGGATGCCGAGGTCGGTGAACAGGTGCGGGGAGGTGGAGTACGTCTCCGGCGGGTCGCTGAAGCCCAGGTCCAGCGCCTTGTCGATCAGCTGCCAGCGCGGGATGTCGTCCCAGTCGACCAACGTGATCGCCGTACCCTTCGCACCCGCGCGGCCGGTACGGCCGATGCGGTGCAGATACGTCTTCTCGTCCTCGGGCGACTGGTAGTTGATGACGTGTGTCACGCCCTCGACGTCGATGCCGCGGGCGGCGACGTCGGTGCAGACGAGCACGTCCACCTTGCCGTTGCGGAAGGCGCGCAGCGCCTGCTCGCGGGCGCCCTGGCCGAGGTCGCCGTGGACCGCGCCGGAGGCGAAACCGCGCTGCCCCAGCTGGTCGGCGAGGTCGGCGGCGGTGCGCTTGGTGCGGCAGAAGACCATGACCAGCCCCCGGCCGTCGGCCTGCAGTATCCGCGCGACCATCTCGGGCTTGTCCATGTTGTGCGCGCGGTAGACGAACTGCGTGGTGTTCGCGACCGTCGCGCCCTCGTCGTCCGGCGTGGTGGCGCGGATGTGCGTGGGCTGCGACATGTAGCGGCGGGCCAGCCCGATGACGGCGCCCGGCATGGTGGCCGAGAAGAGCATGGTCTGGCGGCGCGCCGGAAGCAGGTTGATGATCTTCTCGACGTCGGGCAGGAAGCCCAGGTCGAGCATCTCGTCGGCCTCGTCGAGGACGAGGGCCTTGACGTGCTTCAGGTTCAGCTTCTTCTGCCCCGCCAGGTCGAGCAGCCGGCCCGGGGTGCCGACGATCACGTCGACGCCCTTCTTCAGGGCCTCGACCTGCGGCTCGTAGGCCCGGCCGCCGTAGATCGCGGTGACGCGCACATTGCGCACCTTGCCGGCGGTCAGCAGGTCGTTGGTGACCTGCGTGCACAGCTCGCGGGTGGGGACGACGACCAGCGCCTGCGGGGTGTCGGTGAGGTCCTCGGGCTTCGCGCGCCCGGCCTCCACGTCTGCCGGGACGGTCACCCGCTCGAGAAGCGGAAGGCCGAAGCCGAGCGTCTTTCCGGTGCCGGTCTTGGCCTGGCCGATGACGTCCGTGCCCGACAGGGCCACGGGGAGCGTCAGCTCCTGAATGGGGAAGGGGGTGGTGATGCCGACGGCTTCCAGGGCTTCGGCGGTCTCGGGGAGGATCCCGAGCTCTCGGAACGTAGTCAGGGTGCTGCCTCTTCTGTGTGCGCGGTGCGAGGCGAGCGCGGGGGTCGTCTATGGACCGTGCCGGGGACGTCGGCTGCCTTACGGGGATGCCGTAGGGCACGGGACCACTGCCGACGCTCTAGCGCTCGTACCGCTGAGGGTCCCTCCGATCGTCGTACGCACTGTGGCGTACGGTCAGGGAGAGCGGTCGGGGCGGAGCCGATCGGTCCTCCGACCGGGCATCCTCATACATACGCCCCGTCGAACACGTCGAAGTATTCGGCACAGGCGCATTACCACCATACCCCGAATTCGCGCACACGCCATGGCCGATTTGGCCACGTAGCCGTCGTCACACCTGTTGATCAGCGCCTTCCGGTCCCCGATCAGCGGGCTATTGTGCGGTTTATGACGAGCTCTGACAAGCCTGACCCCGCCGAGGACACCCCCGACACCCCGACCGCCCCCACCGGCATCGCCGCCCTGGACTGGTCGGCCGCCTCCGCCGACCCGCAGTACCGCGCCGCCGTCGTGGATCTGCTCGGCGCACTCGCGTACGGAGAGCTCGCGGCGTTCGAGCGGCTCGCGGAAGACGCCAAGCTGGCCCCCACGCTGGCGGACAAGGCGGAACTGGCCAAGATGGCGTCGGCCGAGTTCCACCACTTCGAGCGGCTGCGCGACCGGCTGGCCGAGATCGGCGAGGAACCGACCGCCGCCATGGAGCCGTTCGTCGCCGCGTACGAGGGCTTCCACCGGCAGACGGCGCCCTCCGGATGGCTCGAAGGGCTCGTCAAGGCCTACGTCGGCGACTCCATCGCCAGTGACTTCTACCGGGAGGTCGCGGTCCGGCTGGACTCCGACACCCGGGCGCTGATGCTGACCGTGCTCGACGACACCGGGCACGGCGGCTTCGCCGTGGAGAAGGTGCGCTCGGCGATCGACGCGGACCCGCGCCTGGGCGGACGGCTCGCGCTGTGGGCGCGCCGGCTGATGGGTGAGGCGCTCTCCCAGTCGCAGCGGGTGGTGGCCGACCGGGACGCGCTGTCGACGATGCTCGTCGGCGGTGTCGCGGACGGTTTCGACCTCGCGGAGGTCGGCAGGATGTTCTCCCGGATCACCGAGGCCCACACCAAGCGGATGGCCGCCCTGGGGCTGGCCGCCTGAGAGAGCCGCCCCGCTCAGTCCCCGTGCCGACGACGGCGGCCGGTCAGGCGGTCGCCGACCGGCCGCGGAGTCTCCCCGCAGGACGCAGCAGCAGCGACACCGAGGCCACGGAGACGATCGCGGCGCCGGACAGGACCGTCAGCGAGCCGCCCGCGTCCAGCGCGCTGTGTGTGATCAGCGCACCGAACACGGCCCCGGCCACGCCCGTCGGCAGGACCAGCGCGCGGGCGGGGAGGCGGTGCGGGAGGCGACGCGTGGCCGCCCAGGCCAGGGCCAGGCCGAGGATCGCTGAGCTGAGCGTTTCCAAGAGCATGTCGGGGGTCCCTCCCACATGGCCGGCCTGATCGCATCGGTCGTAGCCCGACTTACCCCTGGCCTGCGAAACCCAATCCTCCTCTGTGCGCGACCTGTGCTCCATCGGTGGAGAGGGGAAGAGGGGAAGAGGAGAAGAGGAGAAGGGGCCGGGAGACACGGAAGGGCCCGGCGGTGTCGAGATTCCGGAACCGCCGGGCCCTTCCGCTGTCTGCCGGTCGTCGCCTACAGCGCGCCGAAGCCCACTTTGCGCGGGGCCGGCTCGCCGATCTCGACATACGCGAGACGGTCGGCCGGAACCAGGACCTTGCGGCCGTGCTCGTCCACGAGAGTCAGCAGCTGCGACTTCCCGGCCAGTGCCTCGGCCACCACGCGCTCGACCTCCTCGGCACTCTGACCGCTCTCCAGAACGATCTCGCGGGGCGCGTGCTGCACGCCGATCTTGACCTCCACGGCTATGTCCCTCCGACGGTCAGTGAAGTGCGCGACCTTCCGCGCCGTACCCAGCACACATTAGCCCGGTGAGGGGATGCGCACGCTCAGCCTCTGCAACGCCAGGAGCGAACAGCCCACGGGAACAAACCGCCCCCCGGCCGCCCGGCGGCGCTCCCGGGCGCCGTCAGAACTGCTGCTCGTTGCCGTGCAGCGGGAATCCGGCGATGCCCCGCCAGGCCAGCGAGGTCAGCAACTGCACCGCCTGGTCGCGGGGCACGGTGCGGTCGCTGTGCAGCCAGGACCGCGCCACCACCTGGGCCAGACCGCCCAGCCCCGAGGCGAGCAGCATCGACTCCTCGCGCGACAGGCCGGTGTCCTCGGCGATGACGTCGCAGATCGCCTCGGCGCAGTCGTTGGTGACCCGGTCGACGCGCTCGCGCACCGCGGGCTCGTTGGTCAGGTCCGACTCGAAGACCAGGCGGAAGGCCCCGCCGTCGTCCTCGACGTACGTGAAGTAGGCGTCCATGGTCGCCCGTACGCGCTGCTTGTTGTCGCTCGTCGACGCGAGCGCCTGGCGCACCGACTGGATCAGTGCCTCGCAGTGCTGGTCCAGCAGGGCCAGGTAGAGATCGAGCTTGCCCGGGAAGTGCTGGTAGAGCACCGGCTTGCTGACGCCCGCACGCTCGGCGATGTCGTCCATCGCCGCCGCGTGGTAGCCCTGCGCGACGAATACTTCCTGGGCGGCGCCCAGCAACTGGTTCCGTCGGGCACGGCGCGGCAGGCGTGTGCCCCTCGGGCGCACGGCCTCTGTCTGCTCGATGGCTGTCACGCCGCCTCCCATTCTCGTCCACGTGCGGTGTGAGCCGCGCCGCCATCGTACTTTTCGGTAATCGTGGTGTGCGCGCCGAGAGCGCAGAATTTCACGTACCGGACTGCGGCGAAAGAGTCACGGACCGTTTCAAAACCTCTCAATGAGGGCAGGACGGTGCCTCCCTCCCGGCTGTCGGCGCCTTCCTCCCGGTCGGGGCCGCCCCGCTCCGGCCCCGTCGCCTTCGCCGGCGGTCGTGACCTTCACCGGTAGTCGTCCTCGTGGAGGGAGACGACCCTGGCCTGCTCGGCCAGGTCCGCCTCGTTGGCGCGGTCGGTGTCGGCGCCGCTCAACGGCTCGTCGCGGTCCTGTTCGAGGTCCGCGCGCTGTTCGGCCGCGTCGGCCACGGGTGCCTCGACGTCGTACTCCTGGTCTCCGTGGTCCTCGCGAGCGTCCTCGGCTTCCTCGAACGTCTCGGGGTCGGTGGGGTCTACGGCCATGGCTGGGCTCCCTTCCTGTGAACGTCCCCGGAGCATGCGGGGCCACATACGGGTGCCCTCGGTACGAGCCTAGGAGACACCCGATCCGGGCGCCATGCGATCCGCCGTCGGATTGCGGCACGGCGCGCACGGCAGGCCCGCGGAGGCCGGGCGGTGTCCGACCGGTGTCCGGCGCTGCCCCTGTGACCGCGAACACATGAGTCCCGGTGTGATCGTCTCGTAACATTGCGGCATGTCCTCGACCGATCTTCCGTTCGTGCCGCCCGCGACCGTACTGCCCAAGGTGGCCGCCGTCAGGATCGCGGAGGGCGAGCGCCTCAGATCGGTCGAACTGCCCGGCGTCACCCTGGCGATACGGTCGAGGCCCCCCGCGCGCGAAGGCCTGCCGGCCGCGCTCCACATCCACGGGCTGGGAGGGTCGTCGCAGAACTGGTCGGCGTTGATGCCGCACCTGGACGACGTCGTCGACAACGAGGCGGTCGACCTGCCGGGCTTCGGCGACTCGCCGCCCCCGGACGACGGCGACTACTCGATCTCGGCGCACGCCCGCGCGGTGGTCCGCTACCTCGACTCCTCCGGGCGCGGCCCCGTGCACCTCTCCGGCAACTCGCTGGGCGGGGCGGTCGCCACCCGCGTCGCCGCCGTGCGCCCCGACCTCGTCCGCACGCTCACGCTGGTGTCACCGGCCCTGCCCGAGCTGCGGGTGCAGCGCACCGCGGTGCCCACGGGACTGCTGGCGGTGCCCGGGGTGGCCCGGCTCTTCACCCGGATCACCCAGGACTGGTCGGCGGAGCAGCGCGTCCGCGGCGTCGTCGCGCTCTGCTACGGGGACCCCGCGCAGGTGTCGCCGGAGGCGTTCCACAACGCCGTGCAGGAGATGGAGCGGCGACTGCGGCTTCCGTACTTCTGGGACGCCATGGCGCGCTCCGCGCGAGGGCTCGTCAACGCGTACACCCTGGGCGGTCAGCACGGACTGTGGCGCCAGGCCGAGCGGGTGCTCGCGCCGACGCTGCTGCTGTACGGCGGCCGGGACCAGCTCGTCGGCTTCCGCATGGCCGGGCGCGCGGCCCGTGCGTTCCGCGACTCCCGACTGGTCACCCTGCCCGACGCGGGGCACGTGGCGATGATGGAATACCCCGAGGTCGTGGCCGCTGCCTTCCGTGAACTCCTCGCGGATGCAACGGATTCAGCGGTCGAGGGGGATACTTTGGAGTCGGGCGCGAAGGGCGCTCCGGGCTCGGCCGTCGGCACCGCCGCGGACGAGACCGCCGACGGCGGGGCCACCGCCGAGAACACGAGGGGCTGAGGCACCAGGTGGGACGCCACAGCCGACGCGGACCCGCCCCCAAGGGGGGCGCCGCGGATCCGGCGGCGGCACGTGCCGACCGGAGGTCCCGGGGCAGCCGGGGCAGCGACGGCAGGGGAGGGATCCGGCAGGACGGCCTGGTTCCGCCGGGCCGTGGAGCGCCGGACCACGGCCCGCCCGCGGAACACGGGCCCCCGGCTCACGGGGTGCCACACCTGCCGGACGGATGGCTTCCGGACGGGCCGCCCGCGCGTGGAGTGCCGCGAGCGCCCGACGGCACCCCCGTCCACGACGTTCCGCGCACCCATGGCGGCGGACATCCCGAACAGCGGGAACCCGGTGGCGGCTGGGGCGAGTTGGGGGGACGGAACCCGGGAACCGGGTCTCCCGGGTACCCGGGGCACCACGGGCCGGCCGGCGGGAGCGTGCCCCTGCCGCGACAGCGCCAGGCGCCCTTCGAGGGACCGTGGGAGGCACGCGGTCCGCGCGGTCCACGAGCTCCGCGCGGACCTCGGCAGGACTACCTCGACGCCTTCGACGAGCAGGGCGACCTCTTCACGCCCCGCGACCCGGTCCGCCGGACCTCCGCCGCGGACTCCGCGCACGCGACGGATCCCTACGCCGCCGTCACCGGTTGGGACACCGCGTCGGCGGCCCGCGTCCCGGCCGCCCACCACGACGCGCCGCCCACCGGAGCGCCGGCGGAAACCAGGGGCCCCAAGGGGCGCGCGTTCACCGGGATCGCGGCCGCCGCCGTGACCACCGTGCTGGCCGTCGTCGTGGCGGGCCAGGTCGCCGACGAACACGACGCCGCCGCCGACGACGTGCGGGCGCAGTCCGTCACCGACCAGGCGGCGCGCGACGTCCGGGACTCCGGCTCGCGCGGGGCCGGGCGGGACGAGGCCGCGGAGGCGCCGTCCGACGCCGTGCCGCTGACGTACGAGCAGAAGATGGGGAAGCGGTACCCGGTCGCCGACTCCCGCGCGGGCTCGGGGAAGTTCGACGCGATCCCCGGGATCGACAAGGCGCGGGGCAAGGGGCAGAAGCTCACCTACCGCGTCGATGTGGAGCAGGGGCTCGGCCTCGACGGCGAACTCTTCGCCGAGGCGGTGCAGCGGACGCTCAACGACAACCGCAGCTGGTCGCACAACGGCGCCCGCGCCTTCGAACGCATCCACTCGGGCCGCCCCGACTTCGTCATCACGCTCGCCAGCCCCGAGACGACCGCCGACTGGTGCGCCAGGTCCGGACTCGACACCACGGTGGACAACGTCTCCTGCGACTCGGCGGCCACCGAGCGCGTGATGATCAACGCGTTCCGGTGGGCGCAGGGCGCCGAGACGTACGGCGACGAACTTCTCGCCTACCGGCAGATGCTGATCAACCACGAGATCGGCCACCGCCTGGGGTACAACCACCTCACCTGCGACAAGGACGGCGACCTGGCCCCGGTCATGCAGCAGCAGACCAAGTTCCTCGACCACGGCGGAATCAGCTGCCGGCCGAACCCCTGGCCCTACCCGCAGGGCTGACGCTCCGGCAGGGCGCGCCGGGTGCACCGGGCGCGCCCGGTGTCGGCTGATCGCGCGCAACCGATCGCACAGTTGACCGTATAGCGCGACCGAACGCGTCCCGTGCGGGAAAGTTACGACCGTTCACCCCTTTTGATGGTGCGACGGACAACCGTCCATCACGCCCCCACCTTGTCCGCATACGTTCGTCCCGCTGCGAGCCGCCGGACCAACGGCGGCTCCCCATACGGGAGATCGGGGGTGCACTCGTGCGCATCGGACTGCTTACGGAGGGTGGCTATCCGTATGTGGGCGGTGACGCCGGACTCTGGTGCGACCGTCTCGTGCGCGGCCTCGGGCACCACGAGTTCGACGTCTACGCGTTCAGTCGCAGCCAGGCCCAGGAGGACGCCGGCTGGGTACCGCTGCCGCCGCAGGTCGCCAGGGTGCGTACCGCGCCGCTGTGGACGGCCGAGGACGACGGGGTGGTGTACGGCAGGCGCGCACGCCGGCGATTCACCGAGCACTACGGCGAACTCGCCGCCGTGCTCAGCGCGGCGGACCCCGCGACGACCGGTGCCCCGGCCGAGGCGGACCGTTTCGCCCACGCCCTGTACGGCCTCGCCGAACTCGCCCGTGACGAGGGTGGTCTCGACGCCGCCCTCCGCTCCGAGACCGCCGTACGGATCCTGGAACGCGCCTGTCGCGCGCCCCGCGTGCTACGTGCCGCGCGGGAGGCCCGGGTACCGGACCTGCTGGCCGTGGCCGCCCGTCTGCAGCACGCCCTGCGCCCCCTCTCGCTCGACTGGTACGAGGAGAACGGGCTCGGCGCGGTCGACCTGTGTCACGCCGCCTCCGGCGGCACGGCCGCCCTGCCGGGCCTGCTCGCCGGCCACTTCTTCGACGTCCCCCTGCTGGTGACCGAGTACGGGGTACGGCTGCGCACGCACTTCCTGACCCGCCCGGAAGCCCCGCCCGCGGTCCGGTCCCTGCTCGCGGCCTTCCACGGCCGGCTCGCCGCCGAGACCTACCGGCGGGCCGCGTTCGTCACCCCGGGCAACGCCCACGCCCGTCGCTGGCAGGAACGCTGCGGTGCCGACCGGGCGAGGATCCGCACCATCCACCCCGGAATGGACGCCGCGCCCTTCGCGGAGACGGAGGAGTCCCCGGAGCGCGCGGCCCCGGACACCCTCGTGTGGACCGGCCGGGTGGAACCCGCCAAGGACCTGGTCTCCCTGCTGCACGCGTTCTCCGGCATCCGCGCCGAGGTGCCCGGGGCCCGGCTGCGGATCATCGGCGCACCGGCCGGCCCGGAGGGCGCCGCCTACCTCGAGCACTGCCGGGCGCTGGCCGCGCGGCTCCTCCCGGACGGAGCCGAGGGCGGCCCGCACTCCGACGGCACCGGTCCGGTGTCCTTCGAGGAGATCGGCGGCCCGGACCCCGCCGCCCGGGCCGAGGCGTACGCCTCGGGCGCCGTGATCGTCCTGTCGAGTGTCGTCGAGGGGTTCCCGGCCGGTCTCGTCGAGGCCATGCTCTCCGCCCGCGCGACGGTGTCCACGGACGTCGGCGCGGTGGTCGAGGTCATCGGCGGCACCGGTCTCGTCGTACCGCCCCGCGACCCGCGGGCGCTCGCGGAGGCATGCGTCGCGCTGCTGCGCGACCCCGAGCGCAGGGCGCGCTTCGGCGCCGCCGCGCGCGCCCGCGCGCTCGAACTGTTCACCGTCGAGCAGAACGTCGCCGCGTTCCACGACCTGTACCTGGAGATCGTGGCGCACAGCCCGGTCCACCGCGTCCTGCTGAACGACGCCGGTGACCCCCTGCCCTTCGCGGCCCCCGCCGAGGTCCACGTCCCCGGCGACCGGTCCGGCCCCGCCTCCCGCCCGCCGTTCCGCACCGCCCCCGCCTGGGCCACCGGTGCCCCGGCGCGGGTCGCGGACGTCCCGAGGCCGGCCGCCCCGGTACCGGCCACCCCCCTGGTCCCCGCGACGGAGGCGGCACGATGACCGGACTCGACGAACTGGACCGGGGCACGGCCCGGCCCGCCACCACCCGCCCGGGCACCGCCGACCCCGTGAAGGCGCTGCTGCACCGCCACCGTGAGCTGTGCGAACGTGCCGTGGACCCCCTGGAGATCGCGGCGGGCCTGGAGGCGCACGGCGTCACCGACCGGACCGCCGCACGCTTCCGGCACCGGGACGTCTTCTCCCTCGCGGAGGAGTTGTACGCCAGGATCCCCCGCGACCACGAGGTCCCCGGCCCCTCCGCCACCGCCGCTCCCGAGGTCCGCGCGGGCTGGATCGCCCTCACGCTGCTCCCCGGCGCCCTCGGTGTCGCGTCGGTGACCGCACTGCGCCTCACCCACGGCCAGACCCGCCTCTACGCGCTCGCCGCGGGAGTGCTCGCCATCGCCCTGGCCGCGCGCGCGGTCCTGCGCCGGGGCCCGCTCAGCACCGCCCGCCCACCCGCTCCCGGCGCGGCGATGTGGACCTGCTGGCTCATCGGCTACGCCGTCCTGGGCGACGGACTGCTGCACACCGCGATCACCGGCGGCCCCGACGGCCCGCCCACCGGCGCCGCCGACGGCGACTGGCCGCTCACCGCGGCTCCGGCCCTGGCGCTCACCCTGGCCTGCGCCCCCGGCGCCTGGGTCGCGTGCCTGTTCACCGCACGGGCCCGCCGCAGACTCGCGACCAGTCGGGGCCTCGAAGACTTCACCGCCTCCGTCCGCCCCCTGCTGTTCGGCGTCCTCACGCTGTTCCTGTGCGCCCTGGCCGTTCTCCTCCCCTTCTGCGCCACGGCCCTGGACGAACCCTTCACCCCCTTCGAAGCGCTCTCCCTGGGGGCTCTCCTCTTCCTGTCCCGCCTCCTCGCCCTCCACGGCTTCACCCGCGCCCCGAAGGTGATCCTCGCCGCCACCGCCCTGACCCAGGCGGCCGCCCTGGCCACGGTCTTCGCGGCCCGCCTCCCCGGCTGCGGCGAGCTGGCCGCGCCCGTGGAAAGCCTGGTCGACGTCTGGGGCCCCACCGCGGTCCCCACCCTCGCCTGCGGCGCGGCGGCCCTGACCCTCCTGATCCACGCGACCCGCACACTCCCCCGAGCCTCGGCGCACGCCCGGCCGCAGGCATCACTCCAAGGAGATCCCACATGATCACCCGCCCGGCGGCCCCGGCCGCCACAGGAGCCGCCCGATGAGAGTCCTGCTGATCGGAGCCAACGGGTACATCGGCCGTTTCGTCGCCGACCGTCTGCTCGCCGACCCGGCCGTCCAGCTCACCGTCCTCGGCCGCGGCGACGACGCCGACGTCCGCTTCGACCTCGCCACCGGCAGCCCCGGCGCGCTCACCCGGTTCCTCGACGCGGTCCACCCCGGCGTGGTGGTCAACTGCGCCGGCGCCACCCGAGGCGGTGCCAGGGAACTCACCCGGCACAACACCGTCGCCGTAGCCACCGTCTGTGAGGCACTGCGCCGCAGTGGCTGCGGCGCCCGCCTCGTGCAGATCGGCTGCAGCGCGGAGTACGGCCCCAGCCAGCCCGGCTCCTCCACGGCGGAGGACGCCGTCCCCCGCCCCGGCGGCCCGTACGGCGTCAGCAAGCTCGCCGCGACCGAACTGGTCCTCGGCTCCGGACTGGACGCCGTGGTGCTGCGGGTCTTCTCACCCGCCGGGCCCGGCACCCCCGCCGGCTCCCCGCTCGGCCGCCTCGCCGAGGCGATGCGCCGTGCCATGCAGTCCGGCGAGGGCGAACTGAAGCTCGGCGGCCTCGGCGCCCAGCGCGACTTCGTCGACGTCCGGGACGTGGCCCGTGCCGTGCACGCCGCCTCGCTCTCCGCCGCCCAGGGAGTCATCAACATCGGCTCGGGCCGCGCCGTCCGCCTGCGGGACGCCGCCGCGGTCCTCGCCCGCGTGGCCGGATACGGCGGGATCCTCCACGAACTCGACGGCCCGCCCGGCGCCCAGGCCACCCACGGCCACCACGGCAGCCACACCACCCACACGGGCCATGCGGGCCACACCGCCCACACCCCGCATCTCAGGCCGGGCATCGGCCACCCGCGGAGCGAGTCCGACCACCACACGGCATCGGTCGCGTACCCGTACCCGGACGGCTGTGGCAGCTGGCAGCAGGCGGACGTGCGCACCGCGCGCGACCGGCTCGGCTGGCGACCCAGGATCAACCTCGAGGAATCCCTCGCCGACATCTGGATGGAGGCGGCATGTCGTATCTGACCCCCGGGGTCGGAGCCGGTACCGGTACCAGTGCCGGTACCGGCGTCCGCACCGGCTTCGGCGTCCCCGGTCTGGCGCACC
The DNA here is from genome assembly GCF_053604275.1 of Streptomyces sp. NPDC004051. Classification (NCBI taxonomy): domain Bacteria; kingdom Bacillati; phylum Actinomycetota; class Actinomycetes; order Kitasatosporales; family Streptomycetaceae; genus Streptomyces; species Streptomyces sp. NPDC004051. The sequence goes on along the minus strand of NZ_JBSGHG010000006.1, from coordinate 150,585 downwards.
CCCTCCTCGCCCCGGCCGAGTGGAACGCGCTCACCCGCCCGGGAGACGGAAGCCCTCTGCACTGGGTCGTCCTGAACGTGGCCAATGGTCCCGGCGTACGACCCGACCCGCACTGCCTGGAGGCAGCCGGCCGACTGCGCAACGCCGGTGTCCGCATCCTGGGCCATCTCGACTCGGCATACGGTCTGAGCGGCTCCGGCGAGCTGATCTCCAAAGCCCACCGGTTCATCGACTGGTACCAGGTCGGCGGATTCCTCCTGGACCGCTGCCCCGCCGACCGCGCCGCGCTCCCCGAGGTCCGGCGGACGGTCGGCGCGCTCCGCGTGATCCGGGACGACGCCCACATCGTCCTCGGCCACGGCACCCACCCGCACCCGGGCCACGCCGAGATCGCGGACCAACTGGTCACCTTCTCCGGCCCGTGGAGCGACTACCGCTGGTCGCAGGTGGCGGAATGGACCGCCGACCATCCGCCCGAGCGGTTCTGCCACTTCGTCCACGGAGTGCCCGGACCGCACCTGGAGGAGGCGCTGCGCATCGCCCGCTGGCAGGGCGCCGCGACCATCTACTTCACCGACCGCACGGCCCGCGACGGCCTGATCGATCCCTGGGAACCGCTGCCCGGCTACTGGGACGATCTCGTCTCGTACATCGGGATGGGTGTCTCGGAATGAAAAAGGCCGTGGCAATGTTGGGGAGAGAACAACCGTAGTGATTGACCGACCAACGGAGTCCCCGTGTCGTTGCCACCCCTGGTCGAGCCGGCCCCCGAGCTCACCGTAGACGAGGTTCGCAGGTACTCCCGCCACCTGATCATCCCCGACGTGGGGATGGACGGGCAGAAGCGGCTGAAGAACGCCAAGGTGCTGTTCGTCGGCGCCGGCGGCCTGGGTTCGCCAGGACTGATGTACATGGCCGCGGCGGGCGTGGGCACGCTCGGCATCGTGGAGTTCGACGAGGTCGACGAGTCGAACCTGCAGCGGCAGGTCATCCACAGCCAGGCCGACATCGGCCGGCCGAAGGCCGAGTCCGCGCGGGACACGATCAAGGGCATCAACCCGTACGTGAACGTGGTCCTGCACGAAGAGCGGCTCGAGTCCGACAACGTGATGGGCATCTTCAGCCAGTACGACCTGATCATCGACGGCACGGACAACTTCGCGACCCGCTACCTGGTCAACGACGCGTGCGTGCTGCTGAACAAGCCCTACGTCTGGGGTTCGATCTACCGCTTCGACGGCCAGGCCTCCGTCTTCTGGTCCGAGCACGGCCCCTGCTACCGCTGCCTCTACCCGGAGCCCCCGCCCCCCGGCATGGTCCCCTCCTGCGCCGAGGGCGGCGTCCTGGGCGTGCTGTGCGCGTCCATCGGCTCCATCCAGGCCAACGAGGGCATCAAGCTCCTCGCCGGCATCGGTGAGCCGCTGGTCGGCCGCCTGATGATCTACGACGCCCTGGAGATGCAGTACCGCCAGGTCAAGGTCCGCAAGGACCCCGACTGCGCGGTCTGCGGCGAGAACCCGACCGTCACCGAACTCATCGACTACGAGGCCTTCTGCGGCGTTGTCTCCGAGGAGGCCCAGGCGGCGGCCGCCGACTCCACGATCACTCCCAAGCAGCTCAAGGAGTGGATCGACGGGGGCGAGGACATCGAGCTCATCGACGTCCGTGAGCCGAACGAGTTCGAGATCGTCTCCATCCCCGGCGCCCGGCTGATCCCGAAGAACGAGTTCCTCATGGGCAACGCCCTGGAGAGCCTGCCGCAGGACAAGAAGATCGTCTTGAACTGCAAGACGGGTGTCCGCAGCGCGGAAGTCCTCGCCGTCCTGAAGTCCGCGGGCTTCGCCGACGCCGTCCACGTCGGCGGCGGCGTGGTCGGCTGGGTCAACCAGATCGAGCCGTCGAAGCCGATCTACTGACCCCGGTCCACCACCGCGATGCCGGCCTGAGCCGGACGAGAGACCGAGGCGGGGGCCTCGCGCACCACGGGTGCGTGAGGCCCCCGCCGTCGTCATGAGCAGACCTTGCCGTCCTTCGGCACAGTGCCGTCCAGCAGATACGCGTTCACGGCGGAGTCGACGCAGTCGCTCCCACTGCCGTACGCGCCGTGCCCCTCGCCCTTCCAGGTGAGCACGATCCCCACGTCCTCGCCCAGCTCGTCCGCCATCCGCCGGGCGCCCTCGTACGGGGTGGCCGGGTCGCCGGTGTTCCCGATCACCAGGATCGGCGCCGCACCCGGCGCGCTCACCTCCGGGGTGACCTGTCGGCCCGGCACCGGCCAGTCGTGGCACCAGCCCGCCGTGTCCCAGCCGAGGAACGGCCCGAACACCGGCGAGATCCGCTCGAACTCCGGCAGCAGCTTCCTCGTCTGCGCCGCCGTCGGCCGCTGCTCGGCGTCCGAGCACGATATGACCCGCTGCGAGTGGGTCGTCGTGCCGTAGCGGCCCGAGGCGTCGCGCTCGTTGTATCCGTCGGCCAGGGCGAGGAGCTCCGAGCCGTCCCCCTCTTCCGCGGCCCGCAGGGCGCTGGTCAGCACGGGCCAGCCCTCCTTGGTGTACAGCGGGAGGACGATGCCGGTCAGTGCCAGTGTCTGGGTCAGCTTCCGGCCGGCCGAGGAGGTGGGCAGCGGCTCGGCGTCGATCCGGTCCAGCAGCTGTGCGATCTCGCGGGTCCCCTGCTCGGGGTCCCGGCCGGTGGACCTCAGGTAGTTCTCCAGCGCGCGCTGGAAACCGCGCGCCTGGTTCTTGGCGTGCCCCATCGTGTCGGCGGTCGGGTCGACGACCGCGTCGAGGTTCATCCGGCCCACCTTCTCGGGGAACAGATGGGCGTAGACCCCGCCGAGCTCGGTGCCGTACGAGATCCCGAAGTAGTTCAGCCTGTCGTCGCCGAGCGTCTGCCGGATGTGGTCCAGGTCGCGGGCGGTGTCGGCGGTCGACACGTGTGCCAGCAGCTTTCCGGCCGCCTCCTTGCAGCCCCGCCCGAAGTCCGCGGCGTCCCGGAGGTAGGCCCGCTCCTCGGCCGGGGTGTCCGGGGTGGTGTCCACCGACTCGGCCGCCTGGATCTCCTCGTCCTCCCGGCAGCGGACGCCCTCGCTGGCGGCCACTCCCCGCGGATCCCAGCTCACCAGGTCGTACCGCTCGCGCAGCTTCGAGACGTTCGGGGCGTAGGCGGGCATCATCGACACGCCGGAGCCGCCGGGACCGCCGAAGTTGAACAGCAGCGACCCGAGGCGGTCGTCCCCCGTGGCCTTCGCCCGGATCAGGGCCAGTTCGATCGTCTCGCCGTCCGGTTTCGACCAGTCGAGCGGCACCTCGAGCGTGCCGCACTGCCAGTCGTCGCCGGGCGCGGGCGCGTCGTCGGAGGCCTTGCAGCGCCCCCAGCCGAACGCCGTCCCGTCCCTCTCACCGTCGGACGAGCCGCCGCTGCACCCCGCCGCCAGGAGCGCGGCGGAGACCGCCAGAGCCGTCCACCGTGCGAAACGCGTCATGTGCCACATCCCCCCTCGCGGGCCGTCCGCACCGTGCGGCGGATGGCGGTCAGGCCATGGTAGGCAGATCCCGGATTCCCGGGGGAAGCCTGTGGACAACCCTCTGACCTGCTGCTTCGCGGGGAACAGGAGGGGACGGACCCCGCTCGGTGCAGCTGGGTGAACTACAGCGCTTCCTTGCGGGTGAGGTGGTTGAAGGCCAGCCAGCCCGGGAGCACCGGCAGCCACAGCGTCAGCAGCCGGAACAGCAGCACCGCCGGCGCGGCCACCTCGCTGGGGAGACCGATCGCGATCAGACCGACCGTCAGGGTCGCCTCGACCGCGCCCACACCTCCCGGGGTGGGAGCCGCCGACCCCAGCGCGTTGCCGGCGAGGAAGACCACCGCCACACCGGCGAGGCTGACCGACGTCGTCCCGTCGCCGAACGCCCGGACGGAGGCGTACAGGCACAGCACGAAGCAGGAGGTCAGCAGCAGCATGCCGCCGATGCCGGTGGCCAGCTTCTGCGGGCGCTGCAGCACGTCGAGCATCCGCGGCACGACACCCGCGAACAGCGACCGCACGCGCGTGACGACGAACTTCCGCAGGAACGGCACCGAGGTCATCACGAGCACCAGCACCGCCACCGTCAGCAGACCCGCGATGACCGTGCGGGACGGCGACAGCGAGGGCGTCTTCTCGGTACCGGTCAGATAGCCGAACGCCAGCAGCATCAGGATGTGACAGCCCAGCCCGAACAACTGGGACGCGCCGACACTCGCCACCGCGAGCCCCGGCCGCACCCCGGCACGCTGGAGGAACCGGGTGTTCAGCGCGACACCACCCACCGCCGCCGGGGCGACGATCTTCACGAAGGAACCGGCGACCTGCGCCGCCACCGTCCTGACGAACGGCACCCGCTCCGGTACGAACCCCAGCAGCGCCAGGGCGGCGGCGAAGTAGCTGGCCGCCGAGAACAGCACGGCCGCCACCACCCAGCCCCACTCCGCGTTGGAGACCAGCGGCCCGAACTCGATGTGGGTGAGCTGCGTCAGCAGGAAGTACCCGCCGATGGCACCCGCGATGAAACTGATCAGCGTGCGCGGGCGCACCCGCTCCAGCCGGGCCGGCTCCACCGGCGCCTGCGGCCTGATCCGCAGCACCTCGTGCCGGATCTGAGTGAGCAGGTCCTCCTCGCGCGCTTCCTCCAGCGCCTCGTCGATGGCCCGCTTCTCGGCCCGCTGCTCCGCCCGCACGGTCTTCTTGTCCGGCTTGCCGGCCGCGGTGGACCCGCCCGAAGTCCCTTCGGCCTGTTCCGTCGCGGCCTGCTCCGCGCGGAGCAGCTTGGCCTGCCGGGAGGCCTCCAGGACCGCCTCGCGCTCGCGGTGCGCCCGTTCCCGGGCGAGCCGGCGCAGGGTCCCGCGCGTGGAGCGGCTCAGCGCGATGGGCTGGAGCATCGGCAGGCAGTCCGCCACGGCGTCGGGGCCGAGCACGCTCAGCGCGGAGGCCACCGCCCGTTCGGCGCCCACCCTGAGTCCGAGGGTCACCAGCAGTTGGGAGACGTCCATGCGCAGCAGCAGATCTCCGGCGGCGATCTCCCCGGCACGCAGGTCGGTGAGGATCACCTTGCCGGAACGATCCACCAGGATCGCGTCACCGACCAGCCTGCGGTGCGCGATCCGGCGGGACTGCAACGCCTGCACCTGACGCCAGGCGCCACGCAGCAGCTCGTCGGTGATCTCCTCGTCCGGCAGCGAGTCCAGGGTGCGCCCGCCGCTGTGCTCGTAGACGAGCATCACCGCGTCGGGGCCGAGCTCGGAGGTCGCGATCAGCTTGGGCGCGTTGGCGCCGGCCGCGATGGCCGCGTACGCCAGCAGCGCCTCCTGCTCCAGCGCCTGGCGCAGGGACTGGAGGCTGCTGCGGGTGGCGAAGCCGCGCAGGGTCAGATTGCGCCACGTGCGGTAGAAGAAGCCCTGTGCCTGCTGCTCACGGTCGACCACCGTCACGTCCAGCGGCGGACCGTCCTCCAGGGTGACGAAGTAGCGGCGCCCCCGGTCCCCGGCCTCGACGGCCTCCGGCGCCTCCTGGCGGGAGGCGCTCACGGGACGGAAGCCGACGGTCCGCAGGCCCGCCATCAGGGTCTGTCCGGTGGGGCGCACATTGGGCGAGCCGACCGCGTAGAGGGTGCCGTAGGCGACGGACCAGCCGATCAGCACGGTCAGGATGATGGAGAACGGAGTCGTGTACCCGGTGACGAGCATGGAGAAGGCGTCGAGGAGCAGCACGACCCACAGCACCGCGCGCCATCTGGGTCTGCGGGACATGCCGACGGCCGTCATGTAGGCGATGACCGGAGCCAGGTAGCCGTGCACCGGATCGGTGAGGACGTGGATGTCGCCGGGGGAGGGCTGGGTCAGCGCGTCCTGGATCGAGTCGGGCGCGGCCCGCGCGACCCACAGATCGGTGGCGAGTGTCACGCCGTGCGCGAGGACGGCGGCGAGCACCCCGTCGGCGATGCGCAGCCCGTCCCGTTTGATCAGCCGTTCTATGGCGAAGGCCACCGGCACGAGGAGGATCGCGATGCTCGAGGCCAGACCGGCGAGCTTGATGAGCAGGTCGGGCGCCTGACCGGTGCCCTTGGTGATGTCCTGTTCCAGCCCCGAGGTGGTGCCGTGGGCGAAGGCGGCGACCGCCAGCAGCACCCCGACGGCGAGTACGCCGACGAGCAGCCGCATGAGATCGGACGGGCGGTGCACCCGCGCGGGGAGCAGGGGCTCGTCGCCCTCGACCTCGTCGATGCGCGCCGGATCGGTGGCGCCGACGCCGCCGCTCGCCCCTTCCGTCCTGCTCGTGCCGTCGGGAGGGCCCGGAGCGGCCTGCTCTCCCGCCGCCTCGGCGTCGGCGGCCTGCGCGTCGGCGGCCTGCGGGCCGGTGTTCCCGGTGTCCGGGCGCGACGAAGCGTCAGAGGTGCCCGCCGTGTCCCCGGGGTGCGCACCCTGCTGTTCCATCGCCTCTTCTTGCTCTCGTATCACCAGTCACCACCCGCACGATGGTGGCATGCCGTACCGCCACAAGGGGGCATCAGGGTCCACCTGCGGGGCCGCACAGTCTGCCCGAAGCGCGGTTCCCGGGCGAGGTGTGCGCACGTGCGGGTCCCCGCCACACGGTCGGCCGCGTTGTCGGTGGGGTGGTGCAGGATGGGGCGGATGAGTCAGGAGAGCCTTCCGCCCGGCACCGGCCCCGGCACCGGCCCCCGGCACGCGGACGCCCTGCCCGAGTACGCCGAGCGGGTCCTCGAGGTGGCCGAGCGGATCCCGCCGGGCCGCGTCATGACGTACGGCGACGTGGCCGAGTGGCTGGGGGAGGGCGGCCCACGCCAGGTGGGGCGCGTGATGGCCCTCTACGGCGGAGCCGTCCCGTGGTGGCGTGTCGTCCGCGCGGACGGTGTGCTGCTGCCGGGCCACGAACTGAGGGCCCTCGGCCACTACCGCGCGGAGGGCACTCCGCTCAAGGAGGCGAGCCGGGCCGCGGAAGGGCACCTGCCGCGTCTCGAGATGAGGCGCGCACGGTGGGACGGCGGCCACGGGGAGGGTCACACCAGCCAGCTTCCGGCATCGGACGCACCGCCGTGCGACCCGTGATCCGTATGGGGGAAACGGGGCACGACCGTGCCATGACGTACGTTCGTGGGGCGAGTGACACGTGTGCCGCGAGCGTCGGGAGGAAAAATGCGGAGGCCCTGCTTCCGCGCTCCCCGTCGGTCTAGCGTCACCAACACGTGCCCCTTCGACCCAGCGGCCACCGCCCGCCACACGCGGTGGAACGGCAACCAGCACACCCACCAGGACCGGCGAACCACGTGAGCTCCTCCTCCTCCACCAACGGCCTGTCGCACCCCCAGGTGCGGCGGGGGGCTCGTGGCACTCATCGACTGGTCCGTACCCCGCCGGCTCGCAAGGCTCCCCCCGGACTGGACGCCGCACAGCGCTCCGTGGTTGACCACGAGGCCGGACCGATGCTCGTTCTCGCAGGTCCGGGCACCGGGAAAACGACCACGCTCGTCGAGTCCGTGGCCGCGCGCATCGCCCGTGGCGGCGATGCCGAACGCATCCTCGTGCTGACGTTCAGCCGCAGGGCGGCCGTCGAGCTGCGCGACCGCATGGCCCTGCGGACAGGAGCCGCACGCGCCCCGCAGGCGACCACGTTCCACTCGTTCTGCTACGCCCTGATCCGTGCCCACCAGGACAGCGACCTCTTCGTGGAACCGCTGCGCCTGCTCTCGGGCCCAGAGCAGGACGTCACCGTCCGTGAGCTGCTGGCCGGCCAGACGGACCTCGAACGCCTCGGTCTGGCCCACGTGCGCTGGCCGGACGAACTGCGGGCCTGCCTGACCACCCGCGGCTTCGCCGACGAGGTCCGCGCGGTGCTCGCCCGCAGCCGTGAGCTGGGCCTCGGCCCCGGGGCCCTGGACGCCTTCGCCCGCCGCATCGGACGCCCCGACTGGCGTGCCGCCTCCGCCTTCCTCGCCGAGTACCTCGACGTCCTCGACCTGCAGGGCGTGCTCGACTACGCCGAACTGGTCCACCGCGCGGTGCTCCTCGCCCGCCGCCCCGAGATCGCCCGGCAGCTCGCCGCGCGGTACGACGCGGTGTACGTCGACGAGTACCAGGACACCGACCCGGCCCAGGTACGCCTGCTGCACGCGCTGGCCGGCGGCGGCCGCACCCTGGTCGCGTTCGGCGACCCGGACCAGTCGATCTACGCCTTCCGGGGCGCTGACGTGAACGGCATCCTGGACTTCCCCGAGGCGTTCCCCCGCGCGGACGGCCGCCCGGCCCCGGTCGAGGTGCTGCGGGTCTCGCGCCGCTCCGGCGCGGCCCTGCTGGCCGCCACCCGCCTGGTCACCCGGCGCATGCCGTTGACCCGCCTTCCCGCCGAGAAGGTCCGCGCCCACCGGGAACTCACGCCGGCCCGGGACGGCGGCCGGGCCGAGGTCTACACGTACCCGACACCCGGTACGGAGCTGGACAACATCGCCGACATCCTGCGCAGGGCCCACCTGGAGGACGGCGTCGCCTGGAGCGAGATGGCCGTCCTGGTGCGGGCAGGCTCCCGCACCCTCCCCGTCGTCCGCCGCGCCCTCACCTCGGCCGGCGTCCCGGTGGACGTCGACGGGGACGAGCTCCCCCTGCGCCACGAACCGGCGGTGACCCCGCTGCTGACGGCCCTGAGGGCGGTGGCGACGGCGGAGGCGGCCGACGGCCCGGGCCGAGAGCGGAGACGGAGCCCGGAGCCGGGACAGGAACAGGAACAGGAACAGGGACAGGAACAGGGACAGGAACAGGGACAGGAACAGGAACAGCCGCAGGACCCGGACCGGAAAGAGTCCCGCTGGCTCGACACCGAAACCGCCCTCACCCTGCTGACCTCCCCCCTCGCCGGCATGGACGCCGCGGACCTGCGTCGCCTCGGTCGGGCCCTGCGCGAGGAGGAGCGGGCCGCGGGCAACCCCCTGCCGCCGCCCTCGGACGAACTCCTCGCCCGCGCGCTGGCCGAACCCGAGCGGCTGGTCGTGCACGACCCCACGTACGCGCGAGGAGCCCAGCGGCTCGGCGCGCTGCTGCGCACGGCACGCGAACGCCTGGCCGGCGGCGGCACCGCCGAGGAGGCGCTGTGGGACCTGTGGGACGGCACCCCGTGGCCCGCACGCCTGGAACGCGCCGCCCGCCGGGGCGGCGCCGCCGGACGCCACGCCGACCGGGACCTCGACGCGGTGTGCGCCCTGTTCGCGACCGCCGCCCGCGCCGAGGAACGCACCGGCGGCCGGGGCGCCCTGAACTTCCTGGAGGAGATCGACGCCGAGGACATCGCCGCCGACACCCTCACCCGACGCGCCGTACGCCCCGAGGCCGTACGCCTGATGACCGCGCACCGCGCCAAGGGCCTGGAGTGGCGGCTGGTCGTCGTGGCCGGCGTCCAGGAAGGCCTCTGGCCCGACCTGCGCCGCCGCGGCTCCCTGCTGGAGGCCGACCGCATCGGCCGCGACGGACTCGCCGAACCGCTCACCCCCGGCGCGCTCCTCGCCGAGGAGCGCCGGCTGTTCTACGTGGCGGCCACCCGCGCGCGCGAACGCCTCGTCGTGACGGCCGTGAAAACCCCTGCCGACGACGGCGACCAGCCCTCCCGCTTCCTGACCGAACTCGGCGTCGAGCCCAAGGACGTCACCGGCCGCCCGCGCCGCCCGCTGTCCGTCGCCGCGCTCGTCGCCGAACTGCGCGCCACCACGGTCGACCCGCGCGTCTCCGACACCCTCAGGGAGGCCGCCGCCCACCGGCTCGCCCGGCTCGCCGCCCTCGCCGACGAGGACGGGCGCCCCCTGGTGCCGTCCGCCCACCCCTACCGCTGGTGGGGCATGTACGAACCCACCCGGAGCAAGGTGCCGCTGCGCAGCCGCGACCAGCCCGTGGTGCTCTCCGGCAGCGCCCTCGACCAGCTCGCCAACACCTGCGCCCTGCAGTGGTTCCTCGGCCGGGAGGTGAAGGCCGACGCTCCCGCGACCGCCGCCCAGGGCTTCGGCAACGTGGTGCACGTCCTCGCCGACGAGGTGGCCTCCGGGCACACCCCGGCCGACCTCGCCGTCCTCATGGAACGCCTCGACTCCGTGTGGAACGCGCTCGCCTTCGACGCACCGTGGAAGTCGCAGCAGGAGAAGCAGAACGCGCGCGCGGCACTCGAACGCTTCCTGCAGTGGCACGTCATGGACCGCGCCGGACGCACCCCGGTGGCCAGCGAGCACGACTTCGACGTGAGCCTCGATGCCGGCGACTACGAGGTCCGCATCCGCGGCCAGATGGACCGGGTCGAGACCGACGGCGAGGGCCGTGCCTACGTCGTCGACTTCAAGACCGGAAAACAGGCCCCCAGCTCCGCCGAGGTGGCCCGCCACCCCCAGCTCGCCGTCTACCAGCTCGCCGTCCGGGAGGGTGCCGTCGACGGGGTGTTCGACGGCAGACGCCCCGAAACGGGGGGCGCCGAGCTGGTCCAGCTGCGCCAGGGCGCCGCCAAACGGGACGGCGGGGAGACCCTGCCCAAGGTGCAGGCCCAGCAGCCGCTGGAGGGGGAGTGGGTCGGCGACCTGCTCGCCACGGCCGCCGGCAAGGTCCTCGACGAACGCTTCACCCCGAGCACCGGCCGGCACTGCGACCACTGCGCCTTCCATGCCTCGTGCAGCGCCCGGCCCGAGGGGCGGCACGTGGTCGAGTGACGGGTCTCACGCACCGTGCCGCCCGCACCGGCCCGCGGTTCCCGCTCCCGGAGCGCCGTCCGGCCCCCGGTGTCAGCGATCACCGTTAGCCTCTGCGATGTGCCCGCACCTCTCACCGACCCCGATCAGCTCAAGGAACTCCTCGGCATCCCCTTCACGCCGGAGCAGACGGCCTGCATCGTCGCACCGCCCGCCCCCCAGGTGATCGTGGCCGGAGCCGGCTCGGGCAAGACGACGGTGATGGCGGCGCGCGTGGTGTGGCTGGTCGGCACCGGCCAGGTCGCCCCGGAGCAGGTGCTCGGCCTCACCTTCACCAACAAGGCCGCCGGCGAACTCGCCGAACGCGTCCGCAAGGCACTGGTCAAGGCCGGCGTCACCGATCCCGATCCCCTCGACCCGGACAACCCGCCGGGCGAACCGGTGATCTCCACCTACCACGCCTTCGCGGGCCGCCTCCTGACCGACCACGGGCTGCGCCTCGGCCTCGAACCGACCTCCCGCCTCCTCGCCGACGCGACCCGCTACCAGCTCGCCGCACGGGTGCTGCGCGAGGCCCCCGGCCCCTACCCGGCACTGACCCGCTCCTTCCCCGACCTGGTCGGCGACCTCCTCACCCTCGACGGCGAACTCTCCGAACACCTCGTACGGCCCGAGGACCTGCGCGACCACGACACCGAACTGCTGCACACCTTGGAGAACACCAGACTCACCAACGCCGACCTGCGCAAAGTCCCCGAGGCGGCCGCCGCCCGGCGCGAACTGGCCGACCTCGTCCTGCGCTACCGGGCCGCCAAACGCGAACGCGACCTGCTCGACTTCGGCGACCAGATCGCCCTCTCGGCGCGGCTCGCCCGGATCCCCGAGGTGGGCCGCGTCCTGCGCGACGAGTTCCGCGTGGTCCTCCTCGACGAGTACCAGGACACCTCGGTCGCCCAGCGCGTCCTGCTGGCCGGCCTGTTCGGCGGCGGCACCGGCCACCCGGTGACCGCCGTCGGCGACCCCTGCCAGGCGATCTACGGCTGGCGCGGCGCCTCCGTCGCCAACCTCGACGACTTCCCCGAACACTTCGCCCGCGCCGACGGCGGCCCCGCCACCCGCCAGTCGCTCAGCGAGAACCGCCGCAGCGGCGGCCGCCTGCTGGACCTCGCCAACGGCCTCGCCGAACCCCTGCGGGCCATGCACGCCGGAGTGGAAGCCCTCCGCCCGGCCCCGGGAGCCGAACGCGACGGCACCGTCCGCTGCGCCCTGCTGAGCACCCACGCCGAGGAACTCGACTGGATCGCCGACTCCATCGCCCACCTCGTACGCACCGGGAAGGCACCCGGCGAGATCGCCGTCCTGTGCCGCACGGCCACCGACTTCGCCGAGATCCAGGGCGCCCTCGTCGCCCGGGACGTCCCCGTGGAGGTCGTCGGCCTGTCCGGGCTGCTGCACCTGCCCGAGATCGCCGACCTGGTCGCCGTCTGCGAGGTCCTCCAGGACCCCGGGGCCAACGCCTCCCTGGTCCGCCTGCTCACCGGCCCGCGATGGCGCATCGGCCCCCGCGACCTGGCCCTGCTCGGCCGCCGCGCGCGACTGCTCGTGACCCACGCGCGTGTGGACGGCGAGGACGACCCCGACCGCCGCCTCGCCGCAGCCGTCGAAGGCGTCGACCCGGCCGAGGTGATCTCACTCGCCGACGCCCTCGACACGTTCCTGGAGACGCCCCTGGACGGGCCGGGCGACGACGGACTGCCCTTCTCACCGGACGCGCGCGTCCGGTTCGCCCGGCTGGCCACCGAGCTGCGCGACCTGCGCCGCTCCCTGGCCGACCCGCTGATGGACGTCCTGCACCGCGTCCTCGCCGTCACCGGCCTGGAGATCGAACTGTCGGCGTCCCCGCACGCCCTCGCCGCCCGCCGCCGCGAGACCCTGTCCAACTTCCTCGACGTCGCCGCCTCCTTCGCCGCCGGGGACGGCGAGGCGACCCTGCTCGCCTTCCTCGGCTTCCTGCGCACCGCCGCCCAGTACGAGAAGGGCCTCGACAACGCGCTGCCGGGCGGCGAGAACACCGTCAAGGTCCTCACCGCCCACAAGTCCAAGGGCCTGGAGTGGGACGTCGTGGCCGTCCCCGGACTGGTCACCGGCACGTTCCCCAGCGGCCAGGGCCGCGAGAAGTGGACCGCACAGGGCAAGGTGCTGCCCCACGGGCTGCGCGGCGACGCCGACACCCTGCCCGACGTCGATTCCTGGGACTCCAGGAGCCTGAAGGCATTCCACGACGCCATGAAGGAACACCAGCACACCGAGGAGCTCCGCCTCGGCTACGTCACCTTCACCCGCCCCCGCTCGCTGCTGCTCGGCTCGGGCCACTGGTGGGGCCCCTCGCAGAAGAAACCGCGCGGGCCGTCCGCCTTCCTGCAGGCCCTCCACGACCACTGCGCCGCCGGACACGGCGAGATCGAGGCCTGGGCGGACGAGCCCGCCGAGGACGAGGAGAACCCCGCCCTGCGCCGGGCCACCCAGGACCAGGCATGGCCCCTCCCGCTGGACGAGGACGCCCTCGCCCGCCGCCGCGCCGCCGCCGAGACCGTCCTGGCCCACCTGGAAAGCCTCGCCGCCGACCCGGACGGCCACCCCACGGCCGTACACGCTCCCGACACGTACGCCGACCCGGACTGGCCCCCGCCACCGGACGACGAGCACCTCCCGCCCGAGGAGGACGACCTCTTCGCGGGCGACGACTCCGGCGACTGGGACTCCTGGACCACCGACCGCCCCACCACCGACGGCGGTCCCGACGGCGGCCGGCCCGACGACGGCCGGCCCGTCGCCCCGCTCCGGATCCCGCACCAGGCGCCCCCTCCGGAGCCCGCCGCACCCCGGCTCACCCCCGAGGAAGCCCGCACCGTCGCCTCCTGGGACCGCGACCTCGACGCCCTCACCGGCGAACTGCTGCGCGCCCGCGACAGCGTCACCGAGGTCCCGCTGCCCGCGTCGCTGACCACCTCCCAGCTGCTGCGCCTGGCCGCCGACCCGGACGGCTTCGCCCGGGAACTGGCCCGCCCCATGCCCCGGCCGCCGCAGCCCGCCGCGCGCCGCGGCACCCGCTTCCACGCCTGGGTCGAGACCCGCTTCGAAGAACTGACGCTGCCCATGCTCGAACCCGACGAGCTTCCCGGCAGCGAGGCCGAGATCGCCGACGAACACGACCTCGCGGCCCTCAAGGACGCCTTCGAACGCACCGAGTACGCCCGCCGCACGCCCTACCGCGTGGAGGCCCCCTTCCAGCTGGCGATCGCCGGCCGCGTCGTACGCGGCCGCATCGACGCCGTCTACCGGCAGGACGCCGGAGAGGAGGGCGCCGGAGGGGAGGGAGGCGCCGGCGACGGGACGACGTACGAGATCGTCGACTGGAAGACCCACCGCCACCGCACCGCCGACCCCCTCCAGCTCGCCGTCTACCGGATCGCCTGGGCCGAGCAGCAGGGCGTTCCCCCGGAATCGGTCACCGCCGCCTTCCTGTACGTACGCACCGGCGAGGTCGTACGCCCCGACACGCTGCCGGACCGCGAGGCGCTGGAGCGGCTGCTGCTGGAGGAACCGTCCGGTGAGATACCGCACTCCGAGGACACCTCCGCGGGCCGATAGGCTCGAGACCATGAGCCAGCCCGTTGACAGTGCCGTCAGCGCCGTCCGTACGTACATCGAGCGGCACCGCGCCGCCTTCCTCGCCGACCTCGTGGAGTGGCTGCGCATCCCCTCGGTGTCGGCCCAACCCGACCACGCACCCGACGTGCGCCGCAGCGCCGACTGGCTCGCCGCCGAACTCACCGGGACCGGCTTCCCGACCGTCGAGGTCTGGCCCACCCCGGGCGCCCCCGCCGTCTACGCCGAATGGCCCTCGGACGACCCCGGGGCACCCACCGTGCTGGTCTACGGCCACCACGACGTGCAGCCCGCTGCCCGCGAGGACGGCTGGCACAGCGAGCCCTTCGAACCCGTCGTACGGGACAACCGCCTCTACGCGCGCGGAGCGGCCGACGACAAGGGCCAGGTGTTCCTCCACACCCTCGGGGTGCGGGCCCACCTCGCCACCACCGGCCGCACCACCCCCGCCGTGCACCTGAAGCTGCTGATCGAGGGCGAGGAGGAATCCGGCTCACCCCACTTCCGGGCACTCGTCGAGCAGCACGCCGACCGGCTCGCCGCCGACGCGGTGATCGTCTCCGACACCGGCATGTGGTCCGCGGACACCCCCACCGTGTGCACCGGCATGCGCGGCCTCGCCGAGTGCGAGATCCGGCTGCACGGCCCGGACCAGGACATCCACTCCGGTTCCTTCGGCGGCGCGGTGCCCAACCCGGCCACCGCCGTCGCCCGCCTGGTCGCCGCCCTGCACGACGAACACGCGCGCGTGGCGATCCCCGGCTTCTACGACGGAGTCGTCGAACTCACCGACCGTGAACGCGAGCTCTTCGCCGAGCTCCCCTTCGACGAACGGGAGTGGCTGCGCACCGCCAAGTCGCACGGCACCCACGGCGAGAGCGGCTTCAGCACCCTGGAACGCATCTGGGCCCGCCCCACCGCCGAGGTCAACGGCATCGGCGGCGGCTACCAGGGCCCCGGCAGCAAGACGATCATCCCCTCCTCGGCCATGGTCAAACTCTCCTTCCGGCTGGTCGCCGGCCAGGACCCCGACCACATCGAGAAAGCCGTCCGCGACTGGACGGCGGGACAGATCCCCGAGGGCATCCGTTGCGAGATCACCTTCCGCCCCGCCACCCGCCCGTGCCTGACCCCGCTCGACCACCCCGCCCTCGAGTCCGTGGCCCGCGCCATGGGGCGCGCCTTCGGCAAACCCGTCCGCTTCACCCGCGAAGGCGGCTCGGGGCCGGCCGCCGACCTCCAGGACGTCCTCGGCGCACCGGTGCTCTTCCTCGGCATCTCCATCCCGTCCGACGGATGGCACGCCCCCGACGAGAAGGTCGAACTGGACCTCCTCCTCAAGGGCGTCGAGACCACCGCACACCTCTGGGGCGACCTCGCCGAGCACTGGCGGCCCGTGCCCTGAACGCCCTGGGGCCGCCCGGCCCCCGACCGCCCGCGACGGGGCACACTGGAAACACCCCCGCCGCCGGGCGTGCCGCCGGACCCGGTCGCCTCCCGCCGTACGTCCCGCCGAACCAACCGCCGACCCAATCCGTTTCACCGGGGGAGTTGGAAGCACCCGTGACCACCAGGACCGACCACATCGCCGACCGCCCCGTCTCGCTCACCGCACCGAGCGGCATCAACCGCGCCGCCCACCACCGGCTCGACGAAGCGTGGCTCGCGGCTGCCTGGAGCCACCCCTCGACGCGCTGCTTCGTGGTCTCCGGCGGCCAGGTCCTCATCGACGAGACGGCGGACGGCCGCACCGAACTCGTCATGACCCCCTCCTTCGAGGCGCCGCTCACCGAGGCACACCGCTACTTCCTCGGCACCGACGAGGACGGCGTCAGCTACTTCGCCCTCCAGAAGGACTCCCTGCCCGGCCGCATGGACGACTCCGCCCGTCCGGCCGGACTGCGCGAGGCGGGCCTGTTCCTGTCCTCCCGCGACGTGGGCCTGATGGTGCACGCGGTCGCCCTGGAGAACTGGCAGCGCCTGCACCGCTTCTGCTCCCGCTGCGGCGAGCGCACCGTCATCGCCGCGGCCGGCCACATCCGCCGCTGCCCCGCCTGCGGCGCCGAGCACTATCCGCGCACCGACCCCGCCGTGATCATGTCCGTCGTCGACCGGCACGACCGCATCCTGCTCGGCCGCCAGGTCCACTGGCCCGAGGGCCGCTTCTCGACACTCGCCGGATTCGTCGAGCCGGGCGAGGCCATCGAGCAGTCGGTGCGCCGCGAGGTCCAGGAGGAGGTCGGCATCAGCGTCGGCGATGTCGAGTACGTCGCCAGCCAGCCCTGGCCGTTCCCCTCCAGCCTCATGCTGGGCTTCGTCGCCCGCGCCACCTCGACCGACATCACCGTCGACGGCGACGAGATCCACGAGGCCCGCTGGTTCTCCCGGGAGGAACTGCGCGCCGCCTTCGAGTCCGGCGAGGTGCTCCCGCCCTACGGCATCTCGATCGCCGCCCGCCTGATCGAACGCTGGTACGGCGAGCCCCTCCCGACCCGCAGCGCCTTCTGACGCACGGAAGCGGGGCGGGCGCCCCTCGACCGGGGACACCCACCCCGCTTCCGGCGAACGGCCCGCTCAGCCGCCGATCTTCTGCTTCACCTGCGCCGACGACGGATCGGTGAGCGTCGAACCGTCCGGGACCGGTACTGAACAGGAGGAGTGGGCGAAGTTGTCGGAAGCCGTCACCTCGGTCAAGTACAAGAAGCAGAAAGGCTCCATTTCGCCGACGGTGGGCGTGACGTTCTGCCTGCTGTGCGGGAGTCCGCTGTACTTCGTCAAAGGCAACCCCTCCAAGGGGCAACGAGAGTGGTACCGCTGCCACGGCAACAAGAGCAAGGGCATCGACATCATCCGACGCCGTCCACTTCACAGACGGCAGGTTTCCCACATGGTCCGGCAGTGCTGCCATCGAGCGGGTGCGTTCCTTGCCGACGTGGCCGGGGCTTCAAAGTCGAGCGGTGCGGAGGCGTCCGCGGGCTCGGTGGGGCGGTGACGTGGGTTGATGCCTTCAGGTGCCGTGTACCGTTCGATCGTGCTGCCGTACTCGAACAGGCCGTCCGCCGAGGCCATTCTCGCCGCAGTCCCCACTCTCGCTCCCTACGCCCGGCCCGCAACCGTCCTTCATCCGGTGCCAGGGACACCGGGGCAGCAGAACAGCTCCATCGCTGGGCCGATGCTCTGGCCGGCACACGAGCCATGGCCACACTGTTCTGTGCCGGACGAACAGGCGTCCTCCGGGCTGCCGCCCGTGGCCATGGTCCCGGTGGTGCAGGTTTTGCGGCAGGACGCACCGGGAGACTGGTGGCCGCAGGATGCCGATGTGTTCCAACTGCTGTGGTGCCCGAACCCGCACTGGGATCCGCCGGCTCCGCACGCGGACGGAAGTCCGGTCGTGGAGATTCGCTGGCGGCGGGCGGCCGATTTGCCACAGGAGTCTTTCCTGCCCCCCGCGCCTGTGCGGCAGGAAGAAGAGGACTACGGCTTCTCGCCCCGGCCGTGCCTGCTGACCCCCGTGCCGCTGACGGATTTTCCCTACCCGGAGGAACTGCCGGACGATGTCGCGGCTGACGTGAAACGGCTGGTGGAGGAGACCTCTGGCGAAGACGGAGGCGACGTCATCACACGCGTGGCGGGATGCAAGTTCGGCGGCTGGCCCACCTGGCACCTCACCGAACCGTGGGAGTTCCGCTGCCGTAAGTGCGACACCCCCATGAGACTCCTGTTCACTGTGGCCAGCGACCACACCACACGTATCACCGTGGGCAGGTGGGGAGACCTCCGGGTGTTCAGCTGCCCCAGGGACATCCGGCACGGCTATGAGTTCGACGTGCACTGATCGACGACGCGACGACACGCGACACAGAACGGGGGAGTTGCAGATTCACCGGCTCTGCCATCGCCCTGTGCGTGTTGTCGCACGAACAGGTGCGCCCCCGCCGGTCATGTCGACCGGAGGGGGCGCTGAGCCTGGAAGGTTCAGACGCCGAGCGCCTGCTTCACCTGGGCAAGGCTCGGGTTCGTCATCACGACCTCGGAGCCACCGTTGGAGGGAACTACCTGGACGGTCGGAACCGTCTGGTTTCCGCCGTTCGCCTTCTCCACGAAGGCGGCGGATTCCGGGTCCTGCTCGATGTTGATCTCGGTGTACGCGATGCCCTCGCGGTCCATCTGGCCCTTCAGACGGCGGCAGTAACCGCACCACGTGGTGCTGTACATCGTCACAGTGCCCGGCATGTCTCTTGTGCTCCTTCGGCTGTTCGGGGAAGTCCTCGATGTGGGGGAACGTACTTGAAAGCGCAGGCATTCCCCTGCGGCGGGGTCCACCCCGCGTCCCCCGGCCCTCCTGGTGCGCCCCTGTCGTATCAGTACGACCGCGAGGTGCTGCCTGTGGACAACCCGACTCACCCGTCTCGGGCGACCTGGCAGCATGGCGGTGTGACAGCAGCAACGCCACCCTCTCTCTTCCCGCGGGTACCGGACTCGGCCGACGCGGTGCTCGACGGGCTCGACCCCGAGCAGCGCGAGGTGGCCACCGCCCTGCACGGTCCGGTGTGTGTGCTGGCGGGCGCCGGTACCGGCAAGACCAGGGCGATCACCCACCGGATCGCCTACGGGGTGCGCGCCGGCATACTCCAGCCCTCCAGCGTGCTCGCCGTCACCTTCACCAACCGCGCCGCCGGGGAGATGCGTGGTCGGCTGCGCCAGCTCGGCGCCGCCGGGGTGCAGGCCCGCACCTTCCACTCGGCGGCGCTCCGCCAGCTCCAGTACTTCTGGCCGAAAGCGGTCGGTGGTTCCCTGCCCCGGCTGGTCGACCGGAAGATCCAGCTCGTCGCCGACGCGGCCGCGGCCTGCCGCATCCGTCTCGACCGGGGCGAGCTGCGGGACGTCACGGCCGAGATCGAGTGGTCCAAGGTCACCCAGACCGTCCCCGCCGACTACCCGCCCGCCGCGGCCAAGGCCGCGCGTGAAGCGCCCCGCGACCCCGCCGAGATCGCGCAGCTCTACGCCGCCTACGAGGATCTCAAGCGGGAGCGCGGAGTCATCGACTTCGAGGACGTGCTGCTGCTCACCGTGGCCGTCCTGCAGGACCGGCGGGACATCGCCGAACAGGTCCGCGCCCAGTACCAGCACTTCGTCGTCGACGAGTACCAGGACGTCAGCCCGCTCCAGCAGCGGCTGCTGGAGCTCTGGCTCGGAGACCGGGAGAACCTGTGCGTGGTGGGTGACGCCAGCCAGACGATCTACTCGTTCACGGGCGCAACGCCCGACCATCTGCTCGACTTCCGCACCCGGCATCCCGGTGCCACCGTCGTGAAGCTGGTCCGTGACTACCGGTCCACCCCCCAGGTCGTCCGCCTCGCCAACGGTCTGCTCGCCCAGGCGCGTGGCCGTGCCGCCGACCACCGGCTGGAACTGGTCTCCCAGCGCGGTCCGGGCCCCGAGCCGGTCTTCACCGAGTACCCCGACGAGCCCGCTGAGGCCGAGGGGACCGCACGCCGGATCCGCGAACTGATCGACGCGGGTGTCCGGGCCAGTGAAATCGCCGTGCTGTTCCGCACGAACTCCCAGTCCGAGACCTACGAACAGGCCCTCGCGGACGCCTCGGTGCCGTACCAGCTGCGGGGTGCCGAGCGTTTCTTCGACCGCCCGGAGGTGCGCAAGGCGGGTGTCGCCCTGCGTGGGGCGGCCCGTTTCGGCGGTAACGACAGTCTCCTCGAGGATGCCGTCGACCTGCCCTCCCAGGTGCGTGCCGTGCTGTCCGGCCAGGGCTGGACGGCCCAGCCGCCGACGGGCTCGGGTGCGGTGCGGGAGCGCTGGGAGTCGTTGGCCGCTCTGGTGAACCTCGCCCAGGACTTCGCCGCCGCGAGACCGGGCGCCACTCTCGCCGATCTCGTCGCCGAGCTCGACGAGCGGGCCGGTGCCCAGCACGCCCCGACGGTGGAGGGCGTCACGCTCGCCTCGCTGCACTCGGCCAAGGGTCTGGAGTGGGACGTCGTCTTCCTGGTCGGTGTCGCCGAGGGGATGATGCCGATCACCTACGCAAAGACCGACGAGCAGATCGAGGAGGAGCGTCGGCTCCTCTATGTCGGTGTCACCCGGGCGCGTGAGCGTCTCCATGTCTCCTGGGCGCTCTCCCGTTCGCCCGGCGGGCGGGCGAGCCGCAGGGCGAGCCGCTTCCTCGACGGGTTGCGTTCCGGCTCGGCGGTCGCGGTCGGCCGGGGCGGTGCGGGGGGAGGGGGAGGTGTGGAGCGTGGTGTGTCCGGGGCGGCCGTTTCCCGCTTCGCGGCGTCGGCTCCCCGACGCGGGCAGCGCAGTCCTGCCCGGTGCCGGGTCTGCGGCCGCACCCTGACGGACGCGGGCGAGATGAAGCTGATGCGTTGTGAGGACTGCCCCTCGGACATGGACGAGGGGCTCTACGAGCGGCTGTACGACTGGCGTGGTGAGCAGGCGCGGCGCAGCGGGCAGCCGGCCTTCTGCGTCTTCACGGACAAGACGCTGATGGCCATCGCCGAGGCGGTCCCCGAGGACGCGGCGGGGCTCGCCCGCATCCCCGGGGTGGGGATGCGCAAGCTGGGACGCTACGGAGCCGACGTACTGGCCATATGCGCAGGCGGGGACGGGGCGCATGGCAAGGATCAAGACTGATTCCAACTCGTCGAGAAAATAGTTTGCGCATGCCCGGGGAAGCCCCATAGGTTCTTAGGCACGGGAACGGCGGCCTTCTCACAGGCCCTGGATCCGTGTTGTACTTGCATATTCGCCGGACCGGTAGACCCGGTCCCCTGATACGCCGAGAGGAGGCGAGTCCTGTGATCAGCATCAACACCAGCTCCGTCGTCAAAACGACCGATCGCTCGGCCGTCTCCCTGTGCATGCTCGGCGCCTCGCATCAGGGCACTGGTCTGTCCGGCATCCCCGCCGCACGTCCGGCGTCCTTTGTCGCTCCCGCGGGTCTTTCCCTCCGTGAGCGCAATGAGCGACCGATCAAGGCACTGGAAGCGGTAGAGGCACAGGCGCAGGCCTATGTCTTTGCGGCGGCCGGTGCCGGATTCCGGAAGCAGACGACGCAGCAGTACCTGATGTGGGCCTTCCGTGGGCCAGAACCCTGGAGTCATCCAGCCTGATGCGATCAGGCCGGCGCCTTCAGGGCCGCGGAACCCCACCCGGGATCCGCGGCCCTTCTGTTTGTCCCCGAACGGGGGCGACGGACCGAAGCGCCTCGGGACAAGACAAGAACCCGGTACCAGCCGCCACCCGGCCCACCGGCCGGAACGAACAGACGAGGAAGACGAACCGTGCAACTCGAAGCGCACGCCCCGTCCGTACCGCCTTCCGACACGATCCCCAAGCTTGGCTCCACGGAGGACCCGACCTTGACTCCGCTCACCGCGCTCACCGCGCTCGACGACGCCATCGAGAACCTTGGTGTACCCGTCCCGTGCCGTTCCTACGACCCGGAGGTCTTCTTCGCCGAGTCGCCGGCGGACGTGGAGTACGCCAAATCCCTCTGCCGTACCTGCCCGCTGATGGAGGCCTGCCTCGCGGGTGCCAAGGAGCGGCGTGAGCCGTGGGGCGTCTGGGGCGGGGAGCTGTTCGTCCAGGGTGTCGTCGTCGCCCGGAAGCGGCCGCGTGGCCGTCCGCGCAAGAACCCGGTCACGGCATGAACACCCCAGGAACGATCGACCATCCCCTCACGTACGACCCGCAGAAGCAGGCCTCGATGATGCCGACCGCCGACGAGCCCGCAGGCTCCGCGACCGAAGACTTCACCACCAGCGGCGCGAACGACTCGCGCCAGAACAGGACCCGTGAGATGCAACTCATTCCAGAAGCCCTGGCCCGTGCGCATATGCACGAGCGGCTGCACGAGGCCGAGCGGGAGCGCCAGGCTGTGCGCCTGGTGACCGCTCGGCGGATGCAGCGCCGTGCCGAGCGCGCCTCCCGGCGCGCCCGCCGCGCGCTCGCCATGGCCGTCATGCAGTAACCGTGCAGGAGCGGTTCTCCGGGTCAGCCGGTTCCTCCGATCCGGCTGACCCGGCGGTCCCTCTCCACCGCGGGGGCCGGTCCGTGCCGAACGGACCGGCCCCCGCGGTGCGTTGCACCGAGCGGGCTGCGACGGCGGGCGCGGCCCGCGCGTCTCACGCCTGAGCCGTCGACTTCTCCTCCGCCGAGGCCCCCGCGCCGCCCGCCTCCACCGGGTCCGCCGCGCTCTCTGTGTTCTCCGTGCCCGACTCCGGTTCCTCCGGCCCGGATTCCTCCGGCTTCGGCTCCTCCGGGAGGAACCCCGGCAGCCACTCCCGCAGTTCGTCGCGGAGCCGTACCGTTCCGCCCAACTGGCACAGCACACCGATCGTGCTCAGGGTCACCCGGTGTATCAGCAGATACGCCGGAGGGAGGTTGAGCTGCTTGGCCAGTTGGTAGGCCGGGGAGCGGGGGTCGCCGATGCGTGCGGCCTGGCCGCGCATCCAGCCACGGGTGAAGGTGAACGCCTCGACCCGCGCCGGTTCGATGATCGGCAGGAGGTACTCGAGGACCGCGTCGGGGTCCAGTTCGACGGCCTCCCTGACGAAACCCTCCGCGCACAGCATCCGGTAGACGGCCTCCGCCTCGCCGTCCAGTGTCATCCGCAGGGCCTCGCCGATGGGCTGGGGCAGCCCGCCCGGGAGACGGTCCACCGTGCCGAAGTCCAGTACGCCCAGACGCCAGTCGTCCTCGCCGGCCGGACCGCCGGGCAGCAGACGGAAGTTGCCCGGATGCGGATCGGCGTGCAGCAGCCCGGTGCGGGCCGGGCCGGAGAACAGGAAGCGGGCCAGGAGCTGACCGGCCCGGTCGCGCTGCTCTTCCGTGCCGTCCGAAATGATCTCCGACAGGGGGACGCCGTCCATCCACTCGGTGACCAGCACCTGTTCGCCCTGGTGGACCACCGCCGGTACGACGACGTCGGGGTCGTCCGCGAACTCCTCGGCGTGGGTCTGCTGGGCCCGGGCCTCCAGGGCGTAGTCCAGCTCCTCCGAGACCCGGTCCTTCAGCTCCGTGATCAGCGGCTTGACGTCCATGCCGGGGATGAGCGGGCCGAGCAGGCGGGCGAACCGGCTCAGCTGGTTCAGGTCGGACAGCAGGGCCTCGCCGGCGCCCGGGTACTGGATCTTGACCGCCACCTCGCGGCCGTCGTGCCACACTCCCCGGTGGACCTGGCCGATCGAGGCCGCGGCGGCCGGCTTCTCCTCGAACTCGACGAACAGGTCGCGCCAGTCCTCGCCGAGCCGTTCCTCCAGCACCGTGTGCACGGTGCGGGTCGGCATGGGCGGGGCCGCCTCCTGAAGCTTCGTCAGCGCCGCGCGGTAGGGCCCGGCGATGTCCTCCGGCAGGGCCGACTCGAACACCGACAGGGCCTGGCCGAATTTCATCGCGCCGCCTTTTAGCTCGCCGAGCACCTTGAACAGCTGTTCCGCGGTGCGCTGCTGGAGCTCCCGGCCGACGATCTCCGCGGACTCGCCCACGATCCGCTTGCCGAGCCCCCAGGTCGCCCGCCCGGCGAAGCCGAGCGGGAGCGCGGCCAGCTTGGCGGTCCGGGTGACCGCCTTCCGGGGAAGATCAGACATGCGCCCTCCAAGTCCCTGCCGGCCGCTTCGCGTCCGCCATACGATACGACTCCTTCGACGGCCCTTGCGAGGCCATTGTCTCGTGCGCCCGGCCGTACTCGGAGGTGTGTTCCGACATGCCTTTCGCCGCGCTTCCCTCCGCCGCTCCGCACGGGCACCCGGGACGTGCCCGGACCGGCCGCGCGTGCCAGCGCAGCCCTGGGAGGGACACCTCCCAGCGGGTGCCGGCGCTGGACGGAACATGGCCGTCCAGGTGAGCCAGTGCGTGGGCGCCGGCCAGCCCGGCCGTGGTCGCGGCCAGAGTCGTGTCGCAGGCTCCCACCTGGCGCTGCCGTCCGGAGCGCCACTGGGCGACCAGACGGGGCCAGGCCGGGTCCCGGTCCGTCCTGTTCCCCTGGAGGCAGCCCGCGCAGGCCGTCTCACCGGGCAGGACGAGCGGTCCGACGACACCGGTCGCCTCCGCCACGCCCACGTAGAGATGGGGTGTTCCGGAGGCCACCAGGGGCTCGGCCCCCGACGGGTCGGGTGCGTGCACGGCGACGTCGTCCCGGGGAGCGAGGATCACCAGGGAGAACCCGGGACCGCCACCCGTGGACGGCGACCGGGCGGTACGGCGTCGTGGCCGGTCCGGCGCGGCGCGGCGCACGGCGCGGCGGGCCGCCTCGTCCCTGCGGTCGCCGACGGCTTCGGCGGGCAGGCCGCCCGGTGCGACGTCCCAGGGCTCGACCCGCCCGATGTCGCGCACGTCGACCTCACCCACGCCGGCTCCCGACAGCAGTGCCGCCAGCATCGCGCCCACCCGGCCCGCTCCCCTCACCTGCACCCGCGCGCCGCGGCGCGCGGCGAGGCGGCCGAGCGCATCGCCCGGTGCGGAGGTGGTCAGGGTCAGCGAGGCCAGGTCGGGGCGCAGCCGGTCGATGACCTCCCGCTTCTCGCGCAGGGCATCGGCGGCCGGGCCGCCGCCCCGGGAGTCGTCCAGGAGGCCGGCCCGCGCCAGTCTGGTCACGAGGCGGTCGACATGGCCGTCGGGCAGATCCATGCGCCGGCCTTCCTCGCGCAGGTGATCGAGTCCGCGGGCGCCGTTGAGCAGGTCGAGGAAGCTGCCCGTCGCCGTGTCCACCGGCCCCAGGGTCAGCGCGTGCGCGGGTGTCATCCCGAACTGCACGGTGTTGAGGTCGCGCCATCCGCGCCGGAGCGCGGGTTTCACCATCGGATGCATGCCAGGTCCCCCGTATGCCCTTGATCGGTGCCGTAGTTGCTGTGGTCGCCGTAGTTCCGCCGGAGCTCGGTAGCGTCGGCCCGCTCATGGGACGGCCGACGAGTGCCAGCATGCACCGCTTTGGCGTGGTGTGCGGAAAGTTGTCCACAGGTGGGATGAATGATCCTATGAATCCTGCGCATGGTGGGGGATCGGCATCGAAGCGTCCCGGAACCGGGACTTCCCCGTGGGCAGCGGGTAACGTCGGGGCGTGCCCGCCGACCCACCGCGCCGCCCCGCCCCGCCACAGCGCAGCACGACGAGCCAGCCGACGAACGGCTCACGGGCGAGCGCGATCGAGGTCCGCCGGAGTTCCCGCCGACGCAGAACGGTGTCCGCGTACCGCGAGGGCGATCGCACCGTCGTGCTCATTCCCGCCCGGATGTCCGAGGCGGAGGAGCAGCGCTGGGTGAGCGTCATGCTCGACAAGCTGGCCGCCCAGGAGAGCAGACGGACACTCGGGCACACCGAACTGGCCGAGCGGGCCGAGCGGCTGTCGGCCCAGTACTTCGACGGGCGGGCCCTGCCCCGCTCCGTGCGGTGGGTCACCAACCAGAACACGCGCTGGGGTTCGTGCACGCCGTCCGAGGGCAGCATCCGCCTGTCGCACCGGCTGCAGGGCATGCCCGAGTACGTCATCGACTACGTCCTCTGCCACGAGCTGGCGCATCTGCTGGTGCCCGGTCACGGGCCCCGTTTCTGGCGTCTGCTGGAGGCGTACCCGAAGACGGAACGGGCCCGGGGCTACCTCGAAGGCGTGGTCGCGGCCGGACGGCTGCCGCATCCGCCCGGCACCCGCGACGAGGGAACACGGTCCGGGGCGAGCACGCCGTAGGGGCATGCGCGTGTTGTGTACCGGGTCTGTACCGACTTCGTCGGTTGTCCGGTTTTGCCGTTAGCCTGGCGCGACGCACTCACATTCGGGATGGGGGACGGTCGTACGCATGGCCAGGGAATTCCAACGCGGCCACAAGGCCAGGATCAGTGATCTCACCGCCGGCACGGATCTGTACGTAGGCGTGCAGATCTCCGGTCCCGGGATCACCCTCGACATCAGCTGCTTCGGTCTCGACGCCGACGAACGGCTCTCGGACGACCGGTACTTCATCTTCTTCAACCAGCCGAAGTCCCCCGAGGAGTCCCTCCAACTCCTGGGTGCGCAGGCCGGCGACACGGAATCCTTCCGGGTGACGCTGGACCGGATCCCGCAGCAGATCAAGAAGCTGTCCTTCACGGCGGCGATCGACGGCGCCGGACAGATGTCCCAGATCGGGCCCGGATACATCCGCATCGTCGCGGGCGGCGAGGAAGTGGCCCGCTACTCCTTCGACGGCTCCGAGTTCTCCACCGAGCGGGCGGTGATGCTGGGTGACTTCTACTTCAAGGACGTGTGGCGGTTCGCCGCCGTCGGTCAGGGCTTCGACGGCGGGCTCGAAGCGCTGCTGAAGAACTTCGGCGGTGAGGTGGCGGAGGAGGAGCCCGCCGCCCCGCAGCAGCCGCAGGCGGGCGGCGCCGCCCCGGGCTTCGCACCGCCCGCGTTCGCCGTCCCCGGCACCCCCGCCCCGCCTCCCGCGCCTGCCCCGCAGCCCGCGGCGCAGGGCTTCGCCCCTCCTCCCGGCGCCACCCCGCCCCCGCCCCCGGCGCCGTCGGTGCACGTCGCGCAGACGATCGTCGCGCCCCTGAACACTCCGCCCGGTGGCTTTCCGGTGCCGCCTCCGGCTCCGGCGCCCGCGCCCTTCGGTCAGCCCGGCCGGCAGTCACCGCCCCCCGGTCCGTCGGCCCCGAGCGCCCCGCCGCCCCCCGGCTACGGCGCACAGCCGCAGGCACCCGTCCCGCCCCCCGGTCACGGCCTGTCGACACCCCCGCCCGGCTACGGCCAGCCGCCGCCGCCCGCACAGATGCCGGGTCAGATGCCGGGCCCGCCGGCCCTCTACGGGGCTCCGCAGGGCACACCGCAGATCCTGGGTGTGCTCGGTGCGCTCCAGACGTTCAAGGAGACGCCCACCGGGCAGCGCTGGACCCAGCAGAACCAGAAGCTCGTCCGCGTCGACCTCGGCATCGGCGGTCAGCCCGTGCTGGCCCGGCAGGGCAGCATGGTCCTCTACCAGGGCAAGGTCGACTTCAGCTACAAGGGCGCCGGCTTCACCGGCCGGCTCGTGGGCAACGCGACCGGCCAGGAGATGCAGCTGATGCGCTGCACGGGCCAGGGGCAGGTGTTCCTCGCCGAGGACGCCACGATGCTGCACCCGATCGAGCTCCAGGGCGACGCCGTGTGCGTCTCCGCCGAGAACGTCCTCGCCTTCGACGAGGGCCTCCAGTACGAGGTCCGCCGCATCGAGGGGCACGGCATTCCCGGTGGCGCGCTGTTCACGATGCAGTTCCAGGGGACCGGCACCGTCGTCGTGAAGACGCACGGGGTGCCCGTGGTGCTGCCGGTGACGCCCACCACGTTCGCAGACTGCAACGCCGTGGTCGCCTGGTCGGCCGCCTCCCAGGTGATCGTCTCCAGCCAGGTGCGAATGCGCCGCAACTCCTACCCCGGCGACACCGGGGAGAGCGTCAACCTCCAGTTCCGGGGAGCGCCCGGCAACTTCATCGTCGTCCAGCCGTACGAGATCTGAGGGAGCCCGTCATGAACCAGCCGCTCGCGGGCTACGCCCCCGCCCCCGTCACCGCGCGCATGGAGAACCACGGCGACCACATGCTGAAGGTCGCCATGCAGACCGGGAACGACCTCTTCGCGCGCGTGGGCTCCATGGTCGCCTACGAGGGGTTCGTCCAGTACGAGCCCAACCCGTCGGCCGTGCGCCAGATCGCGCGGGACTGGATGACCGGGGAGGGCGCGCCGCTGATGAAGTGCTCCGGCGACGGCCTGCTCTACCTCGCCGACTACGGTGCGAACGTCGTCGTGATCAACCTCGACGGCGACGGCATCTCCGTCAACGCCACCAACCTGCTCGCCTTCGACGCCCACCTGTCGTGGGGCGTGGAGCGGGTGAAGGGACTGGCGAAGTTCGCCGGGCAGGGCCTGTGGAACACCAGGATCTCCGGGCAGGGCTGGGTCGCGCTGACCTCCCGGGGCAAGCCGATCGTCGTCGACTGCGGCGGTGGCGAGGACGAGACGTACGTCGACCCGGACGCCCTGGTCGCCTGGTCCCCGAACCTCAAGGTGAAGGGCAAGCGCAGTTTCCGGGCGCAGTCGCTGATCGGCCGCGGCAGCGGCGAGGCCTACCAGATGGCGTTCTCCGGACAGGGCATCGTCGTCGTCCAGCCCAGTGAGGACAGCACCGACCGCCTCCGGGTCCGGGGCTGAGGGGGAGCAACCACATCATGCAGAGCCCGCTTTTCGCCCACAACGACCAGCAGACCCAGGAACGCTGGAGCCTGCAGAACAAGCAGATGCTCCGGGTCGCCCTGGGGGGTCACGACGACATCCTCGCCCGCAAGGGCAGCATGGTCGCCTACCAGGGGCTCGTCGAGTTCGACGCCGAGTACCAGAGCCGCGGTCAGTCCCTCAGCCGTGCGCGCACCGGTGAGGGACTGGACCTGATGCGCTGCCACGGGCAGGGCACGGTCTACCTCGCCAACCTCGCCCAGCACATCCATCTCATGGACGTGGACCACGAGGGGCTGACCGTCGACAGCAGCTATGTGCTCGCGATGGACTCCTCGCTGCACCACGAGGTCATCGCCGTCGACAGCCTGTACGGCATCTCCGGCTCCGGGAAGTACCAGCTCAACATCACCGGCCAGGGCAAGGTCGCGCTGATGACCTCCGGCATGCCGCTGCTGATGCAGGTGACGCCGGACAAGTACGTCAACTGCGACGCCGACGCGATCGTCGCCTGGTCCACGGCGCTGCGCGTGCAGATGCAGGCCCAGACCCACTCCTCCGGGGTGTGGCGGCGCCGCGGCAGCACCGGTGAGGGCTGGGAGCTCAGCTTCATGGGCAGCGGCTTCGTACTCGTCCAGCCCAGCGAGCTGCTGCCGCCGCAGAACGCCCGGATCGGCTCCGGTCTCGCCGCGCAGTACGGCATGGGCCAGCAGGGCGCCCGCGGACAGAACCAGGGCAACGTCTGGAGCTGAGTCTCCGGCCGGAACACCGGAACAGCGGTGAGGGGCGACCCGCCACGGGCGGGTCGCCCCTCACCCGTGCGTCAGACGCCCAGTCTCGCCCGGGTCGCTTCCAACAGGCGGACGACCGACGCGTCGGCCACGTCCGCCACCTCGTCGTACGGAAACCAGCGCAGGTCGAGCGACTCGTCGCTGATGGCGTGCGCGGCGTGCGGGGACGCCACGGCCGCGTACTGGACGTCGAAGTGCCAGTGGCAGGGCGGCGGGATCGCATGCCGGTCCAGACGCACCGGTCCGCCCTTCAGGAGGGTCAGCCCGGCGATGCCCGACTCCTCGGCGGCCTCCCGCAGGGCCGCGGCCGCGAGCGAGGCGTCACCCGGTTCACAGTGACCGCCCATCTGCAGCCACATCCGCAGCTTCCGGTGCAGGGTCAGCAGCACCCGGCCGCGCTCCGGATCGACGACCAGGGCGCTCGCGGTGATGTGGCCGGCGTCGCAGGCCTTCCACATGCCGTCCCGGTACGCGGCG
Source organism: Streptomyces sp. NPDC004051 (assembly GCF_053604275.1). NCBI lineage: Bacteria > Bacillati > Actinomycetota > Actinomycetes > Kitasatosporales > Streptomycetaceae > Streptomyces > Streptomyces sp. NPDC004051. The sequence continues at coordinate 120,748 of NZ_JBSGHG010000006.1, read as the reverse complement.
AGGTGGTCGAGGTAGCTCTGGCGGAGCTCCGGCTGGCTCTCGTACCCCTTGAGCACGAGAACCGTGTCGTCGTACAGGCTCACTCGGCGCCGTCGCCCTTGTCCTTGCCGGTGCCCTCGTCCGGGCCACCGCTCCCGCCCTCGTCCTTCTTCCCGAGGTCGTGCTTGCCGGCCGCCTCACCGAGCATCTTGTCCAGCTCGGAGAAATCGATCTGCTCGCGGTGCACGAAACCGTCCGGATCGTCCAGGTCGGTGGCCGTCGGCAGCATGTCCGGGTGGGCCCACAGGGCGTCCCGGCCGTCGACCCCGCGCGCGTCGGTGAGCGAGGCCCACAGGCGCGAGGCGTCGCGCAGCCGACGCGGGCGCAGCTCCAGACCGATCAGCGTGGCGAACGTCTGCTCCGCGGGGCCGCCCGAGGCGCGACGGCGGCGCAGCGTCTCGCGCAGCGCGTCCGCGGACGACAGCCGGGGCTTCGCCGCCGCGTGCACCACGGCGTCCACCCAGCCCTCGACGAGGGCCAGCGCCGTCTCGAGACGGGCCAGGGCGGCCTTCTGCTGCGGGGTGTCCTCCGGCTGGAACATGCCCTGCTGGAGAGCCTCCTGCAACTGCTCCGGGTTCTGCGGGTCGAACTGGCCGACGACGTCCTCCAGCTTGGCGGTGTCGACCTTGATGCCGTGCGCATAGCCGTCGACCGCGCCGAACAGGTGCGAGCGCAGCCACGGCACGTGGGCGAACAGGCGCTGGTGGGCGGCCTCGCGCAGGGCGAGATACAGCCGCACCTCCTCCTGCGGGACGCCCAGGTCCTTGCCGAACGCCGCGATGTTCACCGGCAGCAGCGCGGCCTTGCCGACGGGGCCGAGCGGCAGGCCGATGTCGGAGGAGCCGACGACCTCACCGGCCAGCACGCCGACGGCCTGGCCGATCTGCGTGCCGAACATGGCGCCGCCCATCGAGCGCATCATGCCGATCAGCGGGCCCGCCATGGCCTGCATCTCCTCCGGCAGCACGTCGCCCATGGCGGCCCCGACGCGCTCGGCGACCGGGTCGACGAGCTCCCGCCAGGCCGGCAGGGTCGCCTCGACCCACTCCGCACGGCTCCACGCCACCGAGGAGGCCGCACCGGACGGCAGCGAGGTGGCGTCGTCCAGCCACAGGTCGGCCAGACGGACGGCGTCGTCGACGGCCCTGCGCTCGGCCGGGCCGACGCTGGCGTCCTTCGTGCCGTCCGAGGTGCCCTGGGAGACCGTCTGGCGGGCGATCTGCTTGGCCATGTCCCAGTTCACCGGACCGCCCTCGTAGGAGAGCATCTGTCCGAGCTGCTGGAACGCGGCGCCCAGGTCGTTGGGGTTCAGGGAACCGAACATCGCGGCGAACGGATTGTCGGCGCCGGGGCCGCCGAAGCCGCCGGCCCCGGGCATGCCGAAACCGAACGGGTTGGCCGGGTCCTGACCACCACCGCTCTGCGGGTCCTTCTTCTTGCCCTCGTCGCCGTCGTCCGGCTCCTCCGGCGGAAGGCCGAATCCGAATGGGGTGTCACTCACGGGATTCCTCGGCTGATAGGGCCGCCGGTTCTTTCCGGCGGCACGGCTGCCCGACAACACCACCCAGCGTAGACACCTGAAGCTGTTCGGGCCTCGATGCTTCGCCGACAGAAAGCCTGCGGCAGGATGGATGCCACCTGGTACACATGCTTCGCATGCGCTCGTACTGAAGACAACCGCTGGAGACGCCCGGTGAGTTCCCCAGATCCGCAGGTTCGCGCAGCGCGAAACCAGTCGACCCGCTCGTCGCCCCCGCGCGGGCCCGTCGTCGCGGTCACCGGCGCCGCGGCCGGTGTCGGCGCGCTGCTCACCGAGCGGCTCGCCGCCTCGGAGGAGATCAAGCAGGTCATCGCCATCGACGAGCGCCGCGGCGAGTGCGCCGAGGCGCACTGGCACATCCTGGACGTACGGGATCCCGCCATCGCGGACAAGCTGCGCGGGGCCGACGTGGTGGTCCATCTGGCGATCGACCTCGACCTGGAGACCGACGCCGCCGCCCGAACGGCCTACAACGTCCGGGGGACGCAGACCGTGCTGACGGCCGCCGCGGCGGCCGGGGTGCGCAGGGTGGTGCTGTGCACCTCGACGATGGTCTACGGGGCGCTCCCGGACAACGAGCTGCCGCTGTCCGAGGACGCGGAACTGCGGGCCACGGCCGAGGCCACCGGCGTGGGCGACCTCCTGGAGATCGAGCGGCTCGCCCGCAGGGCGCCCCGCGCGCACCCCGGGCTCAATGTCACGGTGGTCCGGCCCGCTGTGCTGGTGGGAGGCACCGACACCGCGCTGACCAGGTACTTCGAGTCGCCGCGACTGCTCGTGGTGGCCGGCTCGCGGCCCGCGTGGCAGTTCTGCCACGTCGACGATCTGTGCAGCGCCCTGGAGTACGCGGTCCGGGAAGAGGTCGAGGGCGAGCTGGCCGTCGGGTGCGACGGATGGCTGGAGCAGGAGGAGGTCGAGGAGCTCAGCGGCATCCGGCGGATGGAGCTGCCGTCGGCGGTCGCGCTGGGCGCGGCGGCACGACTGCACCGGATCGGGCTGACCCCGTCCCCGGCCGGGGACCTGGCGTACACGATGCACCCCTGGGTGGTCAGCGGGAGCCGGCTGCACGACGCGGGGTGGCGGCCCGCCCACACCAACGAGGAGGTGCTGGCCGAACTGCTCGAGGAGGTCTCCGGCCGGCACACGGTCGCCGGGCGGAGGCTCGGCCGCAAGGACGCGACGGCGGCGGGCGCCGCGGGAGCGACGGTGGCCCTGCTGGGCGCGGCCGCGGTGGTGCGGAGGGCGCGGAAGACCCGTCGGCGGATCTGACGGATCCGGGAACGGACCGGGAGCCGCCGGCCGGGGAGGGTCCGTGCGCGTGCGTGCGGGGCGACACGGGGCGGCGGGGCTGTTCCGTGCCGGTGCGGGCGTGGGGCACGATGGGGGCATGGCATCCACGAATGATCACCCCGGTGAGCAGGCGGCACAGGATCCGGTCAAGCTGATCGCGATCCGGGACGCGCCGCTGTCCGTGGACGAGATCCTCCGGGCCGTCGGCGATGACGCGGCCGGCGGGACGGCGCTGTTCGTGGGGACCGTGCGCAATCACGACGGCGGGTCCCACGTCGACGCGCTGGGGTATTCGTGCCATCCGAGCGCCGAGGACGAGATGCGGCGGATCGCCGAGAAGGTCGCCGCCGAGTATCCCGTGCGGGCGCTGGCCGCCGTGCATCGGGTGGGAGACCTCCGGGTCGGGGATCTGGCCGTCGTCGTCGGCGTGTCGTGCCCGCACCGGGGCGAGGCCTTCGAGGCCTGCCGGAAACTGATCGACGACCTCAAGCACGAGGTGCCCATCTGGAAGCACCAGAAGTTCTCGGACGGGACAGAGGAATGGGTCGGCGCGTAGTGCCGTCGTCGAGGACGGTGGTCGGGCGACGGGCGGGCGGGTGGGGGCGTGCCGAGGCGTTCCGTGTCCCCGTTCCGGACTCCGGTTGCGTAACCGCACCCCGGGTATGAGCGTTGTCACTGCGGATGGTTAATCTGCTGATCAGTCAGTCGCGGACGCTCATGGGGTTGGGAGGTCGGTATGGCCGCTCTTGCCTGGTTGCTGATTCCGTTCATGACCGCGGTCGGCGCGGGTCTCTGGGGAAGCTGGGCCAACCGCACGCGCAGGGCGCGGAGCGACGGCCCCGAGCTCGTCGGGTACGCCCGCTTCCGCGAGGCCATGGAGAAGCCTCGGCCCTCGGGTGACTGAGGGACCGAAAACCGCAGGTCAACGATGTACGCCAAGGTCAGGGCCGCCCGCTCGGGCGGCCCTGACGGTGCGCTGACAGCCTCGTCCCGTACTGTCGGTGCATGCCACGCCGCACCGCGACGATGCTCGCCTCCACCCTGATGCTGATCGCACTCCTGTGCGCGGGTGTGTTCCTTCCCGTGCCGTACTCGGAGATGTCCCCGGGGCCGACGGTGGACACTCTGGGCGATCACGACGGCGAGCCGGTGCTGCACATCGAAGGACGCAAGACCTATCCGACCGACGGCCACCTCAACATGACCACGGTGCGGGTCACGAGTGCCGACTACCGGATGAACCTGGTCGAGGCCGTCTACGGATGGCTCGCGCACGACAACAAGGTCGTGCCGCACGACACGCTCTACCCCGACGGCAAGACGGAGGAGGAGTCCACCCAGGAGAACGCCGAGGAGTTCAGCCAGTCCCAGGAGAGTGCCAAGGTCGCGGCCCTGAAGGCGCTCGACGTCCCGGTGAAGTCCTGGGTGATCGTCTCCAGTGTCGTCAAGGGGTCCCCCGCCGAGGGCAAGCTGCACGCCGGCGACGTGATCAAGAGCGTCGACGGCAGCGCGGTGCGCAAGCCGGCCGACGTCGCCGAACTCGTGACCGAGCATAAGCCCGGCGACGACGTCGAGTTCACGATCGTGCCCGCCAAGGAGCAGGCCGCCGCCGAGAAGGAGAACCGGGCGCCGACACGGACCGAGAAGGTCACGATCATCACCGCGGCCTCCGACGACGCGGGCAACAAGCGTGCGATAGTCGGAATCGCCGCCGGGACCGACCACACCTTCCCGTTCAGCATCGACATCAAGCTCGCCGACGTCGGCGGGCCGAGCGCCGGTCTGATGTTCGCGCTCGGCATCTACGACAAGCTCACCCCGGGCAGCCTGACCGGCGGCGCGTTCGTGGCCGGCACCGGCACGATCGACGACGCGGGCAAGGTGGGGCCGATCGGCGGGGTCCAGATGAAGACGGTCGGCGCACGCGCCAAGGGCGCCCGGTACTTCCTCACGCCCGCGGACAACTGCGCGGCGGCTGCCGAGGACATCCCCGAGGGTCTCACCCTCATCAAGGTGGACACCATCGACGACGCCCTCGACGCGCTGAAGGACCTCGGCTCCGGTGACACCGCGGACCTGCCGACATGCACGGCTTCCTGACCGCGCGGGCACACCGACCGCCCGCGCGGGCACGCTTCCAGCCGTCCGGTACGGGTTACTCCGCGAACGTCGCCGACAGCGCCTCCGCCAGACCCGGTACCAGGGCGGACCCGGTGAGGACCTCCGTGGGCGAGTCCTTCTCCCGCAGCCGCAGCGCGGAGTCACGGGTGCCGTCCCGCAGGACCGCGACCGTCATCCGGACCTCCTGGCGCTCCGGGTGCTTCGCCACCCACGCCGCCAGCGCGGCCCCGTCCAGATCCTGCGGGACCTGGGCCTCCGCGGACGGCGGCAGCATCAGACGCTCCACGGTCAGGGCACAGCCGGCCACCGAGTCGGGCCAGGCGATGGTGCCCAGGAACTCGTCGAGCGGCTTGCCCGTCGGAATCTCGTCCTGCTCGATCGGGGTGAGGGCGGTCGTCTCCTGCTCGTCGCCCAGACCGAGCCGGTCCGCCAGCAAGGGCTGTTCTGCGCGGAGCCGCGCGGTGTCTACGAGGGCGAAAAGGCGGGCAGGCTGGTCCCAGCCGAGGCCGGAGACGTACTCGTCGATCTCGAGTACGGCCCGAGTGAGCGGGTTCGCCGCCATGGGTGTGTTGGACATGGTCACAATCCTCTCTCGTTCAGGACCGGAATCGGGAACTGAGTAAAGAGTGAGTAAGTTGCATAAGTGTGGGCCCGCGATCGCGCGGGTCCGCGCATGGTCCACGAACTCGCGGGCCTGACGAATCAACAGCGAACTTCGAGGTGCCTACCTTGGCTTTCCAGATGCCGGACCGTGGCGGAGGCCCGACAGGGCCACGGATGAGAGTGGGCCGCCCGTCCCGGCGGGTCCGGACCCTGCTCATGACCCTGGGCGTCCTGGCCGTCCTTCTCATGGTGTTCACCATGTTCGCGGGGTTCTGGACTGACTGGTTGTGGTACCGCTCGGTCGATTACTCGTCGGTGTTCACGACGACCCTGTGGACCAAGATCGGACTCTTTTTCGTCTTCGGCCTGCTGATGGCCTTCGCGGTCGGCTTCAACATCTGGCTGGCGCACCGGATGCGGCCGCCGCTGAGTGCCATGTCGCTGGAGCAGCAGAACCTCGACCGGTACCGGATGAGCGTCGCGCCGTACAAGAAGTGGCTGCTGCTCGGGATCACCGCGCTGGTGGGGCTGATCGCCGGCGCCTCGGCGTCGAGCCAGTGGCGGACCTGGCTGATGTGGATCAACGGTGTGCCGTTCGGCCAGAAGGACCCGCAGTTCAAGCTGGACGTCGCGTTCTACGCCTTCGACCTGCCGTGGTACCGCTTCATGCTCGGGTTCGGCTTCGCCGCCGCGATCCTCTCGCTGATCGCCGCCGCGCTGACGCACTACCTGTACGGCGGGCTGCGGGTCACCAGCCCCGGCGCGCGGGCCACGGCGGCCGCCACCGGCCACCTGTCGGTGCTCCTGGGCATCTTCGTCGCCCTGAAGGCGGTCGCGTACTGGCTCGACCGGTACGGCCTGGCGGTCAAGTCCAGCGACTTCAAGGCGACCGACAACTGGACCGGTCTGCGGTACGTCGACGCCAACGCCTATCTGCCGGCCAAGACGATCCTGTTCTGCATCGCCGTGATCTGCGCGCTGCTGTTCTTCGCCACCCTGTGGCGGCGCACGTGGCAGCTGCCCGTGATCGGCTTCGGCCTGATGGTGCTGTCGGCGATCCTCATCGGCGGCCTGTACCCGGCGATCGTCCAGAAGTTCCAGGTCCAGCCGAACGAGCAGGCCAAGGAAGCGCCGTACGTCGAGAAGAACCTCAAGGCGACGCGTGAGGCCTACGGCATCGACGACGCCCAGGTCGACGAGTACCCGGGGACCAGCCAGACCGAGGACAAGACCAAGCTCCGCGACCAGGTCTCCGAGACGGCGAGCATCCGGATCATGGACCCGAACATCGTCTCGCCGACGTTCCAGCAGCTCCAGCAGATCAGGAACTACTACGCGTTCCCGACCAACCTGGACGTGGACCGCTATCCCGATCCCGAGACCGGCGCCGAGCAGGACACGGTCATCGGTCTGCGCGAGATCAACCTCAACGGCATCCCCAAGCGGAACTGGATCAACGACCACTTCCGGTACACCCACGGGTACGGTGCCGTCGCCGCCAAGGGCACCAGCGCCGACGACGGCCGTCCGGTGTTCACCGAGTCCGACCTGCCGTCCAAGGGCGACCTCGGCACGTACGAGCAGCGCATCTACTACGGCGAGCGGACGACGACGTACTCGATCGTCGGCGGTCCCCAGAAGGAGATCGACTACTCCGACGACAGCGGTGAGAAGACGACCAGCTACAAGGGCGACAGCGGTGTCAACCTCGCCAACCCGGTCAACCGGGCGGCCTACGCGGCGGCGTTCAGCGAGCCGCAGATCCTGTACTCCGGTGCCATCGGCGAGGGCTCGCGGATCCTGTACAACCGCACGCCCAAGGAGCGCGTCGAGGCGGTCGCCCCGTGGCTGACCATCGACGGCGACGCCTACCCCGCGGTGGTGGACGGCCGGATCCAGTGGATCGTCGACGCCTACACCACCAGCAACGGCTATCCGTACGCGTCGCGCACGACCCTCGGTGACACCACGGCCGACTCGCTGACCGCCACCAACGACAACCGCGCGGTGGTGGCCCAGGAGAACCGGGTCAACTACATCCGCAACTCGGTGAAGGCGACCGTCGACGCGTACAGCGGCGAGGTCAAGCTCTACCAGTGGGACACCAAGGACCCCGTCCTGAAGACGTGGATGAAGGCGTTCCCGGACACGGTGGAGCCGAGGAGCGAGATCTCCGGCGACCTGATGGCCCACCTGCGGTACCCGCAGGACCTGTTCAAGGTGCAGCGCGAACTGCTGACCCGCTACCACGTGAAGGACGCCAACACGTTCCTCAGCGGCAGCGAGGTGTGGCAGGTGCCGGCCGACCCGACGAACAAGACGGGCGACGCGGTGCCGCCGTACTACCAGAGCATGAAGATGCCCGACCAGAAGGAACAGGCCTTCTCGCTCACCACGACGTTCACTCCGAACGGCCGTGACAACCTCAGTGCCTTCATGGCGGTGGACGCCGAGGCGGGCAGCGAGGGGTACGGCAAGATCAGAGTCCTGAAGCTGCCGACGAGCACCACGGTGGCCGGACCCAAGCAGGTGCAGAGCCAGTTCAACTCCGAACAGGACATCGCCGAGTCGATCAGGCTGCTGCGAGGCGGCGACTCCGAGGTCGAGTACGGCAACCTGCTGGCCGTCCCGCTCGACGGCGGACTGCTGTACGTGGAGCCGGTCTACGTGCGCGGTGGTGGACTCAAGTACCCGCTGCTGCGGAAGGTGTTGGTGACCTACGGAGGCCAGACGGCCTTCGAGGACACGCTGGAGCAGGCTCTCGACAAGGTCTTCGGGGCCGAGGGTTCAGCCACCGAGCAGCCGCCGGCCGAGGACGAGGGCTCCGGTCGGGACGAAGGCAAGCAGAAGCCGCCCACGTCCGAGAACCCGTCGGTCCAGGCGGCCCTGAACGACGCCCAGGATGCCTTCGAGGCCGGTCAGGAAGCCCTGAAGAAGAACGACTGGGAGGCCTACGGCAAGGCGCAGAAGGATCTCGAGGAGGCCCTGCGCCGGGCTGAGAAGGCCCAGTCCGCGCAGGGCGGGGGCGGTGGCTCCGGCGGAGGTGGATCGGACGCCTCGAAGAGCAGTCCCAGCCCCGACCCGAGCCCGAGCAGTTAGCAAGCGGCCTGGTCAAAGGCCCACCCCGCGCCGTGGTACGGTTGCAACACAACGGCGCGGGGTGGAGCAGCTCGGTAGCTCGCTGGGCTCATAACCCAGAGGTCGCAGGTTCAAATCCTGTCCCCGCTACTGAAGTCGCGATGTCGGCGACGGCAAAGGCCCGGATTCCTTGAGGAATCCGGGCCTTTGCGCTGTGCGAACGCATGTGCCGAGCCCGGCGACGGCCGTGTCGACGGCGGGAGTTGGCCGATCTGTGTTTGACTTGTCTCTCTGTGGGCATGTCGACAAAACGCTGAAGTGACCTCACTGACTGCGGCATGTCAGGTGTACCCAGGTTGCGGGTGGTGCGACGATGGACGTTATGGGGGATAGGGCAACTCTGTACGAGACAGGGCGTTTTGAGCAGTCCGCTCCGCGGGAGGAACCTCGCGACGAGACGGCGGAAGCCGCCGACGAGGCAGCCGAGGAGCTGCGCCGCCGGCTCGCTGCCGAAGCCGGTGACGTGGAGGCGATGAGCGTCCTCGGCGCCATGCTGCTGCGTCGCGGCGATCTCGCCGGAGCCGAGCCCCAGCTGCGTGCCGCCACCGCTGCGGGCGACCGCGCCGCCGCCAACAACCTGGGCGTCCTCCTGTTCCAGCGGGGTTACGCGGAGGAGGCCGCCGGATGGTGGCGGATCGCCGCCGTCGCCGGTTCCGCCCCGGCGGCCCACGCACTCGGCCGGCACCACCGCGAGCGCGGTGACGAGCCCGCCGCCGAGTACTGGCTGCGCCAGGCCGCCGAGCAGGACCATGTGCTGGGCGCCTACGCACTCGCCGACCTGCTGGAACACCGGGGGGACACGGCCGGGACCGAGCGCTGGATGCGGGCCGCCGCCGAGCGGGGGCACCGGGAGGCCGCCTACCGGCTGGCCAGGGCGCTGGACCGGAAGGCCGCGGAGGAGACCGAGGACAGGGGTCGTCCGTTAGTGGAGGAGGCCGAACAGTGGTACCGGCAGGCCGCCGCGCGGGGGCACCGCCGGGCCGCACTGCACCTCGGCGTGATCCTGGAGAAGCGCGGCGAGCTCAAGGAAGCCGGCCGTTGGTACCTGACGTCCGCCAAGGACGGGGAGGCCCGGGCCGCCTGCGCGCTCGGCTTCCTGCTGCGCGACGCCGGGGACACCGACAACGCCGCCGTCTGGTGGCTGCGCGCGGCCCAGGACGGCGACGGCAACGCAGCCAACGCGCTGGGCGCCCTGCACGCCGAGCGCGGCGAGACCCAGACCGCCGAGCGCTGGTACCGGGCCGCGATGGACGCGGGCGACGTCAACGGCGCGTACAACCTCGCCCTGCTCTGCGCCGAGCAGGGCCGGACCGGACCGGCCGAGCAGTGGTACCGCCGGGCCGCCTACGCAGGCCACCGCGAGGCGGCCAACGCACTGGCGATCCTGCTGCTGACGGCCGGGGACGAGACGGGCGCGGAGCCCTGGTTCTCCAAGGCCGCGGAGGCGGGGAGCGTGGACGCCGCCTTCAACCTCGGCATCCTGCACGCGGGCCGGGAGGAGAACGCGGCCGCGCTGCGCTGGTACGAGCGGGCGGCGGCGGCCGGGCACACGGAAGCCGCCCTCCAGGTCGGCATGGCCCGGTTGCGTGCCGGCGACGAGGGTGAGGCGGAGCGGTTCCTGCGGTGCGCGGCGGGCGGCGGCAGCGCCGAGGCCGCCTACCGCCTGGCCACCGTCCTGGACGCCCGTCGCCCGCCGGAGCCCGCGCACGAACTGGGCGAACCGGTGAACCGGCGCAGCGAGTGCGAGGAGTGGTACGAGCGTGCCGCCTCCCAGGGCCACCGGCGCGCGCAGGTGCGCGTCGGCATGCTCGCAGCGGCCCGCGGCGACGTGGTCGAGGCGGCCCGCTGGTACCGGGAGGCGGCCGAGGCCGGTTCCCGCAACGGCGCCTTCAACCTGGGCCTGCTGCTGGCGCGGGAGGGCAGCGAGCCCGAGGCGGCCGTGTGGTGGACCCGCGCGGCCGACGCCGGACACGGCCGCGCGGCTCTGCGGCTCGCCCTGGTCTACGCGCGCCGGGGTGAGCTCGCCGAGGGCCAGTACTGGGCCGACCGTGCGGCGGCGCTGGGCCCGGCGGCGGTCACGGAACGGGCGATCCGTCTGCGCGACGCGCTCCGCGAGGAACTGTCCGCGTGACGGCGCACGCACCTTGAGGGAGCACGGCCCTCAGGGAGCACGGCCCTCAGGAATCACGGCCTCCACCGAAAGGGATTTGCTTCCGTCCACCCCCTTGACGTAATGTTGCGTTCATCGACGCGGGGTGGAGCAGCTCGGTAGCTCGCTGGGCTCATAACCCAGAGGTCGCAGGTTCAAATCCTGTCCCCGCTACTGAAGGCCGAGGGCCGGAATCCGAAAGGGTTCCGGCCCTCGGTGTATGTCCCCGATCGGACTCCTGAGTGCACGTGAAAGCCCCCGGCACACTGCCGGGGGCTTTCGTCTACGTCAGGGAGGGGGCGGTGCGGGCCGGGCGGCCTACGTCGCGGCGCAGTTCGGGCAGACGCCCCGGTACGTCATCTCGACGCTCGAGATCGTGAAGCCGAAGCGCTCGGTGTCGGGGAGGTCGGCCAGCGGGTTGCCCGTCGGGTGCACGTCCCGGATCGCTCCGCACTGCGCGCACACCAGGTGGTGGTGCGGCCGGTGGGCGTTCGGGTCATAACGCTTGGCCCGTTTGTCCGTGGCGACTTCCACCACCTCGCCGAGGGTGACCAGTTCGCCCAAGGTGTTGTAGACGGTCGCCCGGGAGATCTCCGGCAGCCTGGTGACGGCTCTGGCGTGCACCTCGTCGGCTGTCAGATGGACGTGATCGCCGTCGAGGACCTCGGCCACCACACGACGCTGTGCGGTCATCCGCCAGCCACGTCCGCGCAGTCGTTCCAGAAGGTCGCTCATGGACACCAGCCTAACAGCCGGGGGGACCAGGTCCCGAACAGGTGTGACTTTGGAGCATTGCTTGACTTAGACATCATCCATTCTAGGATCAGTGCTGGCTTCAGCCAAGGGTGAATGCTTCGGCAAGCGGCTGGAGGCCGCGGTCCAGGCCCTGTGCGGCTGATTCCAGCGCTGGACCGCTTGCCGTTGCGGCGGGCCGGGCCCCTTCGAGGGGCCCGGCCCGCCGGTCATGCCGGTGTGTGCTGGGCTGACTGCCCTCGGACGGGGGCCCAGCAGCGGATGATGTCGCGCACCGAGACGATGCCGACGGGCTCGCCCCGCTCCAGGACGATCAGATGACGGAAGCCGCCGCGCGTCATGGCGTGAGCGGCGTCCTCGAGCGTCCAGGACGGGGTGGCGAAGACGACGTCGGTCGTGGTGTGGGAGTGGGCGTGTTCGGAGTCCGGGTCCTGCCCCAGCCCCAGGGAGACGAGGACGTCGCGTTCGGTGAGGATGCCGATGCCGGTGCCGTCGGGGTCGAGGACCACGGCCGCGCCGACACGGCGGGCGGACATCAGGGCGGCGGCCTGGCGGAGTGTGTGGGCGGGGCCGATGGTGAGGACCACCGTGCTCATGGCGTCGCGGACGAGCATGGGATGGAGCCACCTCCTACCGGAAACCGTGCCGGCGGACCTCGGGCCGGTCCGCTGGTTCAAGGCTTCACAAGTTCACAAGCGGGGGGACTCCCACGGTCGCAGGCGAAACGGGCGCCAGCAAGAGGGCGCGTACGGCGCAGTGGGGGGCGCGGCCTCGGCCCGGACGTCAGTAGCGCTGGTTGAGATAGCCCAGCAGTTCGTCGTGGAGCAGTCCGTTCGAGGCGGCGGCGTTGCCACTGTGCGGTCCGGGGCGGCCGTCGAGTCCGGTGAAGCTGCCGCCGGCCTCGGTGACCACGATCGCGGTGGCCGCCATGTCCCAGAGGGACAGCTCCGGTTCCGCGCACATGTCCACCGACCCCTCGGCGACCATCATGTACGGCCAGAAGTCGCCGTACGCGCGCGTGCGCCACACCTCGCGGGTGAGGTCGAGGAAGCCGTCCAGGCGCCCCTGCTCCTCCCAGCCGCTGAGCGAGGAGTACGCGAAGGAGGCGTCGGAGAGCCTGGAGACCCCGGACACCTGGAGCCGGGAGGCCTGGGACAGGCTGCGGCCGGTGAAGGCGCCGTGGCCCCGCGCGGCCCACCAGCGGCGGCCCAGGGCGGGGGCCGAGACCAGTCCGACGACGGGCTGGAAGCCCCCCTCCCCGGCCTCCATCAGGGCGATCAGCGTGGCCCAGACCGGGACGCCGCGTACGTAGTTCTTGGTGCCGTCGATCGGATCGATCACCCAGCGCCGCGGGCCCGTGCCCTCCACGCCGTACTCCTCGCCGAGGATCGCGTCCCTCGGACGGGCACGCTTCAGGTGGCCGCGGATGACGTCCTCCGCGCCCTTGTCCGCCTCGGTCACCGGCGTCATGTCCGGTTTGGTCTCCACCTTGAGGTCGAGGGCCTTGAACCGGTCCATCGTCGCGGCGTCGGCGGCGTCCGCGAGGACGTGGGCGAGACGCAGGTCGTCAAGGTAGTCGGGCATGCAACGAACCGTATCTGCCGAGGTGGGGCCGGGGCCACCTCGGGTTCGAGGGCTGTGCGCCCGCTGTGCGCCACGGCGTACGGATCGTGCGCGGGGAGTGCGCGGGTCGCGTGCGGGGAGTGCGCGGGTCGCGTGCGCCCCGCGCACGAGCCAGGCGCGCGCCGGGCGACCGGGAGACCTCCCGCGGCACCGCTGCTCCGCACCCCACGCGAACCCTTGACAGTGCCCGGCGGCGCGTCAAATCTGAGGCGCAGAGCCGCTCGCCCGCCCCGAGGGAGGCGATGATGCCCGCAGCGAGGGAATCTCTACTGGACGCCGCGTACGCGGCACTCGAGCGTGGTCCGTGGTCCGCGGTGCGGATGGTGGACGTGGCCGCGGCCGCCGGGGTGTCCCGGCAGACCCTCTACAACGAGTTCGGCAGCAAGGACGGACTGGCCAGGGCCCTGGTCCGCCGGGAGGTTGACGGCTACCTGGCCGGCGTCGACCGCGCCCTCGCCGTCCACCACGACCCCCGCGACCGGCTCACCGCGGCCGCCGAGTGGACCGCCGCCGCGGCCGCCGGGAACGTGCTGGTCCGCGCCCTGCTCACCGGCTGCTGGAGCGAACACCTGCCCTCCCCGGCCCCGGTGCCGATCCGGTCCGGCTCCGCGGTGCCCGCCCAGCGCCGCGCCGACGGCCCACTGCCCTCGCCCGTCGACCTCGTGGCCCTCGTCCGCGACCGTGCCGTGGCCGTCCTGGCCGGCCCCGGGGCGCCCAGGACCGACACCGCCGAGCTGGCCCGCTCCTGCGAACTGGTGGTACGCCTCGCCCTGTCCTGCGTCGCCGCACCGCCGCCGACCCGGGGCGGCATCGCCGACCTGGTCCGCAGCGCCCTGAACCGCCAGCCGGTGCCGTAGCGGAGCACGCGGCGCACACGGCGGGCGCTCACGAGGGCCGGCGCCGCGCGCTCACTGCCCCGAGCCCGACAGCTGAAGCCCGATCACTCCGATGATCACCAGGGAGATCGACACGATCTTCAGCGTCGACACCAGGTCACCCAGGAACACCATCCCGTAGATCGCCGTCCCCGCCGCCCCGATCCCCGTCCACACGGCGTACGCCGGCCCGACGTCGAGCTTCTTCAGGGACAGGGTCAGCAGGCCGAAGCTGCCCAGCGCGAACGCGCAGAAGGCGACGGTCGGCCACAGCCTCGTGAAACCGTGGGACAGCTTCAGACACACGGCGAACCCGGTCTCCAGCAGCCCGGCCACCACGACCATGAGCCACGCCATGTGCCGTCCTCCCGTTGTCCCCGCCAGTGGCCGCTTCGCCGGATTCGACGGCTTCGGATCCGACTCGGTGCGATTATGCACTTACCGTCCGCAGGCGATGACAAACACGCGAGGGTCAGTCGCCTTCCGTGCGCTCCCGGGTCGCCAGCAGCCTCCGCAGCGAGTACAGACGCGCCGGGTCCGCGTGTCCCTCGGCGACCCAGGCGTCCAGCGCGCAGTCCGGTTCGTCGTGACTGCACGCGCGGGGACAGCCCTCCGTGCCCGGATCCAGATCGGGGAAGGCGTGGATGACCCGGGACGGATCGACGTGGGCGAGGCCGAACGACCGCACCCCGGGGGTGTCGACCACCCATCCCTCCGCACCCGACAGGGGCAGTGCCAGTGCGGACGTCGTCGTATGGCGCCCGCGTCCCGTCACCGCGTTGACAAGCCCGGTCGAACGCCGCCGCTCCTCCGGCACCAGCGCGTTCACCAGCGTCGTCTTGCCGACCCCGGAGTGCCCCACGAACGCCGTGATCCGGCCTTCCAACTGCTCCCGCACCCGGTCGGCCGCCGCACCGCTCTCCAGTTCCGCCCGGTTGGTGACGACGTACGGGATGTCGAGGTCGCCGTACAGCTCCAGCAGCTTGTCGGGCGGTGCGAGGTCCGACTTGGTCAGTACCAGCAGCGGGGTCAGCCCGCCGTCGTACGCCGCGACCAGGCAGCGGTCGATCAGGCGGGGACGGGGCTCGGGGTCGGCGAGGGCGGTGACGACGGCCAGCTGGTCGGCGTTGGCGACGACGACCCGCTCGTAGGGGTCGTCGTCGTCCGCGGTACGGCGCAGTACCGAGGTCCGCTCGGTGATGCGGACGATCCGCGCGAGGGTGTCCTTCCGGCCCGAGAGGTCACCGACGATCGCCACCCGGTCACCGACCACCGCCGCCTTGCGGCCCAGTTCCCGGGCCTTCATGGCGAGCACGACCCGGTCCTCGACGAGACAGGTCAGCCGCCCCCGGTCGACGGTGAGGACCAGGCCCTCCGCGGCGTCCTCGTGCTTGGGCCGGATGTGGGTGCGCGGCCGGTTGCCCTTGCGGTTCGGGCGGGAGCGGATGTCGTCCTCGTCGGTGTGCTTGCCGTAGCGGCGCATCGTCTGCGTTCCTATGCCCCGAGCATCCCGGTCCACAGCTCGGGGAAGTCCGGCAGGGTCTTCGCCGTCGTCGCCACGTTCTCGATCCGCACGCCCTCCACCGCGAGGCCGATGACCGCGCCGGCGGTCGCCATGCGGTGGTCCTCGTAGGTGTGGAAGACGCCGCCGTGCAGCGGGCGGGGGCGGATGTGCAGACCGTCGGCGGTCTCGGTGACGTCGCCGCCGAGCTCGTTGATCTCCTTGGTGAGCGCGGCCAGGCGGTCCGTCTCGTGCAGCCGCAGGTGAGCCACACCGCGCAGGGTGGACGGCGAGTCCGCGAGGGCCGCGACGGCGGCGACCCCCGGCGCCAGCTCGCCGACGTCGCCGAGGTCCACGTCGATGCCGTGGATCGACCCGGAACCGGTGAACACGAGCCCGTAATCGGTCAGCTCGCAGGAACCGCCCATCTCGGTGAAGATCTCCCGCAGCCTGTCACCGCCCTGGGTGGTACGGGCGGGCCAGTCCGGGACGACGACCCGGCCGCCGGTCACCAGGGCGGCCGCGAGGAACGGCTGCGCGTTGGACAGGTCCGGCTCGATCGTCAGGTCCCGGCCGAGCAGGGCCCCCGGGGTGACCCGCCAGACGTTGGGCTCACCGCCCGACTCCGGACTGTC
The DNA here is from genome assembly GCF_053604275.1 of Streptomyces sp. NPDC004051. Classification (NCBI taxonomy): domain Bacteria; kingdom Bacillati; phylum Actinomycetota; class Actinomycetes; order Kitasatosporales; family Streptomycetaceae; genus Streptomyces; species Streptomyces sp. NPDC004051. Next base: position 104,481 of record NZ_JBSGHG010000006.1, on the reverse strand, counting down.
CACCTGGGCGCCGACCGCGCGGAGCATGTCGACGGTCATCCGGATGTGCGGCACGGAGGGGAGCGTCGAACCGGTGTGCCGGACCTCGACGCCCTGGTTGAAGCGCGGCGCGGACAGCAGCAGGGCACTGACGAACTGCGACGACGAGGACGCGTCCACCGACACGGTGCCGCCGTCCAGGGCACCGCCGCCGTGCACGGTCAGCGGCAGCGCGCCGCGGCCGTCGTCGTCGATCCGGGCCCCGAGGTGACGCAGCGCGTCGATGACGCCGTTCAGCGGGCGCTCGTAGGAACGGGGGTCGCCGTCGAAGCGGACGGGACCGTCGGCGAGGGTGGCGACCGGGGGGAGGAACCGCATGACCGTGCCGGCGTTGCCGACATCGACGGTGGCCGGGCCGCGCAGGCCCGCGGGCAGCACCCGCCAGGCCTCACCGGTGCCGTCGGGGCCCATCCCCTCCTCGATCTCGATGCCCAGGGCCCGCAGCCCGTCCGCCATCAGCAGCGTGTCGCGGGAGCGGAGCGGACGGCGCAGCCAGCCGGGCTCGGAGGCGAGGGCGGCGAGCACGAGGGCACGGTTGGTGACCGACTTCGACCCGGGCACGTGGACCGTCGCGTCGACGGCTCCGCTCGCGTGCGGGGCGGGCCAGAGGGCGGTGTGCACAGGATTAGCGGTCATGCGCCCCACTTTAGTGGGGGCCCCGTCCGCCGGGCGTGCCCGGTACCTGCGGGTCGGATTCCCGGCGCCGCCGGCGTCACAGCCCCAGCAGCCACCGTCCCCCGCCGAGCAGCGAGCACAGTGACACGGCGTGGAACAGGAACAGCCACAGCCCCGCCGGCACGTGCGTCAGCCGGGACAACTGGTCCGCATCCGAGTCCCCCGCACCCCCGCGTGCCCGCTTCGCCTGGAGCTCGAAGGCCGGACGCACCCCGCCGAGCAGCAGGAACCACACCACGGCGTACGCGAACGCCGCCTGCACCTGGGGGCCCGCCAGCCAGGACACCAGGACGAAGGTGGCGCCGGTCACCAGCACCGTCAACGCCCCGTACGCATTGCGGATCATCACCAGCATCGCCAGCAGCAGCAGCGCGGCCAGCCACAGCAGCAGGGTGATGCGCCCGGTGCCCAGCAGCGCCGCGCCGCCGAGCCCCAGCAGCGGGGGAGCGGTGTAGCCGGCCGCGGCGGTGAGGATCATGCCGATGCCGGTGGGCTTGCCGCGGCTGACGGTCAGGCCGCTGGTGTCCGAGTGGAGGCGTATCCCGGTGAGCGTGCGGCCGGTGAGCAGGGCCACGAGGCCGTGACCGCCCTCGTGGGCGATGGTGATGGCGTTGCGGGAGAGCCGCCACAGCCCGTGCGGTGTGACGACGACGAGCGCGGCGGCCAGAGTGGCGATCACCACCCACAGATCCGGGTCGGGCTGGGTACCGGACACCTCGTCCCAGAGCGAGGCGAGCGAGGCGGGTGCGGTGCTGTCCATGGGCGGTGGGGGCTCCTCGGGATCGCGGACCGGAGGGGGCGGCGCGGAGCGCCTCGTCGAGGGGTGGTGGCCGGGAGACGGGCGGGCCTGGCAGTGTTGCACGTATGTGCGGACGGTATGCAGCGAGTCGCAGGCCCGAGGAGCTCGTGGAGATCTTCGGGATCCAGAAGTGGGAGCCGGAGGAGACCCTGGAGCCCGACTACAACGTGGCCCCCACCAAAGAGGTCCTCGCCGTCCTGGACCGCGTGGTGAAGGACGCGGACGACCCGCGGCCGGTTCGGCAGCTGCGGAAGCTGAAATGGGGCCTCGTGCCCTCCTGGGCCAAGACGCCCGAGGGCGGGGCCCGGATGATCAACGCACGCGCGGAGACCGTGCACGAGAAGCCCTCCTACCGACGCGCCTTCGCCACCCGCCGCTGCATCCTGCCCGCCGACGGTTACTACGAGTGGGTCACCGGCACGCAGGAGCGGGAACTGGAGGTCGAGGGCAAGAGGAAACGCCCCCGCAAGCAGCCGTACTTCGTGACGCCGGCCGACGGCTCGGTGTTCGCGATGGCCGGACTGTACGAGTTCTGGCGGGACCGGACCCTGCCGGACGACCACCCACGGGCCTGGTGGGTGACGTGCTCCGTCATCACCACCGAGGCGGAGACCACGCCGCTCGCGGTGCCCCCGGAGGAAGGCCCGCGGACCCTGGCCGAGATCCACCCGCGGATGCCGCTGATGCTCACGCCGGACCGGTGGGACGCCTGGCTGGACCCCTCCCGGACCGAAACCGAGGAACTGCGCGGGCTGCTCGCCCCGCCGGCCCCCGGCCTGATGCGCGCCTTCCCGGTCTCCACGGCGGTCAGCAACGTCCGCAACAACGGCCCGGAGCTGCTGAACGAACTGGCCGCACCGGAAGAGGGCACACTCTTCTGATGTGACGAACGTGAACGAGGAGCCTCCGACCGAGGCCACCGAGGCCACCGAGGCCGCCGGGGCCGTCGAGACGGTCGAGACGGAAGCCGGCCCCGCCCGCATCACCTGGCACCCTGCCCGGGGCACCCCGCGCCTCGTCCTCGCACTGGGCCACGGTGCCGGCGGCGGCATCGAGGCGCGCGACCTGAAGGCGCTGGCCACCGTGCTCCCCGCGCACGACGTGACCGTGGCCCTGGTGGAGCAGCCCTGGCGGGTGGCCGGGAAGAAGGTGGCGCCCGCGCCGAAGACCCTGGACCGCGCCTGGCGGGACCTCTGGCCCGCGCTGACGGAGCCGGGCCTGCCGGTGATCTCGGGCGGGCGCAGCGCCGGGGCCCGCGTCGCGTGCCGCACCGCCGGCGAACTGGGCGCCCGTGCCGTCCTCGCCCTCAGCTTCCCCCTGCACCCGCCGGGCAGGCCCGAGAAGTCCCGCGCCGGGGAGCTGCTCGGCGCCGCGGTCCCCACCCTCGTCGTCCAGGGCGGCAACGATCCGTTCGGCAAGCCCGGGGAGTTCTCCGAGCGCGGGAGGGCGTACGAACTGGTCGAGGTGGCCCACGGCGACCACGGCTTCGCCGTGCCCAAGCGGGCGGGCACCACCCAGGACGAGGCCCTGGCGGTCGTCACCGACGCCGTCGTGCGGTGGGTCGACGAGCTCGGACGGCGGCCCGGCCCCCTCGGGTAAAGCTTCGGGAATGTTCCGGCCCCTCACGCTGTTGACTCCGACATATCCGCCGGTCACCGGCACCGACGTCGTAGGAGAGGGAGTCCGCCGCATGGGGTCGACGTATTGCCCGAGGCGCAGCAGCCGTGCCGACCTGGACTGGACGGTGCTGCACGCGGCCAGGACCGCCCCTGTTCGGGCGGCGGGCGGGCCGGATCGTCGTCTATCCTCCGATTCGAGTGGGGCCGCTTCGGGTCGCACGACGACTCTGGAGGAGGTGGGTCCGGTTCCCGGTACCGGCGCAGGGACCGAACACGGCCAGGCGGAGCAGCCCGAGGGCCAGGGCGGCAGGGGCGACAAGGGCGCCGAAACACCCGCGGAGCGCAACGCGCGCTTCGAGCGGGACGCCCTCGAGTTCCTCGACCAGATGTACTCGGCCGCCCTGCGCATGACGCGCAACCCGGCGGACGCCGAGGACCTGGTCCAGGAGACGTACGCCAAGGCGTACGCGTCCTTCCACCAGTTCCGCGAAGGCACGAACCTCAAGGCGTGGCTGTACCGGATCCTCACCAACACCTTCATCAACTCGTACCGCAAGAAGCAGCGTGAACCGCAGCGCAGCGGCGCCGAGGAGATCGAGGACTGGCAGATCGCGCGTGCCGCGTCGCACATGTCGACCGGTCTGCGCTCGGCGGAGTCGCAGGCGCTCGACCACCTGCCCGACTCGGACGTCAAGGAAGCGCTCCAGGCGATTCCCGAGGAGTTCCGCATCGCCGTGTATCTCGCGGACGTCGAGGGCTTTGCCTACAAGGAGATCGCCGACATCATGGGCACACCCATCGGTACCGTGATGTCCCGGCTGCACCGTGGCCGCCGCCAGCTGCGCGGCATGCTCGAGGACTACGCGCGCGAGCGCGGACTGGTCCCGGCGGGCGCCGGACAGTCGAACGAAGCGAAAGGCTCGGGGTCATGAGCTGCGGAGAGCCGCACGAGACGGATTGCAGCGAGATCCTCGACCATCTTTACGAGTTCCTCGACCGTGAGATGCCGGACGCCGACTGCGTGAAGTTCGAGCACCACTTCGAGGAATGCTCGCCGTGCCTCGAGAAGTACGGACTCGAGCAAGCGGTGAAGAAGCTGGTCAAGCGGTGCTGCGGGCAGGACGACGTACCGGGCGACCTGCGGTCCAAGGTCATGGGCCGGCTCGACCTGATCCGCTCCGGTCAGGCCGTTCCCGATCAGGAGGTCACGGCTTCTCCGGCTTCTCAGACCCAGGCCCCCCGGGTCTCCGAGCAGTCCCAGGCCCCGCAGGCCACGCCGCAGGAGTCCTGAGACCGGCCGGTCGTACGGCCGTCCGGCGGCCGCCCGGTTCCGGCCTATCTGGAAACCGTTCCCCGGAAACATTCCCCGAAAGGGGAGCGACGTCACCCGTACGTGCTAATCCGCGGGCCCCGGGCCCGCGGAGGCGTCGTTCGTCCCCTTAGGCTCCAGAACCTGACAGACGGCAGGCCGTCCAGCGCGGCAGGCACGGCCGGGGGAGGGGCTCATGGAGGCGTTACCGGCGCGGGCCCGCGTGTACGTGGCCGGTGTCGCCGTGGCGGGCCTGGTCTGTCTGCTGCCCCCGCCGTACGTCGCGCAGATCGTGTACGGCCCGCAGGCGCCGCACGTCCCCTGGCGTGAGTTCGCCTCGCTCGCCGTGCTGTACGCGTGCTGCGAGTACCTCGTCCGGTCCCGGTACCTCGGTGCCCCGAATCCGGGCGGCACCTTCCACCCCGTACTGCTGGCCGCGGCCTTCCTGCTGCCGCCGTCCGCCGCCGCGCTGGTCGTGCTGCCCGGCGCGCTGCTCACTCCGGTGGAGCAACGGCCGCCCCTCGCGCGGCGGATCTGGCGGACCGCTCAACTGACACTCGCCGTGTGGGCCGCGAGCCGGGCGTACCAGGCAACCGGCGGCCGGGACGCGGTCGCGGCCGGTGACGTGCCGACGGCGCTGGGCGCGGTCGGCACGTCGGTGCTGGTGTTCTGCCTGCTCCTCACCCTGCTGGACCACGGCATCGTGACGCTCACGGCCGGCGTGCCGCTGTGGCGCGGGAGCCCGGCCTCCCGGCCGGCCACCTGGCGGCGGCTGTTCCTGCGGTCGCTCGCGCCGATCACCGTGCACGGGCTCGCCGGACTGATGATGGCCCTGCTGTGGCGCAGCCCCTACGGGCCGGTGGCCGCGCTGCTCGTACTGCTGCCGATGTGCGTCTCGTGGTGGGCGTTCGCCCAGTACCACCGGGAGCGGGCCGCCCACCAGGCGACGATCCGCGCGCTCGTGCAGGCCGTCGACATCAAGGACGGGTACACGCGCGGACACAGCGAGCGGGTCGGGCAGGCCTCCACGATGATCGCGCGTGAGCTCGGCATGGACGACGAACGGACCGAGGTGCTGCGCTTCGCGGGCATCCTGCACGACGTCGGCAAGCTCGGTGTGCCCACCCGGCTGCTCACCAAGAACGGACCGCTGACCCCCGAAGAGCGGCGGGTGATCGAACTGCACCCCGAGTACGGGCACGAGATGGTGCGGGGGATCTCCTTCCTGGGCGAGGCCCGCGCGGCGGTGCTGCACCATCACGAGCGGCTGGACGGCAGCGGCTACCCCTACGGGCTGGCGGGTGGTCAGATCCCGGAGTCCGCGCGGGTGGTGGCCGTCGCCGACGCCTTCGACGCGATGACCTCCACCCGCTCCTACAGCAGGGCCCGACCGGTGCCCGTGGCGCTGGAGGAGCTCCAGCGGTGTGCGGGCACCCACTTCGACCCGCGCATGGTGGAAGCGCTGGTACGGGCGATCGGCCGGGCCGGCTGGCATCCCGCGGTGACGGCCGAGGACGTCCGGCCCCCCGATCCGTCCGCTCCCGCGCCGGCCCCCGGCACCGGAACCACCCCCGCCCCCGTCGCCCCCGAGCCCGCCGGACCCGTCGCCGACCAGCCCCGGGTCCGCCGATGAGTCTCCGGCTGCACACCCTCGTGCACGCGTGCGCCGTCGCGCTCGCCACCGGCTGTCTCGGCGCCACCCTGTGGAACGGAATCGCGGAACGCGGCATCGCCCTCGCCTTCGGGGTGCTCGTCGCCGTCGGCGAACTCACCCGGCACACCGGGCCGCGAGTCCGTCAGACCGCACCGCTCGCCGCCGCCGGGGCACTGGCGTACGCGCTGCTCGGCGAGGCCGACGGGAGACCCACCGGCCACGACGCGGCCCAGATCGTCACCGTGGTCCTCGCCGGCTCCCTGCTCGGCAGCGTGCCGCACGTCGGGCGCGGCCCCGGGCCCGCCCGCGACCACCTGGCCCGCCGGACGCTCACCGTCGGATTCGTCGCCGTGTGCTTCCAGCCCCTCTACGGCCGCGGGACGTTCGACGACTGGGGCGGCCCCGCCCACGCGCTGCTGCTGCTCGCCCTGCTGTCCCTGTCCACGCTCTGCGACGCGGTGCTCGCCGCCGCGCTGGCCCACTCCCGCACCGGCTGGCCCTTCCCGCCGGTGCTCCGCGACGAACTGCGGGCTCTGCCCGGCATCGGGGCCGCCGTCGTCGCGACGGGCGCGGTGATGGCACTCGGCGTCGCGGTCGTGGGACTGTGGGCGCTGCCCCTGCTGTCCGTGCCGCTGCTGCTCGCACAGTTGTCCTACCGGCGGTACGCCGCCGTCCGGGCGACCTACCGGCAGACCATCACCTCCCTCGCGCGGGCCACCGAGATCGCCGGCTGCACCCCGGCCGGGCACGCCCGCAGGGTCGCCGAACTCAGCCAGTCGGTCGGGCGGGACCTGGGGCTGACCGAACCCGACCTGACGGTCCTGGAGTACGCCGCCCTGATGCACGACATCGGCCAGCTCAGCCTCGTCGACCCGGTGCCCGTGGGCGCCACCGCCGCCCTGCCCGTTCCGGAACAGCGGCGGATCGCCCTCCTCGGCGGCGCGGTGGTCCGCCAGACCGGGGTGGACCCGCGGGTGGCGGGGATCGTGGAGCGGCAGGCCGATCCCCACCGGGAGCAGCCGCTGGCCGCGCGGATCGTCCGGGTGGTGAACGCGTACGACGAGAAGTCCCGGGCAGGAGGGCCCGGCGGACCGCTCACGGCACTGGAGGAACTGCGGCTGAGCGCCGGGGAGTACGCGCCCCAGGTCGTCGAGTCGCTGGCCCGGGTGCTGTCCCGGGAGACCCGGGAACGGGACGGTCTTACCCGGCCCGGGGCTGGGTAACCCATGGGTAATGAGCGCCGTTCCGGCCGTACGTGGTTGGATGCGAAGGAGACGGTGTCCGGGGGGCTGGACCGCCCACCGAACGGAACTGGCAGGCGGGAATCGTGAGGATCTTCGGCAAGGGACGGAACCGGCCCTCCGCCTCCTGGCGGCAGGCCACGGACCGCGCGTTCACACTCATCGGCGACGGCCGGTACGAGGACGCGGGCGCGCTGCTGACCCGGGCCGCCGATCTGGAACCCTGGCTCTCGGAGTCCTGGTTCAACCTCGCGCTGCTGCACAAGTTCCGGCACGACTGGGAGCAGGCACGGGCGGCGGGCCTCAGGGCCGTCGCGCTGCTCGACCGGGACACCGGGGCACCCGACTGGTGGAACGTCGGCATCGCCGCCACCGCCCTGCAGGACTGGCCGCTGGCCCGCCGCGCCTGGCAGGCCTACGGGCTCCGGGTGCCCGGGAGCCCCACCGGCTCGGGTGAGCCGCTCGGCATGGACCTGGGCAGCGCGGCCGTACGGCTGTCCCCGGAGGGGGAGGCCGAGGTCGTCTGGGGGCGGCGGCTGGACCCCGCGCGGATCGAGGTGCTGTCCATTCCGCTGCCGTCCTCCGGCCGCCGCTGGGGCGAGGTCGTCCTGCACGACGGGGTGCCGCACGGCGAGCGGAGCACGGCCGCCGGACACACCTACCCGGTGTTCGACGAGATCGAGCTGTGGGCGCCCTCACCCGTGCCGACCTGGGTGGTCCTGCTGGAGGCAGCGGGCGAGGCCGACCGGGACGCCCTGGAGCAGCTGGCCGCGGACGCGGGGTTCGCCGCCGAGGACTGGTCGTCCTCGGTGCGGCTGCTGTGCCGGATGTGCTCGGAGTCCCGGATGCCCTCCGACGAGGGCGAGGGCGAGCACCTCGACCCGCACGACCACAGCGAGCCCGGGCACCCCGGACCGCTCGGGCACCGCACCGACGGGCAGCTGTGGGTGCCGGAGCGGGAGTGCGGGCTCGCCGCGCCCGCCTCGCTGGTCCGCGGCCTGCTGGACGGCTGGGTCGCGGACAGCCCGGACTCACGCGACTGGCGGGACCTGGAAGAGGTTTGCTAGGCCGACCGCCGGGGCCGTGTGCCGGGCACAGACCAGGTCGGGGACCGGACCCGGCGGGACGGCCGGTCGCCGTACCCTGTATCAGCATCACCCCCCATGTTTTCCAGGAAGGCGTACGTCGGTCATGGCTCAGCAGGACACCGATCAGCAGCACGCGGGCGTGCTCCCCGTCGACGACGAGGGGTACGTCATCGACACGGAGGACTGCGCCGAGCGCGAGGCCGCCTGGGTCGAGCGAGGCACCTCGCGACCGATCACCGTGGTCGGCAACCCGGTGCTGCACAAGGAGTGCAGGGACGTCACCGACTTCGGCCCCGAGCTCCAGCAGCTGGTCGCGGACATGTTCGCCAGCCAGCGCACCGCGGAGGGCGTGGGACTGGCCGCCAACCAGATCGGCGTCGACCTGAAGGTCTTCGTCTACGACTGCCCGGACGACGACGGCGTGCGGCACGCCGGGGTGGTCTGCAACCCCAAGCTGGTCGAACTGCCCGCCGAGAAGCGCCGGCTGGACGACACCAACGAGGGCTGCCTGTCGGTGCCCACCGCGTACGCGCCGCTGGCCCGGCCCGACTACGCCGAGGTGACCGGTCAGGACGAGCGGGGCAACCCGGTCAAGGTGCGCGGCACCGGCTACTTCGCACGGTGTTTGCAGCACGAGACCGACCACCTCTACGGCTACCTCTACATCGACCGGCTGTCCAAGCGGGAACGCAAGGACGCGCTGCGGCAGATGGCCGAGAACGAGCCGCGTTACCCCGTGGTCGCCAACGACTGACCGCCGGGCCCCGCCCCCTTCCGGAGCCCGTCGGCCCCTGTCGCCGCTCGGGCTCCCCGGGGCACAGAACTTCTCCGCGCACGGCGTCCGGTCCGGATTCCCCTCCGGCCCGGACGCCGTTCGCCTTTCCGTTGTGTGTTCGATCCCTCGACGGGTCATCAACCCTGAAAACAGCCGCACAAGGGGAGAATCTCGGCACCGTGGGGTAGTGAATGAAGCAAACGCGTTCCCAGGGCGGTCAGTTGTGGTGCTGAATGGGGGTGTGGATACGCACCGGCGCACGCCCGGCGGAGAGGGCCGGGCACATGTCAACTGGCGGCCGAGAGGGGATTGTTCGTGCATGCTTTGTCACACGGCACCACATCGAAACCGACCACCGTCGCGGTACCACGGGCGCTGTCTCTCCCGGTGATCGAGGCGGCGTTTCCCCGGCAGATCCATCCGTATTGGCCGAAGCTCCAGCAGGAAACCCGAGCGTGGCTGCTCGAAAAACGGCTGATGCCACCCGACAAGGTGGTGGAATATGCCGATGGCCTGTGCTACACGGACCTCATGGCGGGGTACTACACGGACGCCGCCGACGAGGTCCTGCAGGCGATAGCGGACTACAGCGCGTGGTTCTTCGTCTGGGACGACCGTCACGACCGCGACATCGTGCACGGCCGGCCCGCCGCCTGGCGGCGGCTGAAGGACCTGCTGCACACGGCGCTCGACAGCCCCGCGGGCCACCTGTGCCACGAAGATCCACTGGTGGCCGGGCTCGCGGACAGTGTGCGGCGGCTGTACTCGTTCCTTCCGGACACCTGGAACGCCCGGTTCGCCCGGCACTTCCACACGGTGATCGAGGCGTACGACCGGGAGTTCCACAACCGGACGGAGGGGATCGTCCCCACCGTCGAGGAGTACCTCGAACTGCGTCGGCTCACCTTCGCGCACTGGATCTGGACCGACCTCCTGGAGCCGAGTGCGGGCTGTGAACTCCCGGATGCCGTACGGAAGAACCCGTCCTATCGGAAAGCGGCCCTGCTCAGTCAGGAATTCGCCGCCTGGTACAACGACCTCTGCTCGCTCCCGAAGGAAATAGCGGGCAACGAGGTGCACAATCTCGGAATCAGTCTCATCACCCATGAAGGGCTGACTCTCGAAGAGGCGGCCGCCGATGTGCGGTACCGCGTCGAGGAATGCATCACGGAATTCCTGGATGCCGAGAGGGGCGCCCTGAAGTTCGCCGACAGCCTCGACGACGGCACGGTGGGAGGAAAGGAACTGGGGGCCGCCGTGCGGGCCTGCCTCGGAAACATGCGGAACTGGTTCAGTTCCGTCTACTGGTTCCACCACGAGTCCGGCCGGTACATGGTCGACAGCTGGGACGACCGCTCCACGCCCCCGTACGTCAACAACGAAGCGGCAGGTGAGTGAGAAATGACCGTCGATTCGGTGAAGCCCGACGCGTCGGGGGTGACCGAACTGCGCGAGCCTCCGGTGGCCGGTGGCGGGCTCCCCGGTCTGGGCCACGGCCTCAAACTGGTCCGCGATCCACTGGCCTTCATGGCCCAGCTGCGCGACCACGGCGACATCGTGCGCCTGAAGCTCGGCCCCAAGACGGTGTACGCCGTCACCACGCCCGCCCTCACCGGGGCGCTGGCGCTCGATCCCGACTACATCATCTCCGGCCCCCTGTGGGAATCCCTGGAGGGCCTGCTCGGCAAGGAGGGCGTGGCCACAGCCAACGGCCCGCTGCACCGGCGTCAGCGACGCACCATCCAACCCGCCTTCAAACTCGACGCCATCCCGGCCTACGGCCCGATCATGGAGGAGGAGGCACACGCGCTGACCGAACGCTGGGCGTCGGGGGAGACGATCGACTGCACCTTTGAGTCGTTCCGGATCGCCGTGCGCGTCGCGGCGCGCTGTCTGCTGCGCGGGGTGTACATGGACGAGCGGGCGGAGCGGCTGTGCACCGCGCTCGCCACCGTCTTCCGCGGCATGTACCGGCGGATGGTGGTGCCGCTCGGCCCGCTGTACAAGCTGCCACTTCCGGCCAATCAAGAATTCAACCGGGCCCTGGCCGATTTGCACCGCGTGGTCGACGAGATCGTCGCCGAGCGCCGTGCGTCCGGTCAAAAGCCGGACGATTTGCTGACGGCATTGCTGACGGCGAAGGACGACAATGGCGACCCGATCGGGGAGCAGGAGATCCACGACCAGGTGGTCGCGATACTCACCCCCGGCAGTGAGACGATCGCCTCCACGATCATGTGGCTGCTTCAGGAGCTTGCCGCGCATCCGGAACACGGGGACAGGGTGCGAAACGAGGTTCTCGGCGTCACCGGTGGGCGTCCGGTGGCATTCGAGGACGTCCGCAAGCTCACCCACACCAACAATGTCGTCGTCGAGGCCATGCGTTTGCGGCCCGCCGTCTGGATATTGACGCGCCGAGCGGTCGCCGACAAGGAACTCGGTGGCTATCGCATTCCGGCCGGGGCGGACATCATCTACAGTCCGTACGCGATCCAGCGCGATCCGAAGTCGTACGAGCGCCACCTGGAGTTCGACCCGGACCGGTGGCTCCCGGAACGCTCGAAGGACATTCCGAAGTACGCCATGCGTCCCTTCAGCCTGGGCAACCGCAAGTGCCCGAGCGACCACTTCTCCATGGCCATGCTGACGCTGATCACCGCGGCGCTGGCGACGAGGTACCGCTTCGAGCACGTGGCCGGCTCCGACGACGCCACCCACGTCGGCATCACCCTGCGGCCGCACCGGCTGCTGCTGAGGCCGGTCGCGCGCTGAACCGGCCCGTCCGGCGGGCGTTCAGGCGGCCTCGGGGCCGCGGAACGTCCGCCGGTAGGTGTGCGGGGTCGTGCCCACGGTGCGCACGAAGTGATGGCGCAGTGTGGCCGCGTTGCCGAAGCCCGTACGGTCCGCGATCACGTCCACCGTCTCGTCCGTCCCCTCCAGCAGATGCTGGGCGAGCAGGACCCGCTGGCGCAGGATCCAGCGGTACGGCGTGGTGCCGGTCTCCTGCTGGAAGCGGCGGGCGAAGGTGCGCGGCGACATGTGGGCGCGGGCCGCGAGCTGCTCGACCGTGACCTCCTCGTCCAGATGACGCTCCATCCACACCAGCGTCTCGGAGACGGTGTCGCTCCCGGACCGCGGCAGCGGCCGCTCGATGTACTGGGCCTGGCCCCCGTCGCGGTGCGGGGGCACCACCATGCGCCGCGCGATCCGGTTGGCGACGGCGGAGCCCTGTTCCTTGCGCACGAGATGCAGACAGGCGTCGATACCGGCGGCGGTGCCCGCAGAGGTGATCACCGGGTCCTCGTCGACGTAGAGCACATCCGGCTCGACGGTCAGGTGGGGATACCGCCTGGTCAGCGCATCCGCATGGCGCCAGTGGGCGGCGGCGCGCCGGCCGTCGAGGAGGCCGGCGGCGGCGAGCGCGAACACACCGGAGCAGACGCTGAGCACCCGGGCGCCCCGGTCCACACCCCGGCGCAGCGCGTCCAGCAGCTCGGGCGGGAAGTCCCGGGTCTCGTAGCACGACCCGGCGGGCACGGCGATGAGGTCCGCCGTCTCCAGGCGCTCCGGCCCGTGCTCGACCTGGAGCGAGAAACCCGTGTTGCTGCGCAGGACGGGGCCTTCGGCCGAGACGACCGCGAAGTCGTAGGCGGGCAGGCCTTCGTCGCTGCGGTCGATGCCGAAGACCTCGCAGACGACGCCGAGTTCGAAGGGGTTCACGCCGTCGAGCAGGACGGCGGCCACGTTGCGGAGCATGGCTCCAGTCTGCCTCGCCCTTGGCAGTAAATCGAGGGTGTGCGGCAGTCCTGCCACTGTTGGTAAGGAGTGTTCGGGACGACAGTGATGTCCATGGAGACGACACAGATACAAGCACTGATCGGAATGTTCGCCGTTCTCGGACTGTTCGTCCTGATGGTCCTCCCGGCCGTCATCGGCATCGCGCGCGACCGGCGGATCGACCGGCAGCTGAAGCAGGCCGAGACCGACAGCGCCGCCGCCGAGCGGCGCCCCGCCCCCGCCGGGCAGACCACCGCCGGGCACACCGCCCCGCAGCGGAGTCACGCGCGGGGTACCACCTCGCACCGCACCGCACGCGCGGCGTGAAGCGAGGTGGTACCCGGACGGGCGCGTCTCGGGCGACCTCGTCCTGTCAGAAGTCCTCGTCCAGGTCGACCGTGCCCTCCACGGCGACCTGGTACGCGGACGGGCGCCGCTCGAAGAAGTTCGTCAGCTCCTGGACGCCCTGCAGCTCCATGAAGGAGAACGGGTTGTCCGAGCCGTAGACCGGCGGGAAGCCCAGACGGACGAGACGCTGGTCGGCGACGCACTCCAGGTACTGCCGCATCGACTCGGTGTTCATGCCCGGCAGCCCGTCACCGCACAGGTCGCGCCCGAACTGCAGCTCCGCCTCGACCGCTTCGCGGAGCATGTCCGTCACCTGCTGCTGGAGCTCGTCGTCGAACAGGTCCGGCTCCTCCTTGCGCACGGTGTCGACCACGTCGAAGGCGAAGGACATGTGCATCGTCTCGTCCCGGAACACCCAGTTGGTGCCGGTCGCGAGACCGTGCAGCAGGCCCCGGCTGCGGAACCAGTAGACGTAGGCGAAGGCCCCGTAGAAGAATAGGCCCTCGATGCAGGCGGCGAAGCAGATCAGGTTGAGCAGGAAACGCCGGCGGTCGGCCCGCGTCTCCAGCCGGTCGAGCTTCTCCACCGAGTCCATCCACGTGAAGCAGAACTCGGCCTTCTCACGGATGGAGGGGATGTTCTCCACCGCGGCGAAGGCGGCGGCGCGGTCCTCCGGAGCGGGCAGATAGGTGTCCAGCAGGGTCAGGTAGAACTGGACGTGCACCGCCTCCTCGAACAGCTGCCGGGAGAGATACAGCCGCGCTTCCGGGGAGTTGATGTGCTTGTAGAGGGTGAGCACCAGGTTGTTGGCCACGATCGAGTCGCCGGTGGCGAAGAAGGCCACCAGCCGCCCGATCAGGTGCTGCTCCTCGGGACTGAGCTTCGCCAGGTCGGCGACGTCCGAGTGGAGGTCGACCTCCTCCACGTGCCAGGTGTTCTTGATGGCGTCCCGGTAGCGCTCGTAGAAGTCGGGGTAGCGCATGGGGCGCAGGGTGAGTTCGAAGCCCGGGTCGAGGAGGTTCTGGGCTCGGGCGGTGGTGGGGGTGGGGGTGGGGGCGGTGGACATCATTGGCAGGCCTCGCAGGACTCGGGGTTCTCAAGGGAGCAGGCGACCGCTTCGGGGTCGGGCGCCGACTGCTGGACGGGGGTGTGTGCTGGTGTGTGAGCCTGGCCCTGGGCCGCACGGGCGATGCGGGTCGCGGGGCGTGAGCGCAGGTAGTACGTGGTCTTCAGGCCCCGCTTCCAGGCGTAGGCGTACATCGAGGAGAGCTTGCCGATGGTCGGCTTCTCCATGAACAGGTTCAGCGACTGCGACTGGTCCAGGAACGGGGTGCGGTCGGCGGCCATGTCGATCAGTGAGCGCTGCGGGATCTCCCAGGCGGTGCGGTACAGCCCGCGCACCTCCTCGGGGATCCAGGTGAGGTCCTGCACCGAGCCGCTTGCCTCGCGCAGCGCCTCACGGGTCCGCGCGTCCCAGACGCCCAGCCGCTTCAGGTCGTCCACCAGGTACGAGTTGACCTGGAGGAACTCGCCGGAGAGCGTCTCGCGCTTGAACAGGTTGGACACCTGTGGCTCGATGCACTCGTACACGCCCGCGATCGACGCAATGGTGGCGGTCGGCGCGATCGCCAGGAGCAGCGAGTTGCGCAGGCCCACCCGGCCCATGCGCTCGCGCAGCGCGGCCCACCGCTCGGGCCAGGCCGTCTCCACGCCGTAGTGGTCGGGGTGCAGGACGCCCCGGGCCGTACGCGTCCTCTCCCAGGCCGGCAGGGGGCCGTGGGCCTCGGCGAGGTCGGCGGACGTCTCGTACGCGGCGAGCATGATCCGCTCGGCGATGCGGGTCGAAAGGGCCTTCGCCCCGGGGGAGTCGAAGGGCAGCCGGAGCTGGAAGAAGACGTCCTGGAGGCCCATCACGCCCAGCCCCACCGGGCGCCAGCGGGCGTTGGAACGGCGCGCCTGCTCGGTCGGGTAGAAGTTGATGTCGACGACCCGGTCCAGGAAGGTGACGGCGGTGCGGACGGTGGCGTCCAGCCGCTCCCAGTCGAGGCCGCCGCTCTCCCGGTCGACGAGCGCGCCGAGGTTGACCGACCCCAGGTTGCAGACCGCCGTCTCCCCGTCACTGGTGACCTCGAGGATCTCCGTGCACAGATTGGACGAGTGGACGACGTGGCCCGGCTCGGCGGTCTGGTTGGCGGTGCGGTTGGCGGCGTCCTTGAAGGTCATCCAGCCGTTTCCGGTCTGGGCGAGGGTGCGCATCATGCGCCCGTACAGCTCCCGCGCGGGGAGTGTCCTCGTCGCCAGACCCGCCGCCTCGGCGGCCCGGTAGGCCGTGTCGAACTCCTCGCCCCACAGGTCGACCAGGTCCGGGACGTCGGACGGGGAGAACAGCGACCACGGCGCGTCGGCGCTGACCCGGCGCATGAACTCGTCCGGCACCCAGTGCGCGAGGTTCAGGTTGTGCGTACGGCGGGCGTCCTCACCGGTGTTGTCGCGCAGCTCCAGGAACTCCTCGATGTCCGAGTGCCAGGTCTCCAGGTAGACCGCCGCCGCGCCCTTGCGCCGGCCGCCCTGGTTCACGGCGGCGACCGAGGCGTCCAGGGTCTTCAGGAAGGGGACGATGCCGTTGGAGTGCCCGTTGGTGCCGCGGATCAGCGAACCGCGGGAGCGGACGCGGGAGTAGGACAGGCCGATGCCGCCGGCGTGCTTGGAGAGGCGGGCCACCTGGTGGTAGCGGTCGTAGAGGGAGTCCAGCTCGTCCTTGGGGGAGTCGAGGAGGTAGCAGGACGACATCTGGGGGTGCCGGGTACCGGAGTTGAACAGGGTGGGGGAGGAGGGAAGGTACTCCAGGCGGCTCATCAGGCCGTACAGCGCGGCGACCTCGTCCACCGAGCGGTCGTCGTCGCCCTCGGCGAGGCCGGCGGCGACCCGCAGCAGGAAGTGCTGCGGTGTCTCGACGACCTTGCGGGTGACCGGGTGCCGCAGCAGATAGCGGCTGTGCAGGGTGCGCAGGCCGAAGTAGCCGAAACGGTCGTCCGCGCCGGGGTCGATCAGCGCGTCGAGACGGGGCGCGTGCAGCAGGACGAACTCGGCGGTCCGGTCCGCTACGAGGCCCTCGCGGTGTCCCGTCGCGATCGAGGAGGTGAACGACGTGACACCCTGCGAGGCGGCCTCGGCACGGATGCCGAGTGTCAGCAGCCGTGCGGCGAGCCGGGAGTAGGCGGGGTCCTCGGAGATGAGCCCGGCCGCCGCCTCGGTGGCCAGCTCCCGCAGCTCGGTCCCGTCCGCATGGGCGGACCGGCCGCGCAGCGCGGCGGCGGCGACCCGGCCGGGGTCGGCGTCGGGGAGGTCGGCGGTCAGCCCGGTCAGGGTCCGCAGCAGCGCGGCACCGGGGCCGTCGCTCACGTCGGTCGGGTCGACCGCTGAAGCAGGATCGGCTGGCGCGATGGTCACGTGGGGCTCTCCCTCGCTCGGCACGGGGCCTCGGCGAGGGCAGGGGGCAGCACACGGGCGCGCGCACGCGCCACGCGTCCACCGGCCCATTCCACGAGGCCCGGACGTCAGGCACCCGGACCGGACGGCCGGGCGCGCTGTCGGCAGGTCCTCGGACTGAAGCCCGTGCGGGAACGCGAAAAACGCAGCAAACGCAGCAACGCAGAAAACGCGGAAAACGCTGCAAACGCAGAAAACGCGGACACGCACAAGTACACCGTTGCGGGACAGTTCCGGATTCACACCGGATTCCCCTGCGGCGACAGCAAGCATGAGCATACATCTTGTGCCGGACGGCGCGAGCGTGCCCATATGTTGTGGCGCAGGGGTCCTGGGGCGCGGTGATGTGCGGTGATGTCAGAGCGTCAGTTCGTAGGTGAGGAGCATGACGTCGCTCAGGTCCGGTACCGGGTTCCAGTCCCGCTCCGGGCAGCGGACGAAGCCGAGCCGCTCATAGAGGCGGTGCGCCGAGCGCATCGACCGCTGGGTCGACAGCACGATTCGCCGGCACCCCTCGATCCCCCGGGCCCGGTCGAGGCAGGCGCGCACCAGGGCCTCCCCGGCACCCCGTCCCCGGCCCGCGCGGGCGACCCGCCAGCATCCGGATCTCCGCCTCGCCCGGCTCCGCCAGGTCGGCCATCGGGCCGGGGCCCGGCACGAAGGCCACCCCGCCCAGCACCGTCCCCCGCTCCACGGCGACCAGCACTTCGGCGGCCGCCGCCCGCCCCGCCACGTCCCGGAGCCTGCCGAGGTACGCGTCGCTCTCCCCGAAGTCCAGCAGACCGTCCAGCAGGTAGGCCTGCGCGGTGATCTCACCCAGTTCCGCGTACTCGCCGGGTTCCACCGGCCGGATGACGATGTCCATGGTGCGAGTGTGCCGGACGGGTACGACGACGGGCCGCCGGATTCCTCCGGCGGCCCGTCACCCGGTGTGCCCGGGGCGTCAGTGGGCGCTGCCCGCCGTGGCCGGCGGGAGCTCCACCTCGACGCCCGGGTCGCCCGCGTCCGCCGTGTAGTCCTCCGGCCTGGTCCGGTCGATGCCCTCGGGCGCCTTGAACGCCCTCATGACGAAGGTCAGCACGACCGTGACCAGGACATTGAGCACGAAGGCGGTGAGCCCGATGTAGCCGATCTCGCCGATCCCCGGGATCTCCTTCGCGGACCCGCCGAAGTGCTTCTGCGTCGGCGAGGCCACCCCGTACGCCGCGACCGTGCCGTAGACCATGCCGACCGCCCAGCCGCCGAGCAGTGCCCAGCGATGGAACCAGCGGGTGAACAGGCCGCCCACCAGCGCCGGGAAGGTCTGCAGGATCCAGATGCCGCCGAGCAGCTGGAAGTTGATGGCGACCGTCTTGTCCATGGTGAGGACGAAGGCCAGCGCACCCACCTTCACCAGCAGCGAGACCACCTTGGAGACCTGGGTCTCCTGCGCCGGTGTCGCGTCGGGCTTGAGGAAGTCCTTGTAGATGTTGCGGGTGAACAGGTTCGCGGCCGCGATCGACATGATCGCCGCCGGCACCAGCGCGCCGATGCCGATCGCCGCGAAGGCCACACCGGCGAACCAGTCCGGGAACATGCTCTCGAACAACTGGGGGATCGCCAGCTGCCCGTTGTCGACGTCGACCCCGGCCGCGATCGCCATGAAACCGAGCAGTGCCAGCAGGCCCAGCATCAGCGAGTACAGCGGCAGGATCGTGGTGTTGCGGCGGATCACCTCACGGCTGCGCGAGGACAGCGTCGCGGTGATCGAGTGCGGGTACATGAACAGCGCGAGCGCCGAGCCCAGCGCCAGCGTGGCGTAAGTCCACTGCCCCGCCTCGCCCGGCACCAGCGAACCGCGCGGTGCGCCCGTGGCCGGGTTGGTCTCGCCGTACGCCTCGCTCGCCTTGGCGAAGACGGCGTCGAAGCCGCCCAGCTTGATCGGGATGTAGATGATCGCCACCGCGATCACGAGGTAGATCAGCGTGTCCTTCACGAACGCGATCAGCGCGGGGGCCCGCAGCCCCGACGAGTACGTGTACGCGGCCAGCACGCCGAAGGCGATCAGTAGCGGCAGGTCCTTGACGAACCAGTGGGTGCTCTCCCCGCCGCCGACCCCCATCACGTCCAGCACCGCCTGGATACCGACCAGTTGGAGCGCGATGTACGGCATCGTCGCCAGGATGCCGGTGAGCGCCACCGCCAGCGACAGCCCCTTCGAGTCGAACCGGCCGCGCACGAAGTCGGACGTCGTCACATAGCCGTGCTTGTGCGAGACCGACCACAGCCGGGGCAGGAAGGTGAAGATCAGCGGGTACACCAGGATCGTGTACGGCACCGCGAAGAAGCCCGCCGCGCCGGCCGCGTAGATCGCCGCCGGCACGGCCACGAAGGTGTACGCCGTGTACAGGTCGCCGCCGAGCAGGAACCAGGTGACCCAGGTACCGAACGACCGCCCTCCCAGGCCCCATTCGTCGAGGCTGTGCTCGTTCGCGGCCCTGCGCCAGCGGGCGGCCAGAAAGCCCATCACCGTGACGAGGACGAAGAAGAAGATGAAGACGGCGAGTGCCACGCCGTTCACGCCGTCGTTCACCGCCGCGCACCGCCCTTCGCGGCCGCGCGAGCACGCTGATCACGCTGCCACAGCTTGTACGCGATCATCGTCAGTGAGGCGGAGACCGGCACCCACAGCATCTGGTACCAGTAGAAGAACGGGATGCCGATGAGGACGGGGTCGGTCTTCGCGTACGAGCCGACCCACATCAGGGCCACTAACGGTGCCAGGAGGCAGACGGCGATGACGACGCGCATCGGCGTCACCACCGACTGTCTGCCGGTTTCCGGGGCTTGCGACATAGAAACGGTTCCGTCCCCTCGCTGATCGCCTGTCTGACGCGCAGGAAATCTAGATCGCGGTGGACCGGGGCGGAACCCCCCGCGGGGGTTGTGTACTCAAAGTCCACGGAACCCCGACCGGACAGCGGCGGAATCTCCGGCGAAACCCCCGCCAATGCCTCCGGGTTCAGTCCTGCGGGCGCTTCAGTCGGGCGACGAACTTGTACCGGTCGCCCCGGTACACCGACCGCACCCACTCCACCGGCTGCCCGTCCCGGTCCCGGGAGTGCCGGGAGAGCATCAGCATCGGCAGTCCCACGTCGGTGCCGAGCAGACCGGCCTCGCGCGGGGTGGCCAGCGAGGTCTCGATGGTCTCCTCGGCCTCCGCCAGGTGGACGTCGTACACCTCGGCGAGGGCGGTGTAGAGGGAGGTGTACTTGACGAGGCTGCGGCGCAGCGCCGGGAAGCGCTTCGCGCTCAGGTGGGTGGTCTCGATGGCCATCGGCTCGCCGTTGGCCATGCGCAGCCGCTCGATGCGCAGCACCCGTCCGCCGGGGGCGATGTCGAGCAGTTCGGCGAGCCCGTCGTCGGCGGTGATGTAGCCGACGTCCAGCAGTTGGGAGGTGGGCTCCAGGCCCTGGGCGCGCATGTCCTCGGTGTACGAGGTGAGCTGCAGCGCCTGCGAGACCTTGGGCTTGGCGACGAAGGTGCCCTTGCCCTGGATGCGCTCCAGGCGGCCCTCGACCACGAGCTCCTGGAGCGCCTGGCGCACGGTGGTGCGCGAGGTGTCGAACTCCGCCGCCAGGGTGCGCTCGGGCGGGACCGGTGTGCCGGGCGGAGCCGTCTCGGTCATGTCCAGCAGGTGCTTCTTCAGCCGGTAGTACTTGGGCACGCGGGCCGTACGGACCGTGGTTCCGGCCTCGCTCTCCGTGCTGTTGACGTCGGTGCTCATGCTCTGCCTTCCCGGCTTCGAGTGCCGAACGACCGACACCCCATCGGCCCCGGCTCACATCGTGGCACGGCTGCGTGCGGGAAGGTTCCCCGCACGCTCCGTGACCCCCTCTGTATACCCCTGGGGCAGGGGCTGGTCTAGTCCACAGGGGCGGTCTGTGGACGCCCGGGACCCGCGACGCCCACGGAGACTTCGGGGCCTTCGGGGCCTGCGGTCAGAGCCCCTGCCAGTCCGGCTTGTTCGCATAGGCGTACCGGAAGTAGTCGGCGAACTTGAGCTTGCCGGCGGCGGCCTCGTCGACGACGACCGTGGCGCGCGGGTGCAGCTGCAGCGCGGACGCCGGGCACACCGCGGCCAGCGGACCCTCGACGGTCGCGGCGATCGCGTCCGCCTTGCCCTCGCCGGTGGCGAGCAGCACCAGGTGGCGGGCCTCCAGGATGGTGCCGATGCCCTGGGTGATGACGTGGTGCGGGACCTGGTCGACGTCGCCCCCGAAGAAGCGCGCGTTGTCCGCCCGGGTCTGCTCGGTCAGCGTCTTGATCCGGGTGCGCGAGACGAGCGAGGAGCACGGCTCGTTGAACCCGATGTGCCCGTCCGTCCCGATGCCGAGCAGCTGCAGGTCGATGCCGCCGGCCTCGCCCAGCGCCTTGTCGTACGCCTCGCACGCGGCCTGCACGTCCTCGGCCGAGCCGTCGGGACCCATGAATGCGTCCGCCCCGATCCCGAGCGGCTCCAGCACCTCGCGCCGGACCACCGAGCGGTAGGACTCGGGGTGATCGGCGGGCAGCCCCACGTACTCGTCGAGCTGGGCGATCCTCGCCCGGGAGGCGTCCACGGCACCGGAGCGCACCCGGTCGGCCAGTGCCTGGTAGACGGGCAGCGGGGTGGAGCCGGTGGCCACGCCGAGCAGGGCGTCGGGTTTGCGCCGCAGGAGTTGCGCCATGGCCCCGGCGATGAGTTCGCCGCCGGCCTTGGCGTCCGGAACGATGACAACTTCCACGGTGGGCCTGCCGATCTGAGAGGGGACTCGACTGGGGACCGGCCCCGGTCGGGGCGGGCGAGTCGCGTGGTTTAGACCAATATGAATTTAACAGAACCAGGGCTCCGCCCGGGCCGAGGCCGCGGGTACCGGGTTCCCGGACCGTCTCAGCATCTCAGGGCCGGGCGGGGCGGTCGCGGCCCGCCCCGCCGAAATCGTCGTGCCCTTCCGGTCCCGCGCCGCGCTCCCGCGGGATAGGCTGCACGGTGGACGGCCGTGGATCCGTCTCCGCGTGATCATGGAAAACGTGACGCCGAAAGTCAATGCGGAAGTCAACGCCGGAGATCGGCTCCGGAAGTCGACGCGGGAAGTCGGCTCGAGGAGTCGGCGCGAGAAACCGGCACGGAAAAAGACAACAGCGAACACTCCCCGAGACATGGACACGGGCAGTGGTCTAGTCCACAATGCGTACCAGCGCACACCAGCCTGCCTTCCCCGCACAGGAAGGCGGATCGAGGATCCGGAGCTCTCTGCCCTGACTGCCCCGGTTCCTCACCCCTCGGCCGACCGGGACCGCACACCCCACGGCCGATGTCGCTCCGGGCTGCGGTGCCGGGAGGGCTGAGGGTCCCTCTCAGGCGCCGCGGCCCGCGGGTGCCTCCGGGGGAGGGCGCGGCGCCCCGGTACGCTCGCTGACGTGCCCTCCATGAACGAACTCGTACTCCAGCACACGGCGCTCGACGACACCGACCTCGAGTGGCTGCACCTGCTGGTCTCGGAGTGGCAACTGCTCTCCGACCTGTCCTTCGCCGACCTGGTCCTGTGGATCCCCACCCGGGACGGCACCCGTTATGTCTCCGTCGCCCAGATGCGGCCCAACACCGGCCCGACCTCGCACCAGGACGACATGATCGGCCATCTCGTCCCGCGCGGCCGCCGACCCATGCTGGACGCGGCCCTGGACGAGGGACGGATCGTACGGGAGGGCGACCCGGAATGGCGCGAGGAGGTTCCGGTCCGCGTCGAGTCCATCCCCGTACGGCGTGAAGACCGCGTTCTCGGCGTCATCGCCCGCAACACCAACCTCCTCACGGTGCGCACCCCCAGCCGACTGGAGCTCACCTACCTGCAGAGCGCCTCCGACCTCGCGCAGATGATCGCCACCGGAGCCTTCCCGTTCGCGGACCGGCAACTCGACATG
This sequence comes from Streptomyces sp. NPDC004051, assembly GCF_053604275.1. Lineage (NCBI taxonomy): Bacteria > Bacillati > Actinomycetota > Actinomycetes > Kitasatosporales > Streptomycetaceae > Streptomyces > Streptomyces sp. NPDC004051. The sequence continues at coordinate 81,722 of NZ_JBSGHG010000006.1, read as the reverse complement.
GGCGCCCTGCCCCGGGTGGGCGACGGGCTGATCCGGCTCGACGCCGAGGGCATCGTCCAGTACGCCTCCCCGAACGCCCTGTCCGCCTACCACCGCTTGGGCCTCGCGGCCGACCTCGTCGGCCACCATCTCGGCCGGACCACCGCCGAACTGGCCCCTTCCCGCGGGCCGGTGGACGAAGCGCTCGCCAAGGTCGCCAGTGGCTGGGCGCCGCGCGAGTTCGAGATCGAGGCGACCAACGTGGTCATCCAGTTCCGGGCGATCCCGCTCAAACCGAAGGGGACCCGCATCGGTTCACTGGTCCTGCTCCGGGACGTCACCGAACTTCGCCGCCGCGAACGCGAGCTGATCACCAAGGACGCGACCATCCGGGAGATCCACCACCGGGTGAAGAACAACCTCCAGACGGTGGCGGCGCTGCTGCGCCTCCAGGCCCGGCGGATCGGTTCCGAGCGCGGCCGCGCCGCGCTGGAGGAGGCGGTGCGCAGGGTCGGGTCCATCGCCATCGTGCACGAGACGCTTTCTCAGAACCTGGACGAGCGCGTGGAGTTCGACGAGATCGCCGACCGGGTCCTGGCGATGGTCGCCGAGATCTCCCCGGGCAAGGTCACCGGCCGGCGCACCGGCCGCTTCGGCATACTCGACGCCGAGGTCGCCACCCCGCTGTCGATGGTGCTGACGGAGGTCCTGCAGAACGCCCTGGAGCACGGCTTCGGCGAGGGGGAGACCGGCACGGTCGAGGTGACCGCGGTCCGCGGCGGCACCACGAAGGAGACCCGTCTGCTGGTCACCGTGCAGGACGACGGCGTCGGTCTGCCCGAGGACTTCGATCCGCACACCGCGGGCAATCTGGGCCTGCACATCGTGCGGACCCTGGTCGAGGGTGAGTTGAGCGGCGCCTTCGACATGGTCCCGGTCCCGGAAGGGGGCACCCGGGTGATCCTGGACATCCCGGTGGACATGAACAAGTGACAGCGACGCGGCGCGACAGGCGAAGAGCCCCGGACCGGGAAACGGTCCGGGGCTCTTCGCCTGTTTGATGGCGTTCCCCTCCGGCTCGAGGTGAGCCGAGAACTCGGGGGAGCATCAGGGGAACTGCGTGCTGCGGCTCGGGGGGCGGGAGATGCGTACGCGCTGTACGCGCCGCCAAGCTCAGGCTGTCAGCAGGGGTGGGTTGTCAGGCGGATGCCTGACGGGCCCGGTTGCGGGCGGCGCGGCGCTTCATTGCGCGGCGCTCGTCCTCGCTGAGACCACCCCAGACGCCGCTGTCCTGACCGGACTCGAGTGCCCACTGCAGGCAGCTCTCGATGACCGGGCAGCGACGGCAGACGGCCTTGGCTTCCTCGATCTGCAGCAGCGCAGGACCGGTGTTGCCGATGGGGAAGAACAGCTCGGGGTCTTCCTCGCGACAAACGGCGTTGTGACGCCAGTCCATGGCTGCTACCTCTCCTTGGTGTGAACTACACGATGGCTTGTGAATGTGAACGCTTTCACGAATCCCCCAACAAGTGAAGGGCCGAACGCCAGGTTCGCTGGCGTGGTCCTTGGAGTGAAGGGGGGTTCCGGCGGTTCGCGGACGCCGATGCTGCGGGCCGTCCCGATCGCCATGTAGAGACTCGCAAACCTCGGCGGCGGATACAACCCCTTCCGGAAAGTTTTTTTTGATTCATCGGTGTCGACTAGGTCACAGCCGTACTTCCAGGGGGTGGATCCTGGTCTAAACGTTCGAGTGAAAGGACTTTAGCCTTTTCCGCTCACACAATCACACGCAGTGCACGGCGAACGCCTGTGAACGTCACGCTGGTACGCAGTCCGAGGTGGTCACCGTCCATCTGGAGGGGTAGTGGCACCTTCGAATGCAAGGTGAACTGGGTCAGATCGTGTCCGGCGACCACATGCCTGCCCCGGGGTCCGCGCTCGGGGGACGAAGTGAGCAACTGGGTGCCATACCGGGCAACGGCGGCGGTGGACAGCCGCTTCAGACCGAAGATGTCGAGGCCGGTATCGAACGAGGCCTTAGGTGACGCGTAGATCGGACGATTGCCGAGAAACGTCCACGGGGAGGCGTTCGACACAATGGAGAGCAGCAGATCGGTGACCGGGTCCTCGCCCGGCTGCTCCAGCGTTATCACCCCGTGCCGGCGGCGCGGCTCCCCGAGGAGCTGGCGCACCACCTGACGCATGTACAGAGCGTGAGTGGACTTCTTGCCCCGCTCGCGGTGCTGTTCCACCCGGCCGACCACCCCGGCGTCGAAGCCCAGCCCCGCGTTGAACGTGAACCAGCGGGGCGGCACGCCCTCGTCGTCCGTCCCCGGCGTGCCCGACGTCAGGCCCAGACCGACGGTGCGCTCGCGGCTCTCGCGCAGCGCGTCCAGCAGGACGCCGGTGGCCTCCACGGGCTGGTTGGGCAGGCCCAGGGCGCGGGCGAAGACGTTGGTGGAGCCGCCGGGGACCACGGCGAGGCCGGGCAGGTGCTCCGGGTCGGGGCCGGCGTGCAGCAGGCCGTTGACGACCTCGTTGACCGTGCCGTCGCCGCCGAGGGCCACCACCAGATCGATGTCGTCGCTCTCCGCCGCCTGCCGGCCCAGGTCCCGTGCGTGACCCCGGTACTCCGTGCTCACCGCTTCCAGTTTCATCTCACTGGCGAGCGCGTGGATCAGTACGTCACGCGTACGCGCACTCGTGGTGGTTGCCGCCGGATTGACCACGAGAAGTGCACGCATGCGTTGCAGGGTACCTACTGTGCGGTACCGGAGCCCAGGCCGAGGGGTGATCGGAAACGGACGTGGGGCGGGACCGGGGGACGCGAGCCTCGGCACGGGGGCGCGTACGGGCGAGGGCTTACCCTTCAGGGGTGAGCAGCGAGCAGACCCCCACCACCACTCCGGACGCCGCCGGCCCCCGCCCGCGCCGTCTGACGTACGCCGCGGGGCTCACCGCTCTGGAGGGGCTGGGCCTGCTGGCCGGCGGGATCTGGATGCTGGTCCGCGGGCTCACCGGCCAGCCGGACGACCGGCAGCAGGCCGTCACCGGCGGACTCACGCTGATGGTGCTCGCCCTGCTGCCGCTGCTCGCCGCGCGCGGACTGCTCGGCCGTAGGAGCTGGAGCCGCGGCCCGGCCGTCATCACCCAGCTCCTGGCGCTGCCGGTGGCCTACAACCTGCTGCAGTCCGACAGTGTGGCCATCCCGGCGGGAATCGTGCTCGCGGTGGTGGCCGTGACGGCCCTGGTGCTGCTGCTCAACCCCGAGACGACCCGGTCCCTCGGCATCAGGGGGCCCGGGAACGCCGAGAAGTAGCCCGCCTCCCGGGCCGCTGCCGTGCGCCCCGCGGTGCGGCGGCTCACTCCTTGCTCACTCGTCGGCCACTCCCCGCTCACTCCTCGCTCACTCCTCCACGAGGAGCTTCTCGCGCAGCTGCGCCAGCGTGCGGGCCAGCAGCCGGGAGACGTGCATCTGCGAGATGCCGACCTCCTGTGCGATCTGCGACTGGGTCATGTTGCCGAAGAAGCGCAGCAGCAGGATCCGCTTCTCGCGCGGCGGCAGGTCCTCCAGCAGCGGCTTGAGCGACTCCCGGTACTCCACACCCTCCAGCGCCTCGTCCTCGGCGCCCAGGGTGTCGGCGACCGCCGGGGACTCGTCGTCGGTGTCGGGGACGTCCAGGGACAGCGTGGAGTACGCGTTGGCGGACTCCAGCCCCTCCAGGACCTCCTCCTCGGAGATCGCCAGCTTCTCGGCGAGCTCGTGCACCGTGGGGGACCGGCCGTGCAACTGGGAGAGCTCGGCGGTGGCCGTCGTCAGCGACAGGCGCAGCTCCTGCAGCCGGCGCGGCACGCGCACCGCCCAGCCCTTGTCGCGGAAGTGCCGCTTGATCTCGCCGACGACCGTCGGGGTCGCGTACGTCGAGAACTCCACGCCGCGGTCCGGGTCGAAGCGGTCGACCGACTTGATCAACCCGATGGTGGCGACCTGGGTCAGGTCGTCCAGCGGTTCCCCGCGGTTGCGGAAACGGCGCGCGAGGTGTTCGACGAGCGGCAGATGCATGCGGACCAGCCGGTTGCGCAGTTCCGCGTACTCGGGGGTGCCGTCCTGCAGGGTGCGCAGCTCGAGGAACAAGGCGCGTGCCCCGCTGCGGTCCTGCGGGTCGCGCTGCGCGCCGTGCGCCACCGGGGTGTGCCGGACGCCCTGTGCGCTCGGCGTCCGCGGCACCTCGCTCTCGGCGTGTCGCTCGTGCTCGTTCATCGTCCCGCCCGTCGCCCTTCCCCGAGCGCTCGCCTCGTCCCCCGCCGTCGGCCTCGCCCGCGCCGGGGCTTCCTGGTGTCCGGGGGAGACCCCGGGCCGCCGCCCGGCCTCGGGCGTGCTCCGTGCGGCGCCGCCGGCCGGCCCGCCGCCCGGCGGGCCGGCCTGAGCGGAGTCGTCCTCCGGGTGGGGCCGGGCCTGTTCCGGAATGGCGTCGATGCCGTCGATGCCGCCCGGCATCCGCTCGGCGGGCAGCCCCCGTGTGCCGCGTTCTTCGTCCCGCACCGGCCCGTCCTCGTTCCTCACGCCGGCCCGGGTCCCGCGCCGCGCTGTTTGTAGAGGCTGATCGAAACGGTTTTGTCGTCGTCCACGGCGGAGGAGACCTTGCCCGCGAGAGCGGACAGGACGGTCCACGCGAAGGTGTCACGCGAGGGAGCGTGACCGTCCGTGGTCGGCGCCGAGACCGTGACCTCGAGCGAGTCGTCGACGAGGCGGAAGACACAACTGAGCACCGAACCCGGCACGGCCTGCTGAAGCAGGATCGCGCAGGCCTCGTCGACCGCGATGCGCAGGTCCTCGATCTCGTCGAGGGTGAAGTCCAACCGGGCCGCGAGACCGGCCGTGGCCGTACGCAGCACCGACAGATAGGCACCTGCGGCCGGCAGCCGGACTTCCACGAAGTCCTGGGTCGCGGGCTCGCCTGCGATCTGGGACACCCTCACCTCCAAGGTGGTACAAGCGTTACAGGACCGGGGTCGCCCCGGGCAACGCGATACGTGGTTCAGCGGTGACGCTACCGCGCTCCCGACGGTCCTGTCCCCGGGACCCCGACCCATGCTGTCACTCATAGTAAAACCACGGATACGCTCCGTGGCTAGGGGTCTGCGGGCCCGAAAGGGAAGAGCGCGCGCCGGATTGACGTACCCAGACGTCACGCGATCGAACCGTCCGTCGCCGGAGTCCTCTCGTGTCACACCGGGACGTGCTCGACGAGTTGCTGCAACCAGTCTGCCACCGTGCCCCTGTAGTCAGGCGCTCACGGGAAGGGGCGGCCGGTGACGACCGCCGCGACCGTGCTCCCGCGCGGGAACGCGTTCTCCTCGGCGAGGGAGACAAGGGCGTAAAGCAACTTGGCGACATAGACATGTTCGACGGGCACGTCGTGACGTCGCTCGAAGTCCGCGGCGAACTCCTCGAGCTCCGGGGCGGTCCGGGCGTAACCGCCGAAGTGGAAGCGGTCGTCCAGGCTCCAGTCGCCGCGCGGACCGCCGAACGCCTCGGTCTGAAGGGCGCGTACGTCCGCGGCAAGGAAGCCGCCCCTCAGGACCGGAACACCCAGCGCGCGAGCACCGGGGCCGAGTCCGGCTGCCAGCCCGGCGAGCGTCCCGCCGGTGCCGCAGGCCACCGCGACGACGTCCGCCCGGCCGGCCAGTTCCTCGCCGAGCACCCGGCAACCGCGCACGGCCGGGGGGTTGCTGCCGCCCTCGGGGACGACGTACGCGCCCTCGGCGCCCGCCGCGCGCAGCACGGCCGCCAAGGTGCCGGGCGCGGTCTTGCGGCGGTAGGTCGCCCGGTCGACGAAGTGCAGCCGCATGCCGTCGGCCGCGCACCGGGCCAGCGAGGGGTTGAGGGGGCGGTCGCCGAGCTCCTGGCCGCGCACCACGCCGACCGTGGGCAGGCCGAGCAGCCGGCCGGCGGCGGCGGTGGCCCGCAGGTGGTTGGAGTACGCGCCGCCGAAGGTGAGCACGGTCCGGCCGGCCGCCGCCGCGAGATTCGGCGCGAGTTTGCGCCACTTGTTCCCGATCAGTTCCGGGTGGATCAGGTCGTCCCGTTTCAGCAGCAGCCGGACCCCGCGCCGCTCGAACCGCTCGTCCACGACGTCCTGGACCGGTGAGGGCAGACGGGGGTGCAGGCCCGCGAGGTTCGCGAGGGCGGCGCGGTCGGTGGTGGAGACCGCGGATGCGGGGTCGGGAGTGTCCAGGCTGGTCACCGGGCCATTGTCACCCGGCGGGGCGAGCCGGGCGCCGGGCGGGGCGGGCATCGGCCGCCCGGCGCGAGCATGGCTGAATTTCGCCGCCGTCGGTCGCCTCGCGGGCGAACGCGTGGCCGACTTTCTTCGTCAGTTCGAACTACCGCTCAGGGTCGGCTCCCCGGTGCCGGGGAGCCCGGCAGCCTCCGTGGTGGCAGGTTCCGTGCCGCCGTGGCGGTGGCCGCGGCCCCGGCGGCGGACGAGGTCGATCAGGGACGGGCCTCCCCACAGGCACCACAGGGCGATCACCGGATCGCAGATCGCGCAGCCCAGCGACGAGGTGGGGGCGAACGGGATGATGGGGTTGCCCTCGAGGTGGTGGACGACGTCCCACGCGGTGTGCAGCAGCCAGCCGACGCCGATGAACGTCCACGAGTCCAGGCCGCGGAACGCGACATAGGTGATCAGCGCCGTGAAGGCGAACTCCCAGCCGCCCAGGCCGCCCCCGCTGAGGTAGGCGGCGCCCGCGCCGGCCACCATGACGGCGTTCAGCCGCCGCCGGTGCGGCTCGCGGACGAGGGACATCAGCAGGGCGTAGAGAACACCGATGCCGACGGGGACGACGTACTGCATGACGGAGCCTTTTCCTGGACGGGCCTGGGGTCGCTCACCACGCTAGAAGCGGGTTTCCCGCACGCCCAGAGGGCCGGGCGACAGCTTCCGACGGATTGTCGCCAGGCCCGGCTCGGCACCCCGCACACCCGGGTACGTCCCCTCCGCCGTGTCACTTCAGCCGGTCACGGATGCGCGCCCGCATCGACGCCATCGTGAACCCGCGCGGATCCACCTTCCCGGGCTGCCACTCCAGGTGCCCGATCACCGATCGCTCGTTCCAGCCGTGGTGGCGGCAGACCGCTGCGGCGGCCCGCTCGATGGCTTCCAGCTGCGCCGCGGGCCAGGGGTCCTCCCCGTCGCCCAGGTTCTCGCACTCGAAGCCGTAGAAGTACCGGTTGCCGTCGGTGTTCTGCTCGTTGTCCGCGGGGAGCGTCCTCTCCGCGATCACGGCGCGCAGCACGTCGTCGTCGCCCAGGCCCGCGTGGTTGGCCCTGCCGTAGCCGACGAGGTGGACCCGGCCGTCCTTGGTGATGACGCCGTGGCACAGCGGTCCGGGCAGGTCCGCGTAGCCATCGCGGCACAGCTCGACGGTTCGGGCGCTGCCCCGGGTGACGGTGTGATGGATCATCACACCGTGGACCGGGCCCCAGGGGCCCTTGTGGTTGCGGTTGTGATCGCGCCAGTCGCCGACCTCGACGACCTTGAGACCCTCTGCTTTCAGAGCGCTCAGGAACGCGCTCGCGGACATGGGTGGGGCCATGACCGCCCTCCTTCTCGCACCGTGACGACCGCCGGGCGCGGCCGCCTCGTACCGGTGCCTATACCTAAACGGAGCGGGCGCAACCAATCGCCCCGGCCCCGTACGAGCCGATCCGGACAATGTCCGGTCGCCGGGCCGCCGCCGAACGGAACCCCCATGAATGCCCATGGAACCGAAGATCCATTCTCGCTCATTCGGGTAATACCGCAGCCACGTTCCGTGCGGAAGGCTCTGTCGCGGAGACCGACGCCCGGCACGGATGGGCGCCGGTCACAACTGGGAGGGCAATTCCTTATGTCGGTAGGCGAAGAGGTCCGCACGGAGCAGACCCGGCAGCAGCAGAGCCTCGGTACGGCGGCAGCGCGGAACCTGGCCACCACCACCAAGTCCGTACCGCAGATGCAGGAGATCAGCTCGCGCTGGCTGCTGCGCATGCTGCCCTGGACGGACGTGCAGGGTGGTACGTACCGGGTGAACCGGCGGTTGACGTACGCCGTCGGGGACGGCCGGGTGACCTTCGTGAAGACCGGTGACCGCGTCGAGGTGATCCCGGCGGAGCTGGGCGAGCTGCCGGCCCTGCGGTCGTACGAGGACGAGGAAGTGCTCGCGGAGCTGGCCACCCGCTGCCGGCAGCGGGAGATCGGGGCCGGCCAGGTGATCACTTCGTTCGGCAGTCCGGCCGACGAGGTGTTCCTGCTGGCCCACGGCAGGGTCGAGAAGGTCGGCACCGGCCCCTACGGGGGCGACGAGTCCCTCGGAATCCTCGCCGACGGCGCCTACTTCGGCGACCAGGCGCTCCTGGACGAGGGCGCCATCTGGGAGTACACCACCCGCACCCTGACCGCCTGCACCGTGCTTGTCCTGCCGCGTGACGCCGTCGAGCAGGTCGCCGAGCGGTCCGAGACGCTGCGCGAGCACCTCCGGGAGCAGCGCTCCGTTCCGAGCCGGCGCACCAACAAGTACGGCGAGCGGGAGATCGATCTCGCGGCCGGCCACAGCGGGGAACCGGACATCCCGCACACCTTCGTCGACTACGAGGCCAAGCCCCGCGAGTACGAACTGAGTGTCGCCCAGACCGTGCTGCGCATCCACACGCGCGTGGCCGACCTCTACAACCAGCCCATGAACCAGACGGAGCAGCAGATCAGGCTGACCGTCGAGGCGTTGAAGGAGCGCCAGGAGCACGAACTCATCAACAACCGGAGCTTCGGCCTGCTGCACAACTGCGAGTACGACCAGCGGATCCAGCCGCACGACGGCGTACCCGCCCCCGACGACCTGGACGAACTGCTCAGCAGGCGACGCGGGACCAAGCTGCTCCTCGCCCACCCGCGCGCGATCTCCGCGTTCGGCCGCGAGCTCAACAAGCGCGGACTCGTCCCCGAGACCATCGACATGTCCGGCAACCGCATCCCCACCTGGCGGGGTGTGCCCATCTTCCCGTGCAACAAGATCCCGGTGACGGAGGAGCGTACGACCTCCATCATCGCGCTGCGTACGGGCGAGGAGGAGCAGGGCGTCATCGGCCTGCGGGCGTCGGGCCTCCCCGACGAGATCGAGCCGAGTCTGTCCGTGCGTTTCATGGGCGTCAACGAACAGGCCATCATCAAGTACCTGGTCACGGCCTACTACTCGGCTGCCGTCCTGGTGCCGGACGCGCTCGGTGTCCTGGAGAACGTCGAGATCGGTCGCTGGCGGTGACCTTCCGCGATCTTTCGGCGCGTACGCCGTGTCCCTGCCCGTCCGGGCGGGTACACCCTGGGGGGTACGCGCGTGGCGCAGGCGGAAGTACCACCTCCGCTCCTTCTCCGAGACGGGTCCAGAGGTGAGTCCATGACGGAATCGATGACCGAGCCGAAGACGGAGAGCGAGTACCGACCCGTCGAGTGTCACGAGGCGACGATCCTGCTGGAGCGGGCACGGGCCGAGGTCGTCCCCGTGCTGCGGGCCGCCATCGGCTCGATGCCCGGCCCGCTGCGCCGGGTCGGTCTCTACCACTTCGGCTGGGAGAACGCGGACGGCACCCCGGCCGCGGGTGGGTCCGGCAAGGCCATCCGCCCCGCACTGGTCCTCGCCGCGGCCGCCGCCCTCGGCGGATCCGCGGCCAGGGCGGCGGCGTTACGGGCGGCCGCCGCGGTGGAACTGGTCCACAACTTCACGTTGCTGCACGACGACGTGATGGACCGGGACACCACCCGGCGCCACCGGCCCACCGCATGGACCGTGTTCGGCGACGACGACGCGATCCTCGCCGGAGACGCCCTCCAGGCACTCGCCCTGCGGCTGCTCGCCGAGGACCCGCACCCCGCGTCCCGGGCCGCGGTGGCCCGGCTGGCGGACTGCGTCGTCGAACTGTGCGCCGGACAACAGGCGGACACGGCCATGGAGGGGCGCGCCCCCGGTGAGGTCACCCTCGAGGAGACCCTCGCCATGGCCGAGGCCAAGACGGGTGCGCTGCTCGGCTGCGCCTGCGCGCTCGGCGCGCTGTACGCGGGTGCCGGGGCGGCGGAGGTGGCGGCGCTGGACGCGTTCGGCCGTGAGTCGGGGCTGGCCTTCCAGCTCATCGACGACGTGATCGGCATATGGGGCGACCCCAGGCGCACCGGCAAGCCCGTCGGTGCGGATCTGGCAGCCCGCAAGAAGTCCCTGCCGGTGGTCGCCGCGCTCACCTCCGGCACCCCGGCGGCGTCCGAACTCGCCGGCCTCTACGGGGCTCCGCACGCGGAGGAGGAGGACCTGGAGTACATCGCCCTGACCGTGGAACGGGCGGGCGGCCGCGACTGGGCGCAGGCCCAGGCGGCCGACCGCATGGCCCGGGTGATGCAGGAACTCGCTCGCGCGGTGCCCGATCCGGAGGCGGCGGGCGGTCTGCTGGCCCTCGCCGAGTTCGTGACCCGGCGCACCGCGTAGACCGCCCGGTGGGTCCCGCACTTCCCCACGGTGTGCGGGGCCCACCGCGCATGCGGCGGAGCCGGAGGAGACCCGGAGGGGGTCTCGACAAGCATCGGCCGCTGTCCTCACGTTAGGCTCAACTGGCGTACGGTAGGCGAGAGTTGAGGTGAAGGGGCAGGCATGGGCGTGGCGATCCGGACGGCGGGGGACGGAGACCGGGAGTTACTGGTCCGGCTTCTGGACGAGGCGTTCCAGGACGACCCGGTGAGCAGCTGGGTCTTCCCCGGTGAGGAGTACCGCCGTACGACGCACCACAGGCTGATGGCCGCCTTCACCGACATCGTGCTCGCCGAGGGACGCGTCGACGTCACGGAGGACGGCTCGGCGTGCGCGCTGTGGCTGTCGGTGCCGGCGGACGAGCACGGTGACGGGACGCCCGAGGACGACGAGGGGCCGGCCCGGGTGCGCCGTGCCGTCGACCCGGAGAACGAACGGGTGGAGACGATCGGCCGGCTGACGGCGGGCATCCACCCCTCCGGGCGGGCCCACGAGTACCTGTGGATGATCGGCGTGACGCCTGCCCGGCAGGGCGAGGGACTCGGCACCGCGCTCATCGGCTCGGTCCTCGACCGCTGCGACCGGGAGGGGCTGCCGGCCTATCTGGAGGCGAGCAGCGTCCGCAGCCGCGTGCTGTACGAACGCCTCGGCTTCGCCCCGGCCGGCGAGCCCCTGCTCCTCCCGGACGGCCCCCGCATGTGGCCGATGTGGCGCGAACCCCGCACTCGTGCGGCCGGTCGGCTCTTCGACCACGCCTGACCGCCCCGCTTCCCTCTTCTCGGTTTCACCTCCCAAGTCAGGGACGTTCGGCCCTGGCCACCGGTCCGTGCCCCGGCTTCACTGGCCGGGACCGGAGGCCGAGGACTGTCAGGGGCGAGATGAGTACGACGGCGCGTGACGGCGGGGCGGGACACGACGGAGGGGCGGTCGGGGAGATCGTGCTGGTCGGGCACGCCGATCTCACCCCGCGCACGCTCGAGCTGGTGGAGTGCGAGCTACGGCGGCGTCTGGAGGAACGCCGCGTGCGGGGATCGGCCATGGTGCGGTGCGGGGCGGGAGCGCCGCTGGCGTTCGGCCGCGCGGCGCGTGCGTCGGGCCGCCGTCTGATCGTCGTCATCCCCACGGACGACGGAATTCCCGCCATGCCGCCCCGGCGCGACCGGATGGCCGCCGGTGAGCTGCTGAACCTCGCCGACCAGGCGCGGCTGCTGGAGTACGACCCGTACCACCGTGATTCCTGCGTCGGTGCGGACGAGCGGGTGGTCGCTTCCGGCGGCCTTCTCCTGGCGGTCTGGGACGGGTCGCCGTCCAACGGCCGCGACGCCACCGCCCATCTGGTGACGTACGCCCGCGCCCGGGGCATCCCCGTCGAGATCGTCTGGCCCGCGGGCGCCGAACGCGAGGCCGTACCAGCCGTACCGGCCGCCGGGGCGGCACGGACCTCGCGGTGACGGAGTGCGCGCTCGAGCCGGTGCGCACGTTCCGGGACGGCGTACCGGTGCGGACGTACAGCAGGAGGCACTGAACCGCCGCCGGACCTACCCTGGGGACATGGGCAGCGATGAGCCGGTCTGTCCCGCCTGCGGACAGCCAGTGGAGATGGTCGTCCGGCGCCACAAGACGCTGGGCGCATGGGTCCCGACCTGGGTCCACGGACCGTGCGGCAACCCGAAGTGCGAGCGGTGCCCGGACCACGACGCCGTCGCCGGACCTCCCACCGGGACCCTCCGGACCGAGCTCGCCGAGAACACGGACCCCACGAAGGAAGCAGGCCCGCGTTCCGCGCCCTGACGCGTACCCGCGACCGCCCGGTGACCGCGAAGACGACCGCATCCGGCCGCCAGGGCGCCGGGGTGGCGGTCTGCGGGCCGGGTGCGGGTGGAGGACCGGGCGGCTGAAGAAGACAGCGCTGGTCGACAGGCATGATCGAGGGATCAGGTCTTCTTCGTCTCCTGGTAATGGGGGGCGGTGACCTGCGGCAATGTTCGCTGCAGGTCACTGACCTGGCCTTTCCCCGATTGCTGGTGATGGCTTACGACGGTCCCGTCCGGGTGTGCTGCGGACTGGCCCGGCCTTACAGGTCTTCCCCGGCCTTACAGGTCTTCCTCGTCGACCGGTTCGGGTTCGCGGATGTAGGCGAGGTCCAGGACGTAGCGTTCGGTGACCGGGGGGTTGTTCCACGCCTGGGTGAGGTGGTCTTCGAAGGTGTCGTCGGTGGGGTGGTTGAGCGTCCTTGCGTAGTAGTCGGCTGTCGCTTGCCGGTTCTCCCACCAGGCGTGGCCTTCATAGACTCCGGGGCGGGGGAGGAACATCTCGTCGGCGGGCCCGCGGTCGAGTTGGCTGATCACGAGAATGCCCGTTTCGGATTCGATGCTGATGTCGACATGACCTTCGGCGTCGGCGGGCGGTGCAGGGGGTGTGTCCCAGATACGGATGGTCACCTGGACGTCGATGTCAGGTTGCAGGCTGAGGAGGTACAGGTGGTAGCCGTTGCCGGCGACCACCTGTACCTCTGCAGCGTCCAGGGCTGCTTCGTCGCCGATGTAGGCATCGGCGTCGTACACCTCCACAACGCAGCGGCCCGGAGTAGCGGTGGCGTTGTGTTCGGCGAGAAGCACCATGGTCAGTGGGGCCTTCCTGCTAGTTGGTGATCTTCACATGGAAGGGGTCGCCGTCCAGGATGCGGTTGATCGTGTACATCGCGGCCAGGCGCTCTCCACCCTTGCGGTTGTCCGGACCGTCGATGAGCCGGACGGAGAAGCGGTTGTCGCCCTTGGTGGAGCCTTCCTTGGTGGAGGCGAAGGGGTACTCGTCACATTGCAGGCCGCTTCCTGCGTAGTCGCCCCAGACTTTCTTGCATTCCCGAATGGACTTCTCGCGATTTTCGTCGATCTTGGTCTGGTTGACGAGTCGGTGCAGTGGTTCCTTCGCCCCCGGGACGGTTTTGCCGGGCCAGGAGGGGAAGGTCCGCTCAGGGCGGTTCAGGGCGTCGTAGATGTGAAGGGCGCTTTCGTTGACTGCCGGGTCTTTCTGGCTCATCACGAGTTCCACGCGGGCCTTGGTGAAGACGGTGCCCTTGTGCTTGCCCGCGATCTTTCCGGCGTAGTCGTAGCGGATGCTGGAGCTGTAGACGCCTCCGCCTTCGGTGAAGGGAGCGGCATTGGGGGAGCTGACGCTCAGGTCCATGGAGACAGTCGAGAAGACGCGCTGCTGGTTGCCCTGGTCGAACAGGGCGCCCTTGTCCGGAGAGATGTAGGTGAGGGTCCAGTGGGGCTTGCTGTCCCACCCTCCGATCAGTTCGTCACGCTCCTCGGTCTGCGGCGCGGTCACCTTGGGGTCCGGGTCGCTTTTGGACGCGTTGATGTGGTGGCGGAAGTGCTGGCCGAGCCGCCACTTCGTGGCATCTTCGGTGGGTATCGGCTGGACGCGTATGTTCTCGATGCCGGCGACGTAGTCGACGCGTCGGCTGCCGTCGTAGGCGAAGCCGAGGATCCATTGGTCGAACCAGAGGCGGCCGAGCGTGGTGGTGCCCTTGAGGTCACGCAGAACCAGGTCGAAGGGGCGCTTCTGGCAGCTTTCTAAGCGGGACTTGATCCAGCCGGTGGCGGTTTTGGCCTGCGCCGCGCGGTCGGCGCACTGCTGTCGCAGATCCTGTTGGTCGCCGGGAGCCGGATCGGCCGCCGCTTGCCGCGCCACGGACTTCGATTCATGGGACCGGGCGTATTCGGCGTACGGGACGGGCTGGTCGAGGCCGCGCAGTTCGTCGGCGGGGAGGGATGCGGCGTCGATGAACACCGTGCCGTCGGGACCCGGGTCGTTCGTGGTCGGAGCGGCGTGGGTGGCGGTGGTGGTGGCTGCGGTCAGCAGTGTCAGGGCCGCCGCGGTGGCGGCGCCGCGGGCGAGACGTATCAGTGCGGTGCGTATGTTCACCAGTGGACTCCTTGCAAGCGTGAGGAAGCGGCGGAGCAGCTGCGACATGTGGTGATCACGAGGCGTCGCACAGGTCGCCCCAGCACGCTTCCAGCAGCGCGCCGGTGCGTGCGGAGTAGCGGGCGGTGAACCCGTCGAAGCGGCGGTCGGTGCGCTGCAGGCCGGGGGTGGAGTTGGTGGAGGTCACTGTCCATGCGGCGTGGCCGCTGCCGTCGGCCGCGTGCGGGTGAGCCTTCAGCGCAGCGGGTGAAGCGGGCGGCTCGATGGCAAGGGCGTCGCTGGGGACGTCGAAGGCGGCTGCGGCACGGGCCCGGATGTCGGCGGCCGATACCCCCGCATCGGCTGCGGCGTCTTCCGGTGGCTCACCGGACGGTAGAGCGGCGGCGTTGCAGACCCGTGTGGTGACCACGCACTCCGACAGGCCGGGCACAGTGGCCAGACAGCTGTCGGGGTCGTTCTCCAGGCAGGATTGCAGAGCCTGCTGGTCCACGCCGTTGAACGTAGCGGGCAGGCTGACTGCGGCAGTGTCCGGGCTGTGTGTCGGAGTAACGGGCATGGCAGCCGGGGAGGCCACGGCGGTGGCCTGCCGACGCGGCTTGCTCACGGTCCACTGGACGAACTTGCTGTTGTCGGTCAGCTTGACGGTGAAGCAGTTCGGCGGCTTGTGACTCGTGTTGCACGCGGGCAGCGTGACGGACTTGGCCACGTTGCCCGTCGCCACCTGCTGCCACACCTTGTTCCCGGTCATGAACTGCATGCGGTTCGCGATCGAGGGAACGTTCACGTACTTCGGTCCGGTCACCTCAAGGCCGACGTCGATGCGGTTGGTGCTGCCACCGATCACCTTGAGCTGTTTGGTGGTGGAGCCGACCTTGTTGAAGTCGTAGAGCACGTCTCACTGGTTGCCGTTGTCCTGACGGGCAGTCATGTAGGTGTGGTTGCGTTTGTTCGGCTTGGTTGGATTGATCCCGACCTTGATGGCCTGCGTGCGACCGCCGCTTGTGGTGAGCTCCGACCAGCGCGGCCCGTAGGTATGGGTGGTCTTCCCCGTCTTCTCCGTGTACAGGCCGATCTCGATGTTGGGGGCCAACGGACTGCTCGACGTGTTCGGGCTGACGCGCAGGTAGTTGGCTACTTGCACGGTCGCCGACCCCGTGTCGGTCTGATCGAATGTGATGGGCACGTTGCGCCAGGTGGCGAAGCCGCCGATCATCGGCTCGCCCGGCTGGCTGCACGTCATCGCCCAGAAGGTGATGCGGGCGTTGTAGTGGGAGAAGTCCCTCATCGCGGGCGAGGCGGCCGAGCGCATCACGGAGAACGCGCTGCGGTTGCACCTCGTCCCGGCGCTCGGCTCCCGCACCATGGCGGCGATACGCCGCAACGACATCCAGGTGCTGTTCAAGAACCTGTCCGAACAGTTCGGCCGCGGCAGTGGGTGCAACGTCTACGACGTCCTCGTGCGCGTCATGACTGCGGCCGTCGAGGACAAGGTCATTCCAGCCGGCCCGTGCCGCCGGACCACCCTCCCGCTCATGCCGGACGAGGAGGTCACCCCGCCCACGGTCGCGCAGGCCCGAGGCCATGGCTCGTGTGATGCCGCCTTACACCCGCGCGGCCGTCGTCACACTCGCCGGCTCGGGCTTGCGCATGGGTGAGCTGATCGGTCTCGAGGCGTCGGACGTCGGCTTCAAGGCCGACACCCTCAGCGTCGAGCGACAGCGGCTCCAGTCCGGGAAGATCGGCCCGCCGAAGACCGCCGAGTCCCGGCGTACGGTCCCGGTCGGTGAGGTCGTGACCGACGCGCTCCTCGCGCGCCTCGCCGCACGCCCCTCCCAGGAGTGGCTGTTCACGATGGAGGAGGGGGGGAGCCGCTGAACTGCCGGCGTTGGAAGACCGAGTGGAACTGCGCCCGTCGCGCGCTCCAGACGACCGAGAACGAAGCCGCCGAGCGTGAGGGCCGCAAGCCCGCCGAGCTGCCGCACATGGTGACCCACGACCTGCGGCACTTCTACGCCTCCGCCCTCATCGCCGGTGGAGCGAGCGTCAAGCAGGTGCAGCTGATCCTCGGCCACGCGTCCGCCGTCATCACGCTGCGGATCTACGCCCATCTGTGGCCGGGCGAAGAAGACCGCACCCGGACCGTCATGGACGCCGTGCTCGGCGGCTTGCGGACCGGGTGCGGACAGGAAGACACTGCAACCGAAGTAATCGCAGGTCAACAGGCATGATCGAAGATCAGGCCTTCTTCGTCTCCCAGAAGATCTTGTCGATCTGGGCGATGTAGTCCAGCGCCTTCTGGCCGGTGGCCGGGTCGGTCGAGGCCTTGGCGGCCGACAGGGCCTTCAGGGTGTCGTTGACCAGCTGGTGCAGCTCCGGGTACTTCTCGAAGTGCGGGGGCTTGAAGTAGTCGCTCCACAGCACGGAGACGTGGTGCTTGGCCAGCTCGGCGCGCTGCTCCTTGATGACGGTGGCGCGGGCCTGGAAATGCGGGTCGTCGTTGCCGGCCATCTTCTCCTGGACGGCCTTCACCGACTCGGCCTCGATGCGGGCCTGGGCGGGGTCGTAGACGCCGCAGGGCAGGTCGCAGTGGGCGCTGACCTTGACCTTGGGGGCAAACAGGCGGGAAAGCATGGAGCAATCCTTCCTCGTGATCGTCTTCTCACAGGGGACATTACTCCGTGGAGGAGATGATTTGGCGAGTGCCCCCGGGGGCCTAGGACAAAAGTCGGGGGACAGACTGAGACTGGTGGAGAAGAACCGGGGAGGTGCCGGGTGATGCCGGAGCTGTCGCAGGATGCCGAACGGGCGGGGGCGGCGCTGCCCTTCGGGGTGGCCGAGGTGACGGGGCCGTCCATGGTGCCCACGCTGCACCACGGGGACCGGCTCCTGGTGCATTACGGGGCCCGGATCAAGCCGGGCCACGTGGTGGTGCTGCGCCATCCGTTCCAGCAGGATCTGCTCGTGGTGAAGCGTGCCGCCGAACGGCGCGAGGGCGGCTGGTGGGTGCTGGGGGACAACACGTACGCGGGCGGTGACAGCACCGACTACGGGGTGGTGCCCGACGAGCTGGTGCTCGGCCGGGTCCGGCTGCGCTACCGGCCGCGCAGGCCGGGTCGGCGGTCGCCGTCGGCGCTGGCGGGCTGGGTGCTGTCGGCGGTGCGGCCGGTGTTCTCCGCCCGCTCGGCCTCCAGGCGTTTGCGGGCGCGGTAGGCGGCCACGTTGGCCCGGGTGGCGCAGCGGTCGGAGCAGTAGCGCCGGGAGCGGTTGGTCGAGGTGTCGAGGTAGGCGTTGCGGCAGGGGGCGGCCTCGCACAGGCCGAGGCGTTCCACGCCGTACTCGGTGAGGTGGAAGGCGAGGCCCATCGCGGCGATGGCGGCGTAGCCGGCGGTCGCGTTGGACGGATGGTCGGCCAGGTGCATGTGCCACAGCGGACGGCCGTCGTCGTCCCGGAAGTCGTGCCCGGAGATCTGCGGGCTCACCGGGAACTCCAGCAGCAGTGAGTTCAGCAGGTCGACGGAGAGGGTCTCGTCGCCGCCGTCCGCCGCCTCGAAGACCGCGCGCAGCCGGGCCCGGACCGAGCGGAACCGGGTCACGTCCGCGTCGGTCGCGCGCCGCGCCGCGGACTGGTTGGCCCCGAACAGGGCGCGCACGGCCTCCACCGAGGTCAGGGTGTCCTTGCCCCGGGCCGGTTCCTCGGTGTTGACGAGGCGTACGGCGTAATCCGAGTAATAGGCCAGTTCCACTTGTAGTCCTTACGTGGTGGCTTTATGGTCGTGTCGGCGGTCGGGTAACAGGTGATCGCGCTTACAGGGTATTACGTGACGTGGGTGAAGGAGCGGATTCATGACGGACGCGGGCACCGGGACCACCACCACCGACTGGGCTGCCTGGCAGGAGAGCTGGGACCGGCAGCAGGAGTGGTACATGCCCGACCGCGAGGAGCGGCTGAGGGTCATGCTCGACATGGTGGAGGCCGTCGTCGGCGCCTCCCCGCGCGTGCTGGACCTCGCGTGCGGCACGGGAACCATCACGGCCCGCCTGCTCGCCAGGTTCCCGGACGCCACCAGCACCGGCGTCGACCTGGACCCGGCGCTGCTCACCATCGCCGAGGGCACCTTCGCGGGCGATGCGCGGGTCACCTTCGTGACGGCCGACCTGAAGGATCCCGACTGGCCGGCGGGGCTTCCCCACGACTCCTACGACGCCGTGCTGACCGCGACCGCCCTCCACTGGCTGCACGACGAACCCCTCGCGGATCTCTACGGACAGGTCGCCGGCCTAGTCCGTGACGGCGGTGTCTTCATGAACGCGGACCGCATGATCGACGAGACGACCCCCGGGATCAACGCGGCCGAGCGTGCCCTGCGCCACGCGCGCATGGACCGGGCCAAACGGGACGGCGTCCTCGACTGGGCCGAATGGTGGCAGCTCGCCGCCGAGGACCCGGTCCTCGCCGAGCCCACCGCCCGCCGCTTCGAGATCTACGGCGAACACGCCGACGGCGACATGCCGTCCGCGGCGTGGCACGCGCGCGTGCTGCGCGAGAAGGGCTTCGCCGAGGCCCGCCCGGTGTGGTGTTCCCCCTCGGACACCCTGCTGCTGGCGCTCAAGTGAGCCACGCGGATCCGTGGCGAAGGGGCGGTACGGAGATCCGTGCCGCCCCTTCGCCACGGGCCGTCGCCCCGTGCGCACCCGTGTGCGGTGTCAGAGCACCTTGGACAGGAACGACTTCGTGCGCTCGTGCTGCGGGTCGGTCAGGACGTCGCGCGGGTGGCCGGACTCGACCACCACGCCGCCGTCCATGAAGACCAGGCTGTCGCCCACCTCCCGGGCGAAGCCCATCTCGTGGGTGACGACGATCATGGTCATGCCCGACTCGGCCAGGTCGCGCATGACGTCGAGGACGTCACCGACCAGCTCCGGGTCGAGCGCCGAGGTCGGCTCGTCGAACAGCATCAGCTTGGGGTCCATGGCGAGCGCCCGCGCGATCGCCACCCGCTGCTGCTGGCCGCCGGAGAGCTGGGAGGGGTAGTTCCCGGCCTTGTCGGCCAGGCCCACGCGCTCCAGCAGCTGCCCCGCGCGCTCCCGGGCCTGCTTCTTGCTCACGCCCCTCACCTGCACCGGCGCCTCGATGACGTTCTCCAGCGCCGTCATGTGCGGGAACAGGTTGAAGCGCTGGAAGACCATGCCGATGTCCCGGCGCTTCAGCGCGACCTCGCTGTCCTTGAGCTCGTACAGCTTGTCGCCCTTCTGGCGGTAGCCGACCAGCTGCCCGTCGACGTACAGACGCCCGGCGTTGATCTTCTCGAGGTGGTTGATACACCTCAGGAAGGTGGACTTGCCGGAGCCGGAGGGGCCGATGAGGCAGAACACCTCGCCGGACCTCACCTCCAGGTCGATGCCCTTGAGGACCTCCACGGGGCCGAAGGACTTGTGGACCCCCTCGGCCTTGACCATGGGAACGGAGGAATCCCTCACCGATGCGTCCGTCCCGCTCGGCCTGCCGGCCTTGCTCGGCTTGTCGGTCATGCCGCGCCTCCCTTCGGGCGGCCGAGGGCCAGCATGTTGGCCTTCACCTTCTGCCACGGCGTCGCGGGCAGCGTACGGGTGGAGCCGCGGGCGTAGTGACGCTCCAGGTAGTACTGGCCGACGCTGAAGACCGAGGTCAGCAGCAGGTACCAGGCCGCGGCCAGGAACAGCATCTCGGCCGGGGCGCCGGAGGTCTGGCCGATGTCCTGGGCGGCGCGGAGCAGCTCGGGGTACTGGACGACCGACACCAGCGAGGTCGTCTTCAGCATGTTGATGACCTCGTTGCCCGTCGGCGGCACGATCACGCGCATCGCCTGCGGGACGACGATCCGGCGCAGCGTCTTCGTGTGGCTCATGCCCAGCGCGTGCGAGGCCTCCGTCTGACCCTCGTCGACCGAGAGCAGACCGGCCCGGCAGATCTCCGCCATGTACGCGGCCTCGTTGAGGCCGAGACCGAGCAGCGCCGTCAGGAACGGGGTCATGAAGTCCGACCACTCGTCCTTGTAGAACGGCCCGAGGTTGATGTATTCGAAGACCAGGCCCAGGTTGAACCAGACGATCAGCTGTACCAGGACCGGGGTGCCGCGGAAGAACCAGATGTAGAACCACGCGATCGACGAGGTCACCGGGTTCTTCGACAGGCGCATCACGGCCAGCAGGATGCCGCCGACGACGCCGATCGTCATGGCCAGCACGGTGAGCAGCAGGGTCTTGCCGACACCGCTGAGGATGCGGTCGTCGAAGAAGTAGTCCGGGATCGTGGCCCAGTCGATCTTACCCTGGGAGAACGCGTACACGATCCCGCCCAGCAGGGCGAGCGCGACGACGGCGGAGACGTACCGTCCGTAGTGCCTGACGGGGATGGCCTTGATGGCCTCCGGGCCGGCCGGTGGTGTGCCGCCCGGCCCCGTCGTCTTGTCGATGTCAACAGTCACGGATGTTGCCTTTCAGCGCCGCGAGCCCGCGGTCACTTGCCGCCGTTGATGGTGGCCTCGTCGACGGAGCCCTCCGCGACGCCCCACTTGTCCATGATCTTCTTGTACTCGCCGTTCTCGATCAGCGCATCCAGGGCGGCCTTGAGCGCGTCCCGCAGCTCGGTGTTGCTCTTGGCGACCGCGATGCCGTACGGGGCGGCCTCGACCTGCTCGCCGACCAGCTCGAAGTCCTTGCCGCCGCCGGAGGTCTTCACGGCGTACGCGGCGACCGGGAAGTCGGAGGAACCGGCGTTGGCGCCGCCCGAGCGCAGCCGGGTCTGGGCCTGCTGGTCGTTGTCGAAGGCCTCGATGGCGATCTTCTTGCCGGCCGGGCACTTCTCGTTCTCGGCCTTGGCGAGGTCCTCGGAGACCGTGCCGCGCTGCAGCACGACCTTCTTGCCGCACAGGTCGGACCAGGTCTTGATGCCCTGGTCGTCACCCTTCTTGGTGTAGATCGACACGCCGGCCGTGAAGTAGTCCACGAAGTCGACGCCCTCACCGACCTTCTTGCCGGTCTCGGCGTCGATGCCCTCCTGGCGGTCCTTGGTGTCGGTCATCGCGGACATGGCGATGTCGTACCGCTTGGAGCGCAGACCCGTGATCAGGGTGTCGAAGGTGCCGTTGTCGAACTCGAACGTCACGCCGAGCTGCTTGCCCATGGCGGCCGCGAGGTCGGGGTCGATGCCGACCACCTTGCCGGAGTCGTCCTTGAACTCGACCGGGGCGTACGCGATGTCCGAACCGACCTTGATGACGCCCTTGTCGCGGATCGACTGGGGCAGCTTGTCGGCCAGCGGGGCGGTGCTGCCGGCCGCTGTGTCGCTGCTTTTCGCGCCGTTGTCCTGGGTCTGGTCACCGCAGCCGGTGATGAGCAGGGTGCCTGCGACCGCGATCGCGCCGACCGCTGCCAGTCGGGACTTGGCGGCGGGGGTACGACGGGTGGTGCGTGCGGCCATGGTGGTTCCTCCGGCGGATGAGTGGAATGCCGATGGGTTCGGCCACTGCCGATGGGGCCGGCAGTGCCGCGGGTCGACGCGAGCACACGTCCTCGAGTGTCGCGACCTCGTGTGATTACCGCATCTTGCCATTCGGACTGCGCTATCCAGTGGGCTTGCCATGTCAAAATCGGATAACGGGTGGCGCTCGAACCGCACTGATTCGTTCCATCATGGCCGGACGGTCTGCGGGAATGCTCCGTTCTGACCGGAAGATCTTCGGATCATGGCGTGGTATTGGTTGCCCGGGCATGGTGTTTGCCATGTCTCGAGCGCTTGTCAACCATCTGCCGGAGGATTGTCCTGAAATCGGACGATGGGCCCCGGCGCCCGCATGTGACCTTTGCGTTATGGACTCGTCGCCGAAGGCGTCCGTCCGGTAAGAAGGTGCTTTACACCCCTCATCCGGGGATCCAGGGCGCGTGTGCGGCGCGCCCGTCGCGTCTGTGCCCGACGCATCAACCCACCGGGCCCTGCGCGGTCCCGCCCGCTCCTCACCCGGAGCGGCAACCCTCAGACCAAGAACAATTAAGGGGTCAACCAAGTGGCAGCGGAGATTGTCAATCCTCGCAGCGACAGCGAAAGCCAGAAGGGTCATACGGAACAGGACGGCGGGGCCGAGCCCCTGGAGTCCTTCGACCCGGCATTCGCGCTGCACCGCGGCGGCAAGATGGCTGTGCAGGCCACCGTGCCGCTCCGTGACAGGGACGATCTGTCCCTGGCGTACACGCCCGGCGTCGCGAAGGTGTGCAGCGCGATCGCCGAGCAGCCGGAACTCGTCCACGACTACACCTGGAAGTCCTCGGTCGTCGCCGTCGTCACCGACGGTACGGCCGTGCTGGGACTCGGTGACATCGGCCCCGAGGCCTCCCTCCCCGTGATGGAGGGCAAGGCGATCCTCTTCAAGCAGTTCGGCGGCGTGGACGCGGTTCCGCTCGCGCTGAACACCACCGACGTGGACGAGATCGTCGAGACCGTGGTCCGGCTCGCTCCGTCCTTCGGCGGGGTGAACCTGGAGGACATCTCGGCGCCCCGGTGCTTCGAGATCGAGCGGCGGCTGCAGGAGCAGCTGGACATCCCGGTCTTCCACGACGACCAGCACGGCACGGCGGTGGTGTCGCTGGCGGCGCTGCGCAACGCGGCGCGGCTGAGCGGGCGGGCGCTGGGCGATCTGCGGGCCGTGATCTCGGGCGCCGGTGCGGCCGGTGTCGCGATCGCCAAGATGCTGGTCGAGGCCGGGATCGGCGACGTCGCGGTGGCCGACCGCAAGGGCGTCCTCTCGCGCGAGCGCGACGACCTCACGCCGATCAAGCAGGAAGTGGCGGCGTTCACCAACAAGACCGGCATCTCCGGTTCGCTGGAGACCGCGCTGGACGGGGCCGACGTCTTCATCGGCGTCTCCGGCGGCACGGTGCCGGAGTCGGCGGTGGCGTCGATGGCGAAGGGCGCCTTCGTCTTCGCCATGGCCAACCCCGAGCCCGAGGTGCGCCCGGAGATCGCGCACAAGTACGCGGCGGTGGTGGCCACCGGGCGGTCGGACTTCCCGAACCAGATCAACAACGTGCTGGCGTTCCCGGGGATCTTCGCGGGCGCGCTGCAGGTGCGTGCCTCGCGGATCACCGAGGGGATGAAGCTGGCGGCGGCCGAGGCGCTGGCGTCGGTGGTGGGGGACGACCTCTCCGCCGACTACGTCATTCCGTCCCCGTTCGACGAGCGGGTCGCTCCGGCGGTGACCGCGGCGGTGGCCGCGGCCGCCCGTGCGGAGGGCGTCGCCCGCCGCTGAGACGTGCGGAGCAGGGTCGGCCCCGTCCCCGGGTGGGCGGGGCCGACTGCTTTTCCACGGTGGCCGGACGCACGGCGCGGGCCGTGCACCGGGATGCGGGCCGGGATCCGGGGTGCGGTGCGGCGTGAGGGCAAGAAGGCGTGTCTCACAGCGCCGCGTTGTTCCGTCGGAGGGACGGGCGGCCTATCGTCAGGGCCATGTTCGCTGTCTACGCCGCCCGAATCGACCGTGACCAGCCGCTTTCCGGTCTGGAGCTGGGAGAGCGTCCTGCTCCCGAGGCCCGGCCCGGCTGGAGCACCGTGACCGTGAAGGCCGCCTCCCTCAACCATCATGACCTGTGGTCCCTGCGGGGCGTGGGCCTCGGGGAGGACAAGCTGCCCATGATCCTCGGCTGCGACGCCGCCGGGATCGACGAGGACGGCAACGAGGTCGTCCTGCACTCCGTGATCGGACAGACCGGCCACGGGGTGGGACCGGACGAGCCCCGGTCGATCCTGACGGAGCGCCACCCCGGCACGTTCGCCGAGCAGGTCGCCGTGCCCACCTGGAACATCCTGCCCAAGCCGAGGGAACTGTCCTTCGAGGAGGCGGCCTGCCTGCCCACGGCCTGGCTGACCGCCTACCGGATGCTGTTCACCAACGCCGGGGTGCGACCCGGTGACTCCGTCCTGGTGCAGGGGGCCGGCGGGGGCGTCGCCACCGCCGCGATCGTGCTGGGGAAGGCCGCGGGACTGCGGGTCTTCGCCACCAGCCGGGACGAGGCCAAGCGGAAGCGGGCCGTGGAACTGGGGGCGGTGGAGGCGCTGGAGCCCGGCGCCCGGCTGCCGCAGCGGGTCGACGCGGTCATCGAGACGGTGGGCGCCGCGACCTGGTCCCACTCGGTGAAGTCGCTGCGGCCCGGCGGCACGCTGGTGATCTCCGGCGCCACCAGTGGGGACCGGCCGTCGCACGCCGAGCTGACCCGGGTCTTCTTCCTGGAACTCAGGATCGTCGGGTCGACGATGGGCACCAAGGACGAACTGGAGGACCTGCTCTCCTTCTGCGCCGCCACCGGGGTGCGGCCCGTCATCGACGAGGTGCTGCCCATGGACCGGGCGCGGGAAGGCTTCGAGCGGATGGAGGCGGGCGGGCAGTTCGGGAAGATCGTGCTCACGGCTCCGTAGGTGTGCGGCTCTCAGGGTGCGCGGTTCGTCTTCGCGGCCGGTCCGGATTCCGGGCCGGCCGCCGGCGCGTCAACAGGGGTTGACGGATTCCCGGGTGTCAATGTAAGTTGACGTCATGACTGAGGCAACCGACCTCGCCGAGCGGGCGGGTGACCGCGATCCGCGGGTGGGCCTGCGGGCCGTCGCCGCGCTGCGCAGGCTGCTGGAGCAGTTGGAGGCCGTACAGGTGCGCAGCGCGCGCCATCAGGGCTGGTCGTGGCAGGAGATCGCTGCCGAGCTCGGAGTCAGCAGGCAGGCCGTGCACAAGAAGTACGGGAGGCAGTGATGTTCGAGCGGTTCACGAAGGACGCCCGCGCGGTGGTGAAAGGGGCGGTCGAGCGCGCCGAAGGGACGCAGGCGCGGACCGTCGACGCCGAGCACCTGTTGCTCGCCCTGCTGGACCGCGAGGGCAGCCGTGCCTCCTTCGCGCTGGCGGCGCTCGGGATCGACGAGCGCACGGAGTCGGTGCGGCGGGCCCTGGAGGAGGCGCGGTGCCGTGCCGGTCTGTCACGGGCCGAGGCCGACGCCCTCGCGGAGCTGGGGATCGACGTCCGAGAGATCGTCGCCCGGGTGGAGGAAACCCACGGGGTCGGGGCGATGTCCGGTGACCGGAAGGACAGGGACTGGTGGTCGGGGCGCCCCGGCTTCGGCAAGGGCGCCAAGGAGGTGCTGGAGAAGGCCCTGCGCGTCGCCCTCGCCCGGCGCGAGCGGCACATCGGGGACGAGCACATCCTTCTCGCCCTGACCATCCGCCCCGGCGTCCCGGCCGAGGTGCTCGCCGACCACGGGGTGACCCACGAGTCGCTGACCGGAGTGCTCGACGGCCCGGGGGAGGCGTGTGCCTGAGGAGGGCGTGGTCCGTCCGACGGCACGGTGGGGCCCCTCGGCCGTACCCCCCGGGCCCCGGCCGCAGGAGCCGGGGCCCGGTCCGCTGTCGGGCTCAGGGCTTCGGGGCGTGCAGGAGGGCTCCGATCTGGGCTGCCGCCGTGGACAGGTGGCGACGGGCGTCGCGGAGCTGGTCCGGGGTGATGCCGTGGTCGCGGGTCGCGTCGCGGATGCCGTCCCGGAACCGGTCCAGCAGACGGTCCAGGTCCCGCGCGGGGTCGCCGGTGGAGTCCGTGGCGTCCTCGTGCGCCCAGGCCGGGATGTAGTCGGCCGGGAAGTCCTCCGGGGTCCGGGAGTACGACGGTCCGGACGCCGGGGCACCGCTCTCCGCACCGGTGCGGCCGAAGCCGAAGTCCTTGCCGAACTCGCCCACCTCCTTGACCAGTTCACCCAGCCCTTCGCGCAGACCGGTCGGCCAGTCGCCGCGTGAGAAGTGGTCCTGCATCTGCTCCTGCACCCGCCGGGCGATGCGCTGCACCTCCTCCTGGGCCTGGGCTGCGGCCCGGTCCTGGGCCTCCTTGGCCTGACGGCGGGCGCGCTGGGCCTCGTCCCGGGCGCGGCGGCTCTCGTCCTTGGCGCGCCGGGCCTGCTCCTTCCACTCCTGCTTGGCGCGCCGCATCTCCTCCTTGGCGGCCTGCCAGGCGTCCTTCTCGCCGGGGCCCGTGAAGTCGCCGGAGCCGGAGTCGGGCCCGGCCTCCGTCCCCGTGTCCCGCCCCTGGCGGGCCTGGCCGGCGGCGGCCCGCATCTCGCGGCGCAGATCGCCGGCCGCGCCGCGGACGTCGGCCTGGATCTCGGCGGCGAGTTCGGCGACCGACTCCCGGATCTCCAGCTCCAGATCGGCCAGCTCACCACTGCGGTCGGCCAGTTCGGCGCGGCCGGCGTCCGTGATGGAGTACACCTTGCGGCCGCCCTCGGTGGCGTGGGTGACCAGGCCCTCCGCCTCCAGCTTGGCCAGGCGCGGGTAGACCGTGCCCGCCGACGGTGCGTACAGCCCCTGGAAGCGCTCCTCGAGAAGGCGGATCACCTCGTAGCCGTGGCGCGGGGCCTCGTCCAGCAGCTTCAGCAGGTAGAGACGGAGGCGTCCGTGAGCGAAGACGGGAGCCATGTCAGAGCACCTTCTTGTCGGTCGTGCCGTCAGTCGTTCCGCCGGCCGTGGTCTCGGCCGTCGCGTCGGCCGTGGTGTCGGCCGGCGCGTCCCACGGCTCGCTCTCCTCCTGGGGCGGGCGGCGCAGCAGGGCGATGGAACCGGAGACGGTGGTGGCCCGCAGCTTCCCGTTGCCCTCGCCCAGCCGACCGGTGATCTTGTGGGCGCCCCACTGGCCGTGCACCCGCAGGCCGTCGAAGGCGTTGGAAACGGAGCCGCTCGCCGTGTTGGCCTCGACCTCCGCGTCCGCCGGATCGGGCAGCCGGATCGCGATCTCGCCGGAGACGCTGGTCAGCCGGATGTCGGTGGGGCCGTCGGGAGCGAGGTCCACGATCATGGAGCCGCTGACCGAGTCCGCCCGCACCGTGGACCCGGACCCGTCGACCACGGTGAGGTCGCCGGAGACCGAGTTGAACCGCAGGTCACCGGTGACGGACTGGGCCTCGACGTTCCCGGAGACCGTGTCCGCGCGGACCGGGCCGGAGAGGGCGACCAGCGTCGTGTCACCGGTGACCCCCCGCACCACCGCCGGCCCTTTGACCCCGGAGAGCACGGCCCCGGCGCCGACCACCCCCACCTCGACCCGCGCCTGCGCCGGAACCGCTAGCGAGACCACCGCGCTGCGGTGCCGGCCCCTGCGGTCCAGCCACTTGAGGAAGTCCTTCCAGGGCAGGTCCTCGTAGGCCA
This sequence comes from Streptomyces sp. NPDC004051, assembly GCF_053604275.1. NCBI lineage: Bacteria > Bacillati > Actinomycetota > Actinomycetes > Kitasatosporales > Streptomycetaceae > Streptomyces > Streptomyces sp. NPDC004051. The sequence continues at coordinate 54,063 of NZ_JBSGHG010000006.1, read as the reverse complement.
CCGTGAGGGTGCCGCCCTGCCGGGTGACCACCAGGGGCGGCCCCTCGATCTCGGAGACCTCCAGGCGGGCGGAACCTTCGTCCGTGCCCACCACGTTCACCGTTCCGTTGACGATGCGTATGCGGAGCTCGCTCACCGGTTCGTCGAACGTGAGCTTCGTGGGCTCCGAGACGGACCTTTCGGACCTTGCGGGCATGGTGGAACCTCCTGGGCCGGACTGCCTGACTGCCGGACGGCGAGGCGACGGGACGACCCACCGGGAGCAGTACCGGTAGCGGGCATCCGGCACGCAAGAACCCCGACGCGCCATATCGCGTCTCACGTAATTCACGATATATCGCGGTCGGGGAAAGTCAAGACACTCGTTCTGGTGATCAGTCCTTATACAGAAGGGGTGAAACGTCCGAGGAGCCCGCGCGGCCGGAACGCCCGCTGCTCGTCCTGCTCGTCCTGCTCGCCCTATTCGTCGTCCTCGTCGTCCAGCCGGGCCAGCCATGTCGCAAGGCGCTCCACCGGCACCTCGAAGTCGGGGTTGAGGTCGACGAACGTCCGCAACTGCTCGGCGAGCCACTCGAAGGTGACCTCCTCCTCGCCGCGCCGCTTCTCCAGTTCCTCGATGCCACGGTCCGTGAAGTACATGAGGACAAGGATATGGGGCGCAAACGGGCCGGGCCGCACCCCCTGGGAGGGGGTGCGGCCCGGCCGGGAACGACCCGTGACGGCGTCGGTCAGGCGTCGAACACCTCACGCACCAGCTGCTCCTGCTCGGCCTGGTGCCGCTTCGCGGAACCGACGGCCGGGGACGAGCCGTGCGGACGCGAGATGCGGCGCAGGCGCTCGTCGTGCGGGACGTCGGCGCCGACGGCCAGGTCGAGGTGGTCGATCAGGTTGAGCGCGATGAACGGCCAGGCACCCTGGTTCGCCGGCTCCTCCTGGGCCCACAGGTACTTCTCGGCGTTCGGGTACTTCTTGATCTCCGCCTGGAGCTCGGCGCCCGGCAGCGGGTACAGGCGCTCGAGGCGGATGATCGCGGTGTCCGTGATGCCGCGCTTCTGCCGCTCGGCGTCCAGGTCGTAGTAGACCTTGCCGGCGGTGAAGACGACCTTCCGGACCGCGGCCGGGTCGACCGACTCGTCGCCGATGACCGGGCGGAACTGGCCCGTGGTGAACTCCTCCGCCTTCGAGGCCGCCGCCTTCAGGCGCAGCATCGACTTCGGGGTGAAGACGACCAGCGGCTTGTGGTGCGGGTTGTGCACCTGCCACCGCAGGAGGTGGAAGTAGTTCGACGGCAGGGTCGGCATCGCGACCGTCATGTTGTTCTGCGCGCAGAGCTGCAGGAACCGCTCCGGGCGGCCCGAGGAGTGGTCCGGGCCCTGGCCCTCGTAGCCGTGCGGCAGGAGGAGGGTCACACCGGAGGTCTGGTTCCACTTCTGCTCGGCCGACGAGATGAACTCGTCCACGACCGTCTGCGCGCCGTTGGCGAAGTCGCCGAACTGCGCCTCCCACATCACGAGTGCGTCCGGGCGGGCCAGCGAGTAGCCGTACTCGAAGCCCATCACCGCGTACTCGGAGAGCAGGGAGTTGTAGACGTTGTACCGGGCCTGGTCCTCGGACAGGTACAGCAGCGGCGTGAACTCGGCACCCGTCTCGCGGTCGATGACGACCGCGTGGCGCTGGCCGAAGGTGCCGCGCTGCGAGTCCTGGCCGGAGAGCCGGACCGGGACGCCCTCCAGGAGCAGCGAGCCGACCGCGAGGGTCTCGCCCATGCCCCAGTCGATCGTGCCGTCCTCGACCATCGCCGCCCGGCGCTGCAGCTGCGGCAGCAGACGCGGGTGGATGGTGACGTGGTCGGGGATGTTGACCTGCGACTCGGCGATCCGCTTGACGACCTCGGAGCTGACCGCCGTGTTCACCGCCACCGGGAACTGGGCCTGCGGCTCCGAGGGCTCGACGGCCGACGGCTGGGACGCCGCCTCGCGGACCTCGGTGAAGACCTTCTCCAGCTGGCCCTGGTAGTCCTGCAGCGCCTGCTCGGCCTCTTCCAGGGTGATGTCGCCGCGACCGATGAGGGACTCGGTGTACAGCTTGCGCACCGAGCGCTTCTTGTCGATCAGGTCGTACATCAGCGGCTGGGTGAAGGCCGGGTTGTCCGACTCGTTGTGACCGCGGCGGCGGTAGCAGATGAGGTCGATCACCACGTCCTTGTTGAACGCCTGGCGGAACTCGAAGGCCAGCCGCGCGACGCGGACCACGGCCTCCGGGTCGTCGCCGTTCACGTGGAAGATCGGGGCCTCGATCATGCGGGCCACGTCCGTCGCGTACATCGAGGAGCGCGAGGACTCGGGGGCGGCGGTGAAGCCGACCTGGTTGTTGATGACGACGTGGACCGTGCCGCCGGTGCGGTAGCCGCGCAGCTGCGACATGTTCAGGGTCTCGGCCACCACGCCCTGGCCCGCGAAGGCCGCGTCGCCGTGGATCACCACCGGCAGGACGGTGAAGTCCGTGCCGCCCTTGCCGATGATGTCCTGCTTGGCGCGCACGACGCCCTCCAGGACCGGGTCCACCGCCTCCAGGTGGGACGGGTTGGCGACCAGGGAGACCCTGATCTGCTCGCCGTCGAGACCGGTGAAGGTGCCCTCGGCGCCCAGGTGGTACTTCACGTCGCCGGAGCCGTGCATCGACTTCGGGTCGAGGTTGCCCTCGAACTCGCGGAAGATCTGCGCGTACGACTTGCCCACGACGTTGGCCAGCACGTTCAGCCGGCCGCGGTGGGCCATGCCGATGACGACCTCGTCGAGGCGGGACTCGGCGGCCGAGTCCAGCACGGCGTCCAGCAGCGGGATGACGGACTCGCCGCCCTCCAGGGAGAAGCGCTTCTGGCCGACGTACTTGGTCTGCAGGAAGGTTTCGAACGCCTCCGCGGCGTTCAGCCGGCGCAGGATGCGCAGCTGCTCCTCGCGCTCCAGGTTGGAGTGCGTGCGCTCCACGCGGTCCTGGATCCACTTGCGCTGCTTCGGGTCCTGGATGTGCATGAACTCGATGCCGGTGGTGCGGCAGTAGGAGTCGCGCAGCACGCCCAGGATGTCGCGCAGCTTCATCAGGGTCTTGCCCGCGAAACCGCCGACCGCGAACTCGCGCTCCAGGTCCCACAGGGTGAGCCCGTGCTCGGTGATGTCCAGGTCGGGGTGCTTGCGCTGGCGGTACTCCAGCGGGTCGGTGTCGGCCATGACGTGGCCGCGGACCCGGTAGGAGTGGATCAGCTCGAAGACGCGGGCGGCCTTCGTGACGTCGTCGTCGTGGGAGGCGTCGATGTCCTTGAGCCAGCGGACCGGCTCGTAGGGGATGCGCAGCGCCTCGAAGATCTCGTCGTAGAAGTTCTTCTCGCCGAGCAGGAGGTTCGCGATCGCGCGCAGGAACTCGCCGGAGGCGGCGCCCTGGATCACCCGGTGGTCGTAGGTCGACGTGAGCGTCATGACCTTCGAGATGCCGAGCTTGTTGAGGGTGTCCTGGCTGGTGCCCTGGAACTCCGCCGGGTAGTCCATGGAGCCGACGCCCAGGATCACCGACTGGTTCTGCATCAGGCGGGGCACGGAGTGGACGGTGCCCAGGCCGCCGGGGTTGGTCAGCGAGACGGTGACGCCGGTGAAGTCGTTCATCGTCAGCTTGTTGTCGCGGGCGCGACGGACGATGTCCTCGTAGGCCTGCCAGAACTCGAAGAAGTTCAGCGTCTCGGCCTTCTCGATGCCCGCGACGACCAGCTGGCGGTCGCCGTTCGGCTTGACCAGGTCGATGGCGAGGCCGAACTTGACGTGCTCCGGCTTCACCAGGGTGGGCTTGCCGTCCACCTTCGCGTAGTGCCAGTTCATCGACGGCATCGCCTTGATGGCCTGGACCATCGCGTAGCCGATGAGGTGGGTGAAGGAGATCTTCCCGCCGCGGGCACGCTTGAGGTGGTTGTTGATGACGATGCGGTTGTCGAACAGGAGCTTCACCGGGAGCGCGCGCACGGACGTGGCCGTGGGCACCTCGAGCGAGGCGTCCATGTTCTTCGCGACGGCCGCGGACGGGCCGCGCAGCGTCACCCGCTCGGGGCCCTGCTTGGCCTCGTCGGCGGGCTGCGCCTTGGCGGCCGGGGCCTTCGCGGCGGCGGGCTGGGCGGGGGCGGCCTGAGCGGGGGCCGGGGCGGCCTTCGCCGGAGCGGGCACCTGCGCCGGGGCCTTGGCGGCCGGCGCCGCGGCGGCGGGCTGCGGGGCTGCGGGCTGCGCGGGCGTGGCGGCGGGCTGGGCCGGGGTGGCCGGCGGAGCCGTCGTCGTGCCCGCGGTCCCCGTCGACGTGTTGCTCACCGGCGCGGAGGCTTGGGGTGCCCCCGGCTTGTAGTCGGCGAAGAAGTCCCACCAGGCCCGGTCGACCGAGTTCGGGTCCTGGAGGTACTGCTGGTAGATCTCGTCGACGAGCCATTCGTTGGCACCGAAGGCCGCAGCGGGGTTCTTGCCCGCTTGGTCGGTGTCGGTCGAGATGCTCGAGTTACTGGGGGACTGTGGCGACACGGCGTCAACCGCCCTCTTCCGCTTCACAAGATGATGGACAGCGGAAATTAAGGCTACGCCTCCAAGAGCGGGAAGGTCAGGTCGGGCCCGTTCAACGTCGTGTAAGTCACATCTCGGAGGGTGTTTCGGCGGGGGAAATGGCGGGAAACAAGCCTGGTTCCGCTTCTCCGGGCCGCTTCGTTCGTGCCTCGGGCACGGGTCGGCCACGGCCCGGCGCACTCGCGACCCGGGTCCCTGCCTGATCACACGTGTCCGCCAGGGCGAACGCGGACGGATCGTGCGGCTCGACTTCGAACCCTACGTCAACCTGACGCGGGGGAGGTTCCCGGAAGAGTGATAAGGATCCGGCAGCCACGCTCGGATTCGGCCACCCCGATCCGTCCGCCGTGGAGATCGACGGCCCAGCGGGCGATCGCCAGACCGAGACCGGTGCCGCCGTCGCTGCCCGGGCCGTGCGGCAGATTGACGCCGCCGCGGTTGAAGCGCTCGAAGACGCGGTGCCATTCGGTCCGCGGAATACCGGGCCCCTCGTCCAGGATTTCCAGCCGCAGTGAATCCGGTTCCGTTCCGGGCCGCGCCCTGACCGTCACATGGCCGTGCGGCGGGCTGTGCTTGACCGCGTTGTCGATGAGGTTGGCGACCACCTGGTGGATGCGCTCCGGGTCGACGTGAGCGGTGAGCTCCGGCGGCGAGACGTCGAGGCGCAGATAGACGTCCGTACGGGTGTGGCTGCCGGAGCCGGTGGCCATGCCCGCGCGTGCGGAGGCGACCATGTTGGCCTCCTTGAGCACGCCGGACAGGTACGGCCACACCTCGAAGCGCTGCCGCTTCAGCGGGACGACGCCGTTGTCCAGGCGGGACAGGTCGAGCAGCGTCTCCACCAGCCGGCCGAGCCGTTCGGTCTGCTTCAGCGCCGTGCGCATCGTCTCGGGGTCGGCCTCGGTGACACCGTCGACGATGTTCTCCAGCACCGCGCGCAGCCCCGCGATCGGGGTGCGCAGCTCGTGCGAGACGTTGGCCACCAGCTCCTTGCGCTGATGGTCCTGGGCCTCCAGCTCGTCGGCCATGACGTTGATGGTCTGGGCCAGGTCGCCCAGCTCGTCCCGGCGGTTCTCCCGCACCCGGCGGGTGTAGTCGCCGTGCGAGATGGACCGGGCCACGGCGTTCATGTCGTCCAGCGGCGCGGTGAGCGAGTGCGCCACGAACTGTGTGATGAGCAGCGTGGCGATCATCGAGAAGACCGTGATGAAGCGCAGTTCGGTCTTGGTGTGCACCGCGACCACCGAGAGACCGGTGGTGATCAGCACCGAGATGACGACCAGCGCGCCCAGCTTGGTCTTGATCGAGAACGGGCGGACACCGCCCCGGGGACCGCGGTCCCCGGGGCCTCTCCGTGCGGCCGGCCCGTCGCTCACGGCGTCGGCGTCTCCAGGGCGTAGCCCACACCGTGCACGGTACGGATGCGCTCGGCGCCGATCTTCCGGCGCAGCGCCTTGATGTGGCTGTCGACGGTACGGGTGCCGGAGGCGTCCGCCCAGTCCCAGACCTCGGCCAGCAGCTGCTCCCGGGAGAGCACCGCGCGGGGCGTGTTCGCCAGGCACACCAGCAGGTCGAACTCGGTGGGCGTCAGGTGGACGTCCTCACTGCGCACCCGCACCCTGCGCTGCGCGTGGTCGATCTCCAGCTCGCCCAGGCGCAGGATGCCGCTGCGCGGAGTGGTGGCGGCCAGGGCCGCCCGCTCCATGCGGCGCAGCAGTACGTGCACCCGGGCCGCCAGTTCCCGCATGGAGAACGGCTTGGTCATGTAGTCGTCGGCGCCGACGCCCAGCCCGACCAGCATGTCTGTCTCGTCGTCGCGCGCGGTCAGCATCATGACCGGCACCGGCCGCTGGGCCTGTACGCGCCGGCAGACCTCCAGGCCGTCGAAGCCCGGCAGCATGACGTCGAGGATCAGCAGGTCGGGCTGCCACGCCTCCGCGGTGTCGACGGCGGACGGACCGTCGCCCGCCGTCTGCACCAGGAAGCCCTCGGCGCGGAGGCGGGTCGCGATGGCGTCCACGATCGTCGCGTCGTCCTCCACTACCAGAACCCGGCGTTGTGCGCCCGGGGTGGTCGCCGCCGTGCCGTTGTGGGAGGTGTGTGTCTGCTCCATCGCCCGCCCCTGAAGTGTGCTTTCCGGAATCCGTGGGGTGATCCGTCTCTGCGCATGACTGCGACTGACGCTTGAATGATCAGCGCCAAGGCAGCAGCGTACGGGGAGTCACCGCGCCTTTGCTATCCAGGGCGGACGCCGAGGTGCACGACGTCCGGAACGCCTCGGGCAACCGGGACCTCTTCGGTACGCACCTGCTGGAACCCGGCATTGCGCAAGGTTTCTTCGAAAACCGGAGAGGGCTTGGCCGACCACACCGCGAGCACCCCGCCGGGGTTCAACACCCTTGCACAGGACAGGAGTCCGGTGGGGGAGTAGAGCCCCTCGTTGCCCTCGGTGACGGTCCAGTCGGGCCCGTTGTCGATGTCGAGGCAGAGCACGTCGAATGTGGCGGACGTCTCATTGACGTATGCCACCAGGTCGGTCTCGACGATCGCCGTGCGGGGGTCGGCGAGGGCGGTGGCGGAGATCGCGGCGAACGGGGCCGAAGGGCCCCCGCGGTGCCAGTCGACGACGGCGGGTTCGCGCTCCACCACGGTGATGCGCCCCCAGCGGGGCTGGGTGGCGGCGTGGGCGAGCGAGAAGCCGACGCCGAGCCCGCCGATGAGGGCGTGCGGGCCCGGCCGCGGGCCGTGTCCCGCGCGGGTGTCGGCGGCGTCGAGGGCGGCCAGGGCGGCGTCGATCAGCAGCCGCTCCGAGCGGCCGTCGGAGGTGTCCATCAGGAAGCAGCCGTTCGCGATGATCTGCAGCAGGCTTCCGTGCCGGCGGAGCGCCACCTCCCCGTACGGGCCCTCGCGGCGGTCCAGGACTTCGGGAATGTCGTACGGGGTGGTCATGCGTTCATCCTGGCAGCACTTCCCGTTCGGCGGGCCGTGCGGGTCGTGTCGTGCAGGGGTTCCCTCCCTCGTTCTCACGGGTGATCGCTGAGAGCGAACGCAGCTTTGGGAACATTCGGTGACTCACCAGCATTGAGTCGGCATAGCTCAACTTGACTGCCGAAGGGGAGATCATGGCTGCTGAGTCCACACCGCTCGCCCTGCCCGTGCTGCCGCTCGACGACGAGGTCGTGCTGCCCGGGATGGTGGTTCCGCTGGACCTGAGCGACTCCGAGGTGCGCGCCGCGGTGGAGGCCGCCCAGGCCGCCGCCGCCTCCGCACCGGGCAAGCCCAGGGTCCTGCTGGTGCCGCGCATCGACGGGACCTACGCCGGTACCGGCGTCCTGGGCACGGTCGAGCAGGTCGGCAGGCTGGCCGACGGCGACCCGGGCGCCCTGATCCGGGGCCGCGGCCGCGTGCGGATCGGCGCCGGGACCACCGGGCCGGGCGCGGCGCTGTGGGTGGAGGGCACCCGGATCGAGGAGACCGTGCCGGAGCCCCTGCCCGGACAGGTCGGCGAACTGGTCACGGAGTACAAGGCGCTCGCCACCGCCTGGCTGCGCAAGCGCGGTGCCTGGCAGGTCGTCGACCGGGTCCAGGCCATCGACGACGTCGCCGCCCTCGCCGACAACTCCGGTTACTCGCCCTTCCTGACCACCGAACAGAAGGTGGAGCTGCTGGAGACCGCCGACCCGGTGGCCCGGCTGAAGCTCGCCACCCGGCAGCTCCGCGACCACCTCGCCGAGCAGGAGGTCGCCGAGTCCATCGCCAAGGACGTCCAGGACGGCGTCGACAAGCAGCAGCGCGAGTTCCTGCTGCGGCGCCAGCTGGAGGCCGTGCGCAAGGAACTGCGCGAGCTGAACGGGGAGGACGGCAAGGACTCCGTCGAGGAGTCCGACGACTACCGGGCCCGCGTCGAGGCCGCCGACCTGCCGGAGAAGGTGCGCGAGGCCGCCCTCAAGGAGGTCGACAAGCTGGAGCGCTCCTCCGACCAGTCGCCCGAGGGATCGTGGATCCGCACCTGGCTCGACACGGTCCTTGAGATGCCGTGGAACGAACGCACCGAGGACGAATACGACATCCAGGGAGCCCGGGCCGTGCTCGACGCCGAGCACGCGGGCCTGGAGGACGTGAAGGAACGCATCACCGAGTACCTGGCGGTGCGCAAGCGGCGCGCCGAGCGCGGACTCGGCGTGGTCGGGGGCCGCCGCGGCGGCGCCGTGCTCGCCCTGGTGGGGCCGCCCGGCGTCGGCAAGACGAGCCTCGGCGAATCCGTCGCCCACGCGATGGGCCGGAAGTTCGTCCGGGTCGCCCTCGGCGGTGTCCGCGACGAGGCCGAGATCCGCGGCCACCGGCGCACGTACGTCGGCGCGCTGCCCGGCCGGATCGTACGGGCCGTCAAGGAGGCCGGGTCGATGAACCCGGTGGTGCTGCTCGACGAGATCGACAAGGTGGGCTCGGACTTCCGGGGCGACCCGTCCGCCGCCCTCCTCGAAGTGCTGGACCCGGCGCAGAACCACACCTTCCGGGACCACTACCTGGAGGTCGAGCTGGACCTCTCGGACGTCGTCTTCCTTGCCACCGCCAACGTCCTGGAGGCCATCCCGGAGGCGCTGGCGGACCGGATGGAGATCGTCCGCCTGGACGGCTACACGGAGGACGAGAAGGTCGTCATCGCCCGCGACCACCTGCTCCCGCGTCAGCTGGAGCGGGCCGGGCTCGCCGCGGACGAGGTCGGCCTCGACGACGGCGCACTGCGCAGGCTGGCCGGCGAGTACACCCGCGAGGCGGGCGTACGCACCCTGGAGCGGACCGTCGCGCGGCTGCTGCGCAAGATCGCGGCCCAGCACGAACTGGGCGAGCGGGAGCTGCCGTTCACCGTCACGGAAGACGACCTGCGAGGACTGATCGGCCGGCCGCACCACGTGCCCGAGTCCGCCCAGGACCCGGCCGAGCGCCGTACCGCCGTCCCCGGGGTCGCCACCGGGCTGGCGGTGACCGGCGCCGGCGGTGACGTCCTCTACGTGGAGGCGTCCCTGGCCGACCCGGAGACGGGCGCCGCCGGACTGACCCTGACCGGACAGCTGGGCGACGTGATGAAGGAGTCGGCGCAGATCGCGCTGAGCTTCCTGCGGTCGCACGGCGCCGAACTGGAGCTCCCGGTGGGCGACCTGAAGGAACGGGGCGCGCACATCCACTTCCCGGCGGGCGCGGTGCCCAAGGACGGTCCCAGCGCCGGTGTCACGATGACCACCGCACTGGCCTCGCTGCTCTCCGGGCGTCTGGTCCGCACGGATGTGGCGATGACCGGCGAGGTCTCGCTGACCGGGCGGGTGCTGCCGATCGGCGGGGTGAAGCAGAAGCTGCTCGCCGCGCACCGGGCGGGGATCACCACCGTGATCATCCCCAAGCGCAACGAGCCCGACCTGGACGACGTCCCCGCCGAGGTGCTGGACGGGCTCGACGTCCACGCCGTCACCGACGTCCGCCAGGTCCTGGAGCTGGCGCTCGCGCCGGCGGCGAACGGCGCGGCGCCGGAGGTCCCGGTGGCGGCTTGACCGCCGTTCGCCGCCCGCCACCGGAAGGGCGACGGCCCGGGTCCCGTGAGGGAGGCCCGGGCCGTCCGTCGCCGGGCGGGGCGGGGGCAAGCGCGGGGCGGCGGCGTCAGCCGAGCGCCAGCGCCCGCACCCGGTCGATCGTGCCGTTGAAGAGGTCGTGGTCCCCGACCGTCGGCCCGGTCGAGGTGTACTGCCACATCGTGTAGAAGTCCCAGCCCGCGGGCAGCTCGCCCGGGGTGGAGGCGTACCGGGCGATCCACAGGGGATGGTCGGCGGCGAACCCGGTGTGGTTCCCGGTGCACTGCTTCCACCAGCTGGTCGCCGTGTAGATCACGGCGTACCGGCCGGTGCGCTCCCGGTACCGGTCCAGGAAGTCGCCGATCCAGCTCACCATGGCGCTCTGCGACTTGCCGTAGCAGGCGTCCCCGTAGGGGTTCCACTCGATGTCGAGCACGCCCGGCAGCGTCATGCCGTCGCGTGACCAGGCGCCGCCGTGGTCGGCGAAGTAGTCGGCCTGTGCGGCGCCGCTCGTCCTGTCGGGGGTCGCGAAGTGGTACGCGCCGCGGATCATGCCGACGTCGTACGAACCGTTGTACTGCTGCGGGTGGTAGGGGTTCCGGTAGTACGTGCCCTCCGTGGCCTTCGCGTAGGCCCATCTGACCCCGCTGTCCCAGAGGGCCGACCAGGGCACGTCGCCCTGGTGGCTGGAGACGTCCACGCCCTCCGTCCAGAGGCTGCGGACGGTGGGCGTGCCGTCCCGGCCGTCATGGGCGAGGACGCCCATGCCCATGTGGGCGGAGCCGCGCGGCGGAACGTCGGGGACGGCCGCCGTGGCCGCGGTGGCCGAGGGTGTCGCACGGGGGAGCGAGAGGAGCGCGAGCAGGACCGCCGCGACGGTCGTGAACGCGCGTAGACGGGTGAAGCCGGATCTGTGCACGGGCATGACGTGTCTCCGAGGAACGTGGTGCGGGACCCTTGAGAAGAGGAAGCGAGGCAGGCGACGCACGCGGACCGCGACGCGGGCCCCGGGAAACCCCGGGGCCACGGGATTCGGAGAGCCGCCGCCGGGCCGCGTCTGCGAAATACTTGCGGAGCCGCAGCGGCGTCGCCACTCGGCGGGAACACGGACGACCGGGAAAACCGAGGCAGGAACTGACGTGCACGAAGGCGGAAACGGCGGCGCAGCGGACACCTCGTCCGAGGCGCCGGCGAGCGATGTGGAACAGCCCGGATTCCTCGCTCTGGAAAGGGAGTTGACGGTGCTGCTGCGCCGCGCCAGGGCCAGCCAGGGCGAGATGTCCCGCGAGGTCCATCCGGACCTGGAACCGTCCGCGTACGGTCTGCTCGTCCGTCTGGATGAGTGCGGAGAGCAGCGGGCCACCGAACTCGCCGCCTACATCGGCGTCGGCAAGGCGACGATGTCGCGTCAGCTGCACGCCCTGGAGGAACTCGGGCTCGTCACCCGCGAGCCGGACCCCGCCGACGGCCGCGCCTGGCTGGTCGCCCTCACCGCGGAGGGCCGGGACCGGGTGAGCAGGGTCCGCGAGGCCCGCCGCGCGCGCTACGCCCGCAGCCTCGCCGACTGGGACGCCGGCGAGGTCGCGGAACTCGCCCGGCTGCTGCACCGGCTGAACCGCGGGACGGACCGGTGAACGGAGCCCCGTCCGGGGTGACTCGGCGCCGCTCGGGGGGCGCAGGGCGCCGTTCGGGGTGAACGGAGCCCCGTCCGGGGGAAGCGGGGCGCCGTTCGGAGTACCGGAGCGATCGAGCCCGGCGGAGTGCGGGGAGCCCGGCGCGCACGGGTGAACGGGACGGCGCCGGGTGAGCGTGACGGCGCCGGGCGAGCGGGGTGGTGTACGGGGAGTCAGAACTCCACGTACACCACCGTCGCGTCGTCGTGCGTCTTGCTCCGGCCCAGCAGCACCCGGTCCGTGTCCGCGCGCTCCAGGGCCCGTACGCGATCCACCAGCGCCTGCGGCCCCTCCTTGCGGACGAGGGCGAGGCACTCCGTCCAGCCGCCCTCGCGGAACCTCTCCACCCAGCGCGCGGCCCCGTCCGTCAGCGCGGCCAGGGCGCGCACCTCGGCGCGCGGAAGGGTGCCGGTGACCGCGCGCGCCGCGACCGACGGATCGGCGGCCGCGGTGAAGAAGCCGCCCTCCTTGTTCCGCACCGTGGAGTCCACCAGCGCGTCGGTGGCCAGGGCCGAGCGGGGCAGCAGGGCCAGCCGGTCGTCCAGCAACGGGGTGACCGCCCCGTCGGGGGACTCGACGAGCAGGACCGAGTCGGACAGCACCAGGTACTCGACGGACTCCGGTGACCAGCGGGCCAGCACCACCGTCGCCTGGGGAGTGCGCGGGTGAGAAAGGTCACAGGTTTCGATGTGCGCGGCAGCGGTACGCACAAGGGCCCGGGACAACAGGTCGGCCAGGGGGACATCCGGGAGTGAAACGGTCAGTTCGGCGAGGGCCCCGCCCAGCCGCGCGGTGAACCAGGGGACGGAGTGCCGGCAGCCCGCCCCGTCCGGCGGCGGTGTGACGCCGTCCAGCACGACCAGTGAACCGCCCTGTCCGGAGGCCGGAAGCCCGACACTGGCGAAGTCCTCGTTGGGACGGTCCGTGTCGCCGGGCTCCGAGGCGAGTTCAGTACGCATTCTTCCAGTCTGCACGAGGCCCCCACGGGGACCGCCGGAGACCGGACCCGGTCGCTGTTTTCCCGGGACCGTGCAGGTCAGGAGCCGAGTTTGGGTGGGAATGCCGCGCTCCGGGCGTGCGTGGCGGCGAATCCTGCCATCGGCCGCCGCAGACGTCCAACCGGCCCGCCCCGCACGGCCGCTGCGGGGCGTGTCGGAACTTGCCCCTCAACTCGCCTCCGATGTTCACTCCTTCGAGTGGCGGGTCAGGTGATGCGTATCCAGCGCCCAGAGGCGCTGGGAGGGTCGGGAGGCGATGGGGGCGTCTCACGGACCCAGCACGGTCGACAGTCCGGGCAGGACGCAGGTGCCTGTCACGAGCAGGGCGTGGACGCCTGTTGACGGAGCGTCACCCGGACCCACGGGTACACGAGTCAGGAATGCGAGCACCGGTGCAGAAGACGCGGCCTCGTCGCACAGGCAAGCAGACGGTCCCCACGGGGGACGCCGACCAGAAGCCCACCGTCGGCAAGGGCCGCCCCACCCATGTGCGCAACCGGCTCATCGTGGCCGTCGCGGTGGTGGCCGCCGCGATCGCGGGCGCCGGAACACCGTCCGTGCTGGCGGCCTCCGGGCAACTGAAGGACTCCCAGAACCTGGTGACCCACGCCGAGCTGACCCGGGACTCCCTGACGCTCGCGCACTCCCTCGCCGATGAGCGGGACGAGGTCACGTCCTACATCGCGGCCGGCCGCCCCAAGTCCAAGGCGCCCGCCGAGGAGGACAGCGCCCGCGTCGACCGGCAGGTCGAGGAACTGCGCGCCGACACCGGCATCCCCAAGGCCGTGCGCGAGGACCTCGACGCCATCGCGGCCGTGCGCAGGGCGGCGCTCACCGGCAAGAGCAGCGCGCTCGAGGCGCACCAGGCGTACTCCACCGCCATCACCCAGCTGCACCGGCTCGCCGAGCAGCTCGCGGAGCGGACCCCGCCCCGTGCGGGCTCCGGGGCCCACGCGCTCGCCGAGCTGGACTCCGCCGTCCAGCAGGCGGCCGCCGCCCGCGGGCTGCTGCTCGCCGCGCTCAACGTGCCGAGCACCACCCAGACCGTCATCGACCCGATCACCGGTCTGCCCACCACGTCCGCCGCCTCCTCGGACGCCGACACCGAGCGGCGCGACGAGCTGACCGCCGCGGCCCTCCAGGCCCGCCTGCGCTCCGACGCCGCCCTCGCCGACTTCCGCGACACGGCGCCCAAGGCGGCCCGCGCCTCCTACGACTCCACGGTGACCGGCCCCGAGGTCGACGCCGCCGAGAAGTACCTCGCGAGCCTCACCGACCAGCCGACCCTCTCCGACGAGGACCTGGCCACCGACGTCAAGAAGCTGGAGGCCGCGCTCACCGCCCGCGTCGAGACGATGCGGGGAGTGGAGTCCGCCCTCTTCGAGAAGCGCACCAAGGACCTCGCCCAGCTGCGCGACGACGACGTCACCGCGCTGGAGATCCACATCGCCGTCCTCGGCGCTCTCATGCTGCTCGCGGTCGGCGTCGCCACCGCCATGGCCCGCACCCTCACCCGCCCGCTGTCCGTGCTGCGCCGCGGCTCGGCCCGCCTCGCCGAGGCCGAGGACCCGAGCGCCGAAGAGCCGATCACCTTCACCGGGCGCAACGACGAGTTCGCCCAGGTGGTCCGCTCCGTCAACGCGCTGCACGCGCACGCCGCGCAGCTCACCACGCGGATCGCCACCCTCGAGGCCGACCGCAAGCACCTCGTCGCGCAGCGGCAGCTGATGGCCGACGCCCGCGAGGAGCTGCGCACCGAACTCACCGAGTCCGCCGCCCGTCTGGAGCAGTTGCGCACCAGCATCGGCGGCACCTTCGTCAGCCTGGCGCTGCGCACTCTCGGCCTGGTCGAACGGCAACTCGGCGTCATCGAGGGCCTGGAGGAGCGCGAGGACGACCCGGACCGCCTGGCCACCCTGTTCAAGCTCGACCACTTCGCCACGGTGATGCGGCGGCACAGCGAGAACCTCCTCGTCCTCGCCGGCACCGAACACGTCCAGCACGCGGCGGGTCCGGTGCCGCTCGTGGACGTCGTACGGGCCGCGGTCAGCGAGATCGAGCGGTACGAGAGGGTCAGGATCGCCTCGCTGCCGCCGCACGCGCACATCGCCGGGTTCGCCGCCGACGACCTCAGCCATCTGCTGGCCGAACTCCTGGAGAACGCCACCTCGTTCTGCCCGCCCGACCTGCCCGTCGAGGTCTCCGGCTGGCTGCTGGAGAGCGGCGAGGTCATGCTCTCCGTGCAGGACGAGGGCATCGGCATGACCGAGGAGCGGCTGGAGCGGCTCAACGCCCGTCTGACCGACTTCGACCCGGAGGCGCCCTACGAGCACGAGGGCGAGGACGGCCTCGGACTCGGCCTGTACGTCGTGGCCCGGCTCGCCCAGCGGCACGGGGTGCGGGTGCAGCTGCGGGAGCAGAAGCAGGGCGGCGTCGCCGCGGTCGTGGTCCTTCCCACGACCCTGCTGACCGCCAAGCCCGCCCAGCCCGCCGCCGTTCCCGCCTCCGGCTCCGGCTCCGGTACCGACGGCGCGCAGCGCGTCTCCCTGCCGGGCGCGGACGCCGAGGCCGACGCCAACGTCCTGCACGGCGGCGCGGAGGGCGCGGAGGACGCAAAGGGCACGGAGGGCGACGACCCGCTGGTCGCCCTGGCGGAACAGGCGCTGGAGCAGCAGCAGCCCGCCACGGAGGCGCCGGCCGCGGAGACCCCCGCCGAGCCGGAGGCTTCCGCCGGGACGGAGCCCGCGGGCGACGCGCCGAAGGAGCACACGGAGAAGGCCCCCGCCGAGCCGGAGGCCCCCGCCGAGTCCCTCGCCGAAGACGGAGCCGAAGCCGAAGACGAAGCCGGTGACAGCGACGGCGCCAGAGACAGCGCCGGCGAAGGTGACGGCGCCGGCGAAGGTGACGGCGACCCCGCGGCCGAGGACGGCACGCATCAGCGGCCCGCCGAGACCACCATGGAGCTGCTGATCCCGTCGCCCGCGCCCGCGCCCGACGCGACCTCGGCGGCGGACGCGGCGGCGGACGCGAAGGCCCCGGGTGCCCGGCCGGACGCCGGCCCCGAGCCCTCGGCCACACCGCCGGCCCGCTCGGTGCCCGCGCCCGCCCCCGAGACCGAGCACACGCGCGTGCCCGACGGCCCGGAGGCCGAGGAGGAAGAGGAGCCGGTCACCGCCAAGGGACTGCCCAAACGCACACCGAAGATCGCCGCGCGCGCCGAGGCCCCCAGGCAGCGCACCGGCTCGGTGGACGCCGACGCCCTGCGGCGCCGCCTCGGCGGCTTCCGCCAGGGGGCGGAGGCCGGACGCCGGGACGTCGAAGTGGAGATCGCCGAGGAGACGGGACCGCACCGACCGCCGTCCGCCGCGGCCGCACCGTCCGAAGAAGTCACGGGGGGCACCGTCGAGGAGGCAAGCAGTTGACCGCGCCCAGCACCTTCGGACTGAGCAGTGAGGCCCGCAACCTGCACTGGCTGCTGACCAACCTCGTCGAGGAGGTGCCCGGCATCCTCTCGGTCGCCGTGGTCTCCTCCGACGGGCTGCTGCTGCTCTCCTCCGACCCCGACCTCGTGCAGGCCCGGACGGAGCGGGGCGGGGCCGCCGCCGGAGCGCCCGAGGTGCGGACCGGGAAACGCGCCGGCCCGCGCGGCTCCGCCGCCGATCTGGCCACCGTCGTCTCCGGCATCGGCAGCCTGACCGTCGGTGCCGCCAAGCTGATGGAGTACGGCCAGGTCAAGCACACCATGGTGGCGATGGACGAGGGCAGCCTGTTCGTGATGTCGATCAGCGACGGCTCGCTGCTCGGTGTGCACGGTTCCGCGGAGTGCGACATGAGCGTGGTGGCGTACCACATGGCCCTGTTCGTGGGCCGGGCCGGACATGTCCTGACGCCCGAGCTCCGCAGCGAACTGCGCCAGTCCATGGAGAACAAGACCCTGGAGAACAAGTCCACCGGGAGCCCCCGTTGAGTGGTAAAACCAGGAAGAACCTCCCGATCCGCGGCGGGGACCGCAAACCCGCCCGGGTCCGCCCCTACTCGCTCACCGGCGGCCGTACCCGCTTCGGCCACGTGCTCCTCGTCGAGACGTTCGTGGCGGCCACCGCCGAGCTGGAGGCCGCCGGGCAGCGCAGGGAGCTGACGAAGGGCTCACTGAAGTCGACGATCATGCCGGAGATGCGGGCCATCGTCGAACTGTGCCGCCGGATGCGCACGGTGGCCGAGATCTCCGCGCTGCTGAGGATGCCGCTCGGCGTGGTCCGGGTGCTCCTGAGCGACCTCGCGGACCAGGGAAAGATCCGTGTCTACGGAACGGGAACCGGCCATGGCACGGGTCGCCCGGACCGCGTGCTGCTGGAAAGGGTGCTGAGTGGACTCCGCCGTCTCTGACGCAGTTCAAGGCGTCTCCCCGCTCGTCGTCGAGGACGAGGAGCAGTTGCAGCCCTGGCAGACGGACCGCACCCGCGCCCCGATCGCCACGAAGATAGTGGTGGCCGGCGGCTTCGGGGTCGGCAAGACCACACTGGTCTCCACCGTCTCGGAGATCAAGCCTCTGGAGACCGAGGCGCTGATGACCGAGGCGAGCGCCGGGACCGACGACCTCACCGCCACGCCGGACAAGCTGACCACCACCGTGGCCATGGACTTCGGCCGCATCACGCTCGACGACGACCTGGTGCTCTACGTCTTCGGCACGCCGGGGCAGCAGCGGTTCTGGTTCATGTGGGACGACCTGGTGCGCGGTGCGATCGGCGCGGTCGTCATGGCCGACACCCGCCGGCTCAAGGACTGCTTCCCGGCGCTCGACTACTTCGAGAGCTGCGGACTGCCGTACGTCGTCGCGGTCAACCACTTCGACGAGACCGAGCTGTTCGAGCCGGACGACGTGCGGGAGGCGCTCACCATCCCGGACCGCATACCTGTCATGATCATGGATGCCCGGAGCCGGATCTCGGTCATCGAGACCCTTCTGTCCCTGGTGGGTCACGCGCTCGAGGAAACCCCGGAGTAGCCCGGAGTGGCCCGGAGCAGCCCCGGGGCCCCCGCCCGGTTGCCGGAAGTCCTCGTCCCCTAGGAGAACCCCCGCATGCGGAAGATACTCGTCGTCGGAGCCGGCCAGTCCGGTCTCCAGCTCGCCCTCGGCCTCCAGTCGCACGGGTACGAGGTCACCCTGATGTCCAACCGGACCGCGGACGAGATCCGCACCGGACGGGTGATGTCGACGCAGTGCATGTTCCACACGGCCCTGCAGCACGAGCGCGATCTCCAGCTGAACTTCTGGGAGTCCCAGGCCCCGAAGATCCAGGGGCTCGGTGTCTCGGTCGCGGCCCCCGGCTCGCACGACCCGGGCCCGACGCAGCGCGCGATCAACTGGCTGGGCCTGCTCGACGGGTTCGCGCAGTCGGTCGACCAGCGGGTGAAGATGGCGGGCTGGATGGAGACGTTCGCGCAGCGCGGCGGCCAGCTGGTCATCCACGGTGCGGCCGTCGGCGACCTGGACTACTTCTCCCGCACGTACGACCTGGTGCTCGTCGCCGCGGGCAAGGGCGAACTCGTGCGGATGTTCGGCCGCGACGCCTCGCGCTCCCCGTACGCCGAGCCGCAGCGGGCGCTCGCGGTGGCCTACGTCCACGGGCTGGAGCCGCGCCCGGAGCACCCGGACACCGAGGCGGTCCGCTGCAACATCGTCCCCGGCGTCGGCGAGATGTTCATCATGCCGACGCTCACCACGTCGGGCCGTGCCGACATCCTGTTCTGGGAGGGCATACCCGGCGGCCCGCTGGACGCCTTCAAGGACGTCAAGGACCCGGCGGAGCACCTCTCCCTGACCCTGGACCTCATGGAGAAGTTCCTCCCCTGGGAGCACGCGCGGACCGGCAAGGTCGAACTGACCGACGCCAGCGGCACCCTCGCCGGCCGCTACGCCCCGACCGTCCGCAACCCGGTCGGCCGGCTGCCCGGCGGCGGGGTGGTCCTCGGCGTCGCCGACGTGGTCGTGGCCAACGACCCGATCACCGGCCAGGGCTCCAACTCGGCCTCCAAGTGCGCCGCCTCCTACCTCGCCTCGATCATCGAGCACGGTGAGCAGCCGTTCGACGAGGCGTGGATGCGGCAGACCTTCGACCGCTACTGGGCCACGGCCCGGCACGTCACCAAGTGGACCAACGCCATGCTGGCCCCGCCGCCCGCGCACGTCCTCGAGGTGCTCGGCGCCGCGGGCAGCCTCCAGCCCGTCGCCGACCGGTTCGTCAACTGCTTCGACGACCCGGCCGACCTCGAGAACTTCTTCTACGACCCGGAGAAGGCCGGGGCCTACCTGGCGGAGGTCTCGGGAGCGGCGGGCGGCGCGTAGGCGCGCGCGTAGGCCTGGTCGGGTCCCTCCGTCGCCCCCTCGGGAAGTTCCGGCGGCACATGGCGCCGCAGGGACTCCCCGGCCGGGTCGGGGCGCACGGCGCCCAGGACCGGGTTGGCCGCGATCGGGGAGACCTTGACCCGCGCGCCGGGCCGGGGCGCCTGCACCACCATGCCGTCACCCAGGTAGAGGGCGACATGCGTGGCCTCGGGGAAGTACACGACGAGGTCTCCCGGCCGCAGTTCGTCCAGCGCGACCCGCTCCAGCCGCGCCCACTGCTCCCGGCTGGTCCGGGGAAGGGTGGTTCCCGCGGCGCCCCACGCCTCGGAGGTCAGTCCCGCGCCGTCGTACGCCCCGGGGCCCTCCGCGCCCCACTCGTACGGCTTCCCGATCTGCTCCACCGCGTACCGCACGGCCCGCTCGCCGGCCGCGGAGGGGGCGCGCCCGCCGCCGGGAGCACCGGGCGCGCCCAGGGCGCCGGAGGCCAGGAACTGCGCCTGGTCCCGGGCCACTTCGGCCCGTTCCCGTTCGGCGAGGGCGGCCAGTTCCCCGGGGCTGAGCGAGGCGAGCAGTGCCTCGACCTCGCCGAGCCGCTCGCGCACCGCGTCCCGCTCCCTCCCGCGTCGTTCGGTGAGGGCGAGCCGGTCGGCGAGCGCCCCGCGGGCCCGCCGGGCGAGCTCGTCGGCCCGCCTCTCGCTGCCGGTCAGCCGGCCCACCGCGTCCGCCCGGTTGCGCGCCAGCCGCCCGATCACATGCCCCTGGTCGAGCGCGTGCTGCGGATCACGCGCCAGCAGCAGCCGTACGTACGGGGAGATCCCGGTGCTGTTCTGGTACTGGTGCCGGGCCAGCCGCCCGGCCGCGCCCCGGCTGTCGTGCAGGGAGAGCCGGGCGCGGGCGAGGGCGCCCTCCAGCCGCCGGGTCTCGGCGCGCTGCTCCGCCAGCCGTTCCTCGGTGGCCTCGTAGGCCTCGGTGGCCTTCACCACCGCGCGGTACAGCTGCTGAAGGTCCGTCAGCAACTCGGCGACGGACCGCTCGCGGGGTTCGGTCGCGGTGCTCTCCGACGGCTCCGGAACGGCCGTCGCGGGCACCGGCGCGAGAACGGTCCCGGCCGCGACCGCCGCCGTGCACACCAGACGCAGAAGCATTTCTGACACGTCAACACCTCCGACGCGGGCGGCTCCTCCGCTCCGCATCGCGAGCATCCGGCGGCCCGGCCGGGTCCGCTCGCCGGGTGTGCGCGGTTCGGCGCAACGGCGTCACCCGTCGGCGTCGTCAGGCTTGCCGTCCGGCGTGGCGTCCGGCTCGGCGGCGGGCTTCCGGGCGGTCCCCGGCCAGGGCCACCTCGGTCGGCCGTTCGTCGCCCCGCTCGGGTCGTACAGGTACTTCCACCCCCGCGTCAGCCCGATCCGTCCGCCCTGCTCCCGGGGCACCCGCCGGTAGACCAGCACGGTGGCCGGGCCGCCGTCCGGGGCCGGGACGGGAATGCGGTACGTCTTGGGCGGGTGCCCGGTGATGCCCAGCAGCACGGGCAGGACGCGCCCGTCCATGGGCCCGCCCTCGAAGGGGGTGTCCTGACTCTTCACGCCTCCAGTGTCGGGCATGTCCCCCGGGGAGCTGTCCGCCGGCGGGGGCGGTACGCCGGCGGGGGCGGTACGCCCGCCGCCCGTCAGCCGTCCGTCAGCAGGGTCCGGACGAGTGCCTCGGTCTGCGCGTCCCGCCGCGCGGTCACCTCCAGGGCGGCCAGGAACTGCTCCACCAACCAGTCCCGCAGCTCGTCGACCGGCGGGAGCCTGTCCTCGTCGAGCCAGATCAGCGAGGCCGCCTCCACGGCGGTGATCCACATCCGGACGGTCATCCGCAGCCGGGGCCCCGGCTCGGTGACCCCGAGGTGGTCGAGGATGTGCTCGGCCGCGGCCCGGCGCACCCCGTCGACGACGGCGGTCGTACGGGAGGTCTCCACCACGCTCCCGCCCTGCAGCAGCGCGCTGAACCCGGGGCCGTGGCCCGCGACGAAGGCGAGATAGCGGTCGAGGGCCCTGGACAGCCGGGGCAGCAGCGGGCCCTCGCGCGGCTCGTCGAAGCAGTGCCGCAGCTCGTCGGCGGCGGACCTGAGCGCCGCCTCGTACAACTGCTGCTTGCCGCCCGGGAAGTACCGGTACACCAGGGGCCGCGACACCCCGGCCGCCTCCGCGACGTCGTCCGGCGACACCTCGTCGGGCGCGCGGTGGGCGAAGAGGGACAGCGCGGCGTCGATCAGCTGACTGCGCCGCTCCTCGACGCCGAGGCGCCGGTAGGCGGGGGTGGGAGCCTGCGGGGTCATGCCCCGCAGCGTAGCCAACCGCTTCCGGCGGCCGCCTAGGCCAGCAGCCCGGACGACTTCCACAGCCGCCGTCCGACCCCGCGCAGCACGCCGATGTCGTCCAGGAACTCCGTCAGCCGCCTCGACCCCTGCTGCATCACGTCCCGCCGGTGCCCGCTCGCCCTGACCTGGGCGACGGCCTCGCGCTCGTCCAGCCCGACGTTCGGGTACACCTCGGGGTTCACGAACGCCACCGAGAAGACGCGGGCGAACTCGCCGGAGGTGATCCGGGTGAACTCCCGCGACCACTTCGGCGCGGTCACCATCTGGCGCCGCAGCTCCTCACGGGCGTAGCGGACGTGCCGGGCCTCCTCGACGACGTGGATGCGCGTGACGCCCCGGATCAGCGGCTGGACGCGCTCGTCCGGGAAGGTCAGCCGCTGCATCCAGTCCAGCACCTCCTCGCCGAGCAGGGTCGCCGTGAAGGAGCCGGGTGTGGTGGAGACCGTCTTGAACAGCCGTCCCAGCTGCTGGTGGGCCCGGCTCACCGGGTACCACGGGGTGCCGCCACGTGTGATCACCCGGGCGAACATCCTGGAGTGCCGGCACTCGTCCTCGATCTCGGTGAGCGCGTACCGCACGTGCGCGCTCGTGGCGGCCTTGTCGTAGACGTGCCGCACCAGCAGCTGCATCAGGATCAGCTCGAACCAGATGCCGAGCGAGGCGAGCGCCGCGGCCTCGTGCCGGGAGAGCGCGATGCGCTGCTCCTCGCTCATCCGCTTCCACAGCGGGGTGCCGTACAGGGACACCAGCTCCGGCGGCCAGAACCACTTGCCCTCCTCGAAGGGGGCGTCCCAGTCCAGCTCCTCGTCCGGGTCGAAGGAGTGCCTGGCGGAGGCGTCGAGCAGCCGCTGGGCCACCTGTTCCCGGTCCTTGAGCGGGCCGAGCGCGTCGCGCAGCCCGTCGAGCGCATCGGCTTCCGTCAGGGTCCGGTTCTGGGGCGTCATGGCGGCTCCACCTCGCGGGCGTATCGGGTTACCGGCGGTTCACCTCCCTTATGAGACTGCTTGTCAGCAAGCTCGTCAATCCCCCGTGCGCGACTTGTCGACGGACGGTCCACCCGGTGCCCGGATACGCTGACACGGCCGAGCGGATCACCGGTGCACGGGAGCGACCAGGAGCACAGCACGCGACTACGGGCTGGACGAGGACTACGAGTGGCCTCGCCCGCCGGAAGGCGGCTGGATTGCGGACGACCTCGACGAACTTCCCCACCTGCCTCGGCGCACGGAACTGATCGACGGGAGTCTCGTCTTCGCGAGTCCGCAGACACGTTTCCATGCGCGCACGGTCGGCCTGCTGGAGCGTGCTCTCGTCGAGCAGGCGCCGGACACACGCGAGGTCTACCGCAATTTCACGGTGACGCTCAACGAGCGGAACCGCCCGGAACCCGACGTGGTGGTGGCGCGCGCCGGTGCCGACACCGGGCCGAAACTAACCAGGCTCCTGCCGGGGGACGTCGTCCTGGCCGCCGAGGTCGTGTCCGAGGACTCGGTCGACCGTGATCGCGAGACCAAGCCCCGCAAGTACGCCGCCGCGGGGATCAGGCACTTCTGGCGCGTCGAGGAGAACGACGGGCTTCCCGTGGTCTACGTCTACGAGCTGGACCCGGCGACCAAGGCGTACGTGCCCGTGGGTGTCTTTCACAACCGCCTCAGGCTCACCGTCCCCTTCCCCAACGACATCGACCTCACCGCCGTCGACCGCCGCCGCTAGACCGAGCAGCCCAGCCCGTCCGGCACCTCGCCGGTCACCGGCGTCGAAGCACCGGGCGGGAACGACGTCCGGAGGGTGAACGCGGAGGGGGTCGGGCCGTGGGCGCGCAGGTGCAGCAGGCGCGCCTCGGCCTCCGCGACCGTGGGGCGGTGGCCCTTCGGGACCCACCACAGGGCCGTCATCGCCTCCCGCACCTGCTCGAACCACTCCCGCCGCCGGCCCAGCATCTCCCGGTGCCGTCCCTGGTACATGAAAGCGGTCAGGGCGTCGGTGTTCCGCCACACCGACATGTTGACGATCAGCCACGCGTCGCCGAAGACCGCTATGTCCGTCGCGTTCCCCTCCTCGCTCTTCAGGCGCCAGACGAAGCCGTTGGCGGCCTCGGCGTCCGCGTTCACCGGGTCGAGACTGTCGACGAAGTCCTTCAACTGCGGTGAGTCCAGCGGAGCCTTGAGACGGGAGATGTTCACCTGGGCGAGTTCGTGGGTGCTGCCGGCTTCGGTCATGGGCCGGACGGTAAACCGGGAACGGAAAGCTCCGGTAGCCCTGTCTCACCAAGTGGCCTTCCTGACCTAGGAGTTCAGCACCGCCTCCATCACCGCCCGGGCGATCGGCGCCGCCGTCCCGCCACCGCTGATCTCCCGGCGGTTCGCCGCCGCGTCCTCCACCACCACCGCCACCGCGACCTTCGCCTCCGCGTCCCCCTCGTCCTGGGCCCAGGACACGAACCACGCGTACGGCGTGCCGGAGTTGCCGATGCCGTGCTGGGCGGTGCCGGTCTTGCCGCCGACCACGGCGCCCCGGATGGCGGCGTTGGTGCCGGTGCCCCCCTCCACCACCCCCCGCATCAGCTCCCGCAACCGCAGCGCCGTCGACGGGAACATGGCGCGCCGCGTCGGACGCGAGCCGGCCGTCGACACCGTGCCGCCGCCCGCCCGGGTCGTCCGCTCCACCAGGTACGGCTCCCGCACCTGCCCGTTGTTGACGACGGCCGCCGCGACCATCGCCATCTGCAGCGGGGTGGCCCGCGTGTTGTACTGCCCGATCGACGACAGCGCGAGCTGCGCCCGGTCCATCGTGGTGTCGAAGGTGCTGCGCGCCACCGGGAACGGCACCTGCAGCCCGTCGTCGTTGAAGCCGAAGCCCTCGGCCGTGGCCCTCAGGTCCGCCAGCCCCGTGGCCACGCCCAGCTTGGCGAACACGGTGTTGCAGGACCAGGTGAACGCCTCCCGCACCGAGGCGTCCGCACAGCCCCGGGACCCGTTCGTCAGCCGTGTCGTCGTCCCCGGCAGGAGGTACGGATCGGGGGAGTCGGTCGGTGCGTCGAGGTCGGTGACCGCACCCGCGTCCAGCGCCGCCGCCGCGGTGACCACCTTGAACGTCGACCCCGGCGGATACGTCTGCCGCACGGCCCGGTTCAGCATCGGCCGGTCCGGATCGGCGTTCAGCCGCTCCCAGGCGCCGCGCGCCGCCGCGCTGTTCCCGGACAGCAGCCCCGGGTCGTACGACGGGACGGACACCAGCGCCAGGATCCGCCCGGTCGACGGCTCCACCGCCGCCACCGCGCCCTTGCGTGAGCGCAGCCCCTCGTACGCGGCCCGCTGCGCGGCCGGGTCGATCGTCGTGACCACGTTCCCGCCCGCGTTGCGCGAGCGCGTGAAGTCGTTCCACAGCGGCACCGGCTGGAGCGCCGGATCGGTTCCGGACAACAGTCCGTCCTCCGTGTCCTCCAGCAGGGTCGTCCCGTACTCCTGCGAGGAGTACCCGGTCACCGGCGCGTACAACGGACCGGCGCCGTAGGTCCGCTCGTAGCGCAGATGCTCCCCGGTGTCCCGCGAACCGGTGACCGGGCGGCCGTCGACCAGGATGTCGCCGCGCGGCTGGCCGTAGCGGGCGATGGCGTCACGGCGGTTGGCCGGGTTGTCGTCGTAGGCGTCGGCCCGCAGCACCTGCACGCGCGTGGCGTTCAGCAACAGGGCGAGCAGCAGCAGCGCGCAGAAGGCGGCGGCGTGCCGGATGCAGCGCGTCACGACCCGGCACCTCCGTCCCCCGGGCGGCACCCGTCCTCCTGGCGCCGCGCCGAATCGCTCAGCCGGGCCAGCAACGCCACGATCGCCCAGTTGGTGACCACCGAGGAACCGCCCTGCGCCAGGAACGGCATCGCCATCCCGGTCAGCGGGATCAGCCCGGTCACCCCGCCCGCGATGACGAACACCTGGAGCGCCACGATCGCGGCGAGCCCCACGGCGAGCAGCCGGCCGAACGGGTCACGCAGCACGAGCCCCGTACGGTAGCCGCGCTCCACCAGCAGCCCGTACAGCAGGAAGATCGCGCAGAGTCCGGCCAGTCCCAGTTCCTCGCCCGCCGTGGCCAGGATGAAGTCGGACTTGACCGCGAAGCCGATGAGGACGGAGTTTCCGAGCCCCAGACCGGTGCCGAGCAGCCCGCCCTCCGCGAAGGCGAACAAGGACTGCGCGAGCTGGTTCGGGCCCTGGCCCGCCTCGATCGAGGCGAACGGATGCAGCCAGGTCTCGACCCTGCTGTGCACATGCGGCTCCAGCCGGCCCACCGCCACCGCGCCCAGCGAGGCCAGCAGCAGACCGACGGCGAGCCAGCCGGTGCGGCCGGTGGCGACGTACAGCAGGACGACGAACAGGCCGAAGAACAGCAGTGACGTGCCGAGATCCCGCTCCAGTACCAGCACGCCCACGCTCACCAGCCACACCGCGACGATCGGTCCGAGCACCCGGCCGGTGGGCAGCTGGAGCCCCCAGACCCTACGGCCGGCGTAGGTGAGCGCGGCCCGGTTCTGCGCGAGGTACGCGGCGAAGAACACCGCGAGCAGCACCTTCGCGAACTCGCCCGGCTGGATGGAGAACCCGGCGACCCGGATCCAGATACGGGCCCCGTTCACCGCCGGGAAGAAGATCGGCACCGTGAGCAGGGCGAGCGCGGAGGCGGCACAGGCGCGGGTGAAGCGCTGGAGCGCCCGGTGGTCGCGCAGCAGCAGGACGACCGCGATGAACAGCGTCACTCCCAGCGTCGACCACACCAGTTGGGTCGGGGCGGCCCGGTCGCCGGGTGTCTCCAGGTCGAGCCGGTAGATCAGCACCAGACCGAGCCCGTTGAGCAGGACGGCGATGGGCAGCAGCAGCGGATCGGCCCAGGCGGCCCGGAAGCGCACCGCGAGATGCGCGAGCAGGGCGAGCACGCCGAGCCCGGCGCCGTAACCGGCGGCGCCGGGCGGGACGGAGCCGTTCCTGGCGATCCCGACGGCGCAGTAGCCGAACACCGACAACAGGACGGCCAGGACGATGAGGGCGAGTTCGATGCCACGGCGCCGGGGGAGGGGAGCGGCGGGCGCGGGCGGATCAGCCGTCGCCAGGGAGATTCCGGCCTTGCTCATGTGCGGAACCTACCCATATGAGAAGGCTCAGGCGGTTTGCCCGTCAGCACCAGCGTGGCGCGGGTCCGATGTTGTCGATGTGGCGGGCGGGCCCCCAGGCCCAGGTGCCGTCGGTGAGGAGGTACCAGAGCGAATTGCCCTGCACGGAGTCCCCGCCGACCTTGCAGTAGATCGAGACGGTCTCGCCCTTGTGGGCGTAACGGATGATGCGTGAGCCGCGGTCCGGCGAGCTGCGCAGGGGCAGCGAGGGCGCTGTGACGACGCCCTTGAACTCGCCCCGGTCGCCGTGGTTGCCGCCTGCCTGGTTGCCACCGTCGTGGTTGTTGTTGCCGCCGCCTTGCTGGTTGTTGCCGTGGCCGTTGCCGCTGTTGCCGCCCTGCTGGTTGTTGCCGCCACCCTGCTGGTTGCCGTAGCTGTTGCCGTTCCCGTTGCCACCGGCCTGGTTGCCGCCGTTGTGGTTGTTGCCGCCGCCTTGCTGGTTGCCGTTGCCACCGCCCTGCTGATTTCCGTTTCCGTGGCCCTGCTGGTTGTTGCCACCGCCCTGCTGGTTGCCGTAGCCGTTGCCGCCGCCTTGTTGGTGGCCATTGCCATTGCCATTGCCGTTGTTGCCACCCTGCTGGTTGTTGCCGTAGCCGTTGCCGTTGTTGCCACCCTGCTGGTTTCCGTTGCCGTGACCGCCGCCTTGCTGATTGCCTCCGTTGCCGTTCCCGTTCCCGTTGCCGTTGCCGCCCTGCTGGCTCCAGTTCGCTTGGCCGCCGTCGTCCCCGCCGTCGCTCGCGACAGCGGGGGTGACGGCGGTCGCGAGGGCGAGGGCGCCGACGGCCAGGGATATGGGTAGCCGGCGGATGAGAGGAGAACGCGACGAGTGGGACGAGCGCGCCGAACGCGGGGAGTGCGAGGACATGCAGTACCTCCATATGGGGGTGAAAGAGTCGAAGGTGACTAATCGCCACACTAGGAGCAGCCCTTCACCCCTGCCTGCCTGGGTGCGCCATCGGGGAGGACGCTGTCACTCGGCGAGTTCCTCCAGCAGCCGGGCTGTCGTCAACCCCGCTCGCAGGTAGTCGGCGAACAGCTCGTTGTGCAGGGCCCAGCCCGAACGGCGGGTCCGGATCAGCCGAATGGCCGCATCGGCGGAGCTGCCCCGGCGCATCAGCGCGTGCGCGACGACCAGGCCGGAGCGGTTGTACCCGTGGTAGCAGCGCACGAGGACCTTGCGGCCGTCGTCCAGCGCCTCGCACACCGCCTCGGCGAGCCGCATGACTCCCAGGAGCTGCGTTCCGTCGAGCGGCCCGTCCGGGATGGGCCACACGTGGTGCTCGACCCCGGGACCGGGCCCGTACCCCGGCAGCCGCAGCAGTGTCTGCACAAGATCGAACTCCTGTCGGACCACCGCGAGCTCCAGCTGCCCGGACCGGCTCCTGAACTCGTGCCCGCCCATCCACAGGCCGGGAGCGATCTCGTTCCACGGACTGTCCGGCGCCGGTACATCGGGCTGGTTCCTACGGGTATGCAACGGTGCCTCCCCACATCACCGACATCACCGCCCGGGTCTTCTCAAAGGTATCCGTGTTCTTGCCCCGGGAGCACCCGCCTGTTCCCATGGAAGACGGGTGATGGTGCATGAACGGTCTGCGCGTCGTACCGGCCTGGCGGCACGGCCAGGAGCGGCTGTACGTCTGCTTGCCGGACGGCAGGAACCTCGCCTGGTACGACCGTGAGTCGGCCAGGGTCAACGTGCTCGGCGAGGAGCACGAGGCGGATGTGCTCGAAGCGCTCGGCCCCTTCCTCACCGGCCCGGTCTCGGTCGGTCCGCCCCCCGTCCCCACCCCCGCCGAGCTGGCCCGACTCTCCCTGCACCCCGACGACGATCTCGCGCCGAACCGCCCGGGCGAGGCCCTGCTGATCGCCCTCGACCGCGACCCCGGCCCGGCCCGTCGCTTCCGCGCCGACCCGCGGCGGCAGGCGCTCACGGCGGAGCAGGCGGTGGGGGAGGCCCTGGACCGCATGGACGGCCTGGGCGTACGCACCCTGCACTCGGTGCCGCTCCCCGGCGGCGACCGCGTCCACCACCTGCTCATCGGCCCCGGCGGGCTGTACGCCGTACACGCCCTGTACGCCCACAGACAGCGGGTGACGGTCGCCGATCCCCAGGTGGCCCTCGGCCGCCGCGAGCCGAACCCTCTGCTGCGCCGCCTCCGCGCCGACGCCGACCGGGTCTCGTACGCCCTGACCGCGGAGGTCCGTCCGGCGCTGGTCCTGGTCGGCGCGTCCCGGGTGACGGTGGCGACCCCGCCGCGCGAGGTGCGCGTCCTGACGGACGGCGACGTGGAGAGCCTGGGACGGCTGGGGGGCGTGCTGAAACCGGCCGACGTGGAGGTCCTGTACGCGGTGGCACGGGACCGGAACACATGGGCCCGGCTGTGAACGGGACGGACGGAACCGGCCGAGCGGACTGACCTGCCGGACCTCCGCCGGCCCCTTGCCTCCTGCCGTGCATCTGCCATGCCTGTCGCGGCGCGGGCGCCCCCGTACGGCGGCCGATGGATCCTCGGACCCGTGTTCGGCGTCTTCTCCCAGGGCTGTGCTTCCCTGTGCGTGATCTGCGAGACCTGCGCACATGACAGGCACGGCCGGGTCGCAAGGGACATCCAAGGACACCGGCGGAGAGCATGACCGAGGACGAGTTCGACGCTTTCTACGCGGCCGCGTTCCCCCGTCTGACCGGGCAGCTCTTCGCCTTCACCGGGGATCTGGGCGAGGCCCAGGACGTGGTCCAGGAGGCGTTCGTGCGGGCCTGGGGGCGGCGCCACGAGCTCCGGGCCGACGGGGCGCCCGAGGCGTGGACCCGTACCGTCGCCATGCGGCTGGCGGTCAGCCGCTGGAGACGGGCGAAGCGCTGGCTGGAACTGGTGCGCCATTCCGCGCCGCCGGAGTCGACCCCCGGCCCCGGCCCCGAACGCGCCGCGCTGGTGGCCGCGTTGCGCCGGCTGCCGGAAACCCAGCGCATGGCCGTCGTCCTCCACCATCTGTGCGACCTCACGGTCGAGCAGGTAGCCTCCGAGACCGGCGCGCCCGTGGGGACGGTCAAGGCCCGGCTGTTCCGGGGGCGGACGGCACTGGCCAAGGAGCTGGCGGTGGACGAGGCCGAGGAGCCGGCCTGGAGGGAGGACGGCCGTGTCGGATGAACTCGCGACCGTGTTGCGCGAGTTGGCGGCGGACCATGAAGCGCCGCCGCCCGTGCCGGCCGCCGAGGTACGCACCCGGGCACGGCGCCGCGCCCGCCGTCGCCGGGCCACGGTCGCGTTCGGCACGGCGACCACGGCGGCCTGCGTGCTGACGACGATCGGACTCACCGGACTCACCGGACTCACCGGACTCACCGGACTCACCGGGCACGCCGAGGAGCCCGTCCGGAACCGTCACCTCCCGGCCGCCTCGTCCGGCGCCCGCACCTCCGGCGTCCCGACGACCGCCGGTACGTCGGCGTCCGACGGAGCGCCCATCCGCTCGGCCGCCGCCACGGACGGCTTCCTCGACCTGGGCCGCCACACGCTCACGATCGGCGGCCACGTCATGCACGTCGACTCGTACGCCGTCGCCACGCTGCCTCCCGGCCACCGACTGACCGTGCGAGCCAAGCACAAGGCCGTGACGCTGCCGGGCGACCCGAGTGCCGAGAACCGCCGTGGCACCGAGGTCCCGTACGTGGTGGAGCTGCGGACCGACAACCGGCCGCCCGTCTACGCGGGCGCCCTGGCCGGCGGCACCAAGTCCCTGGGCACCCTCGGCGCGAAGACCGGCTGGCTGGGCCTGAGCGTCAAGGACGCGCGGTGGTTCTACGCCCGCGTCCGGCAGGGCGAACTCATCGAGATCACGTCCACCTCCCTCCCAGAACCGGGTGCACCGGCGCCACCGACCCGGTCGGCGGCCCACGCCGGCTGAACGGACCGCCGCCCGGCCGGTCCGCCCGGCCGGTCCGCCATGTGCCGGCTCCCGGGGGCCCCTATCCCTTGACAGCCCCCGACGTCAGACCCCGGATGAACGAGCGCTGCAGTGCCAGGAAGGCGAGCACCGAGGGCAGCATCGCCAGGAACGCGCCCACCAGCAGCACCCCGATACCCACCTGGTCGTCCGAGCGCAGGGAGCGCAGCGCCAGCGGCAGGGTGTACTGGGCCGGGTCGGTGGCGACCAGCAGCGGCAGCATGTACTGGTCCCAGATCATGGTGAAGCCGAAGATGCCGATCACACCCAGAGCGGGGCGGCAGAGCGGCAGCACGACCTGCCAGAAGACACGGAACTCGCCCGCGCCGTCCAGCTTCGCCGACTCCTCCAGTTCCTGGGGGATCTCCTTCATGAACTCGGTCATCACCAGGATCGAGAAGCCCCACGCCGCCACCGGAACGATCATGCCGGCCAGTGAGCCGACCAGACTGACGTGCAGCACCGGCAGGTCCGCCAGCAGCACCGACAGCGGTACGGCCAGCACCTCCTCCGGCAGCATCATCGTCGCCAGGACGAGCACCAGCACCGCCGCCGAACCGCGGAAGCGCTTGCGGGCCAGGGCGTAGCCGGCGAAGACGCTGACCAGGACCTGGAGGGCCAGCCCGCCGCCGACCACGATGAACGAGTTGAGGAGGTAGTCCAGGACGTTCCGGTCGATCGCCCGTTCCAGGTTGTCCAGCGACAGCCGGTCGGGGAAGAGGGTGAACTGCGTCGGGTCCACGGTCGGGGTGAAGGCGCCGACCATCAGCGCCAGCAGCGGTCCCGCGAAGATCCCTACGAGGACGGTGTACAGGGCGGACCGCAGCACCTTCGCCCACGGCCCGCGCGCCTCCCGCAGGCCGAGCGCGGTGTCGTTCCTCATCGGGCCTCCCTCCTGCGCAGCCGCGACGCGACGGTCAGCACCAGCAGCGCCAGGAACAGCAGGACGGTCCCGGCCGCCGCGACCCCCAGCTCGTTGCGTTCCAGACCGAGCTTGTACGTGAGGGTCAGCAGTACCTCCGTCGAGCCGTCGGGCCCGCCGTTGGTGAGCAGGAACACCTCGGTGAAGATCCGCAGTCCCCGGATCGCGGCCAGGGTCAGCAGAATCGCGAACACCGGACGCAGCCCGGGCAGCGTGACGTGCCAGATCCGGCGGAAGCGCGAGGCGCCGTCGACCGCCGACGCCTCGTACAGCATCCGGTCCACGCCCGCCAGCCCCGCCAGGAAGATCATCATGTCGTACGGGGCGCCCCGCCAGATGCCCACGAAGGCGATGGACGCCAGTGAGCTGTCCGGCGAGTTGAGGAACTCGCCGGGCCCCAGACCGAAGACGGAGAGCACCGAGTTCAGCGCGCCGCCCTCGGCCGGGTAGTACATGACCCGCCACACCTCGGCCACCACCGCCATGGCCGTGACCACCGGCAGGAAGACCGCCGACCGGACGAACCACAGGGTGCGGCTCTGGCCCTCCAGCAGCAGGGCCAGCGCCAGCCCGAGCACGATCGAGCCGGCGGTGGTGGCCACGGCCAGCACCACCGTGTGCCACACCGCCGCCCCGAAGTCGGCGCTGCCCGCGATCTCGGAGTAGTTCGCGCCGCCGACATAGGTGTTGCCGAGGAACGGCCGGACCTCCTCGAAGCTCATCCGCACGGCCTGGGCCATGGGGATGAACTTGAAGTACAGGAAGAGCAGCAGGGCCGGGGCCAGGAAGAGCCAGGGTGTCGCGGTCCGGCGCAACCGGGCCCGCACCGGCGGCCCCGCACGGAGCGGAGGCCGGGTGCCGGGCCCCGGCGGCGTCCGTGCCTCGGTCACCGTCATCGGCCCTTGGCCCCCTGCTTCTCGAGCTCCGCGTCGAACTCGTCGGCCAGGGCGCCCATCGCCTCGGATACGTCGCGCGCGCAGTCGGAGAAGACGCCGTTGAGGCCCTCGGCGGAGATCTGCCGGAGGGTGGACCAGTTGGGCAGGGCCGGCGCGTTGCGGCCGGATTCGTTGTAGACCTGCTGGAAGGTCTCCCAGCGCGGGTCGTCGCGTTCGGCGGCTCCGTCCACCTCGGTGTTGACGGGCAGCCGGACGATGACGCCGCCGTTGTCGACCCCGAGGCCGATCTTCTGGCCCGCCGGGGAGGCGGCGAACTCGGCGAACCGCTGCTGGCCCTTCTCGTTGGCCGAGCCGGCCATCAGGTAGACGTTCTCGCCCTCCGCCAGGACGGTCCGGCCGGCGGCGCCCGGCGGGGGCGCGACGACCTCGTACTTGTCCTTGCCGAGCGATCCGTCGAAGCGCGGCAGCATGTAGGGGCCGGTCAGATAGATGCCGCCTTTGCCGCTCTCGAAGACGGTGTGGGTGGTGGAGGAGTCGGCGGTACTGGCGCCGGGCTGGACGACCTTGGAGTCGCAGAACATCGCCTGCAGCTTCTCGACGGCCCCGACCGACGCGGGCTCGTCGATCGCGGGCACGTAGCCGTCACCCTGCTTCTTGACGAAGTCGCCGCCCTCCGACCACAGCATGGTGGAGAACCACCAGGTCAGATAGCCGCGGGTGGTGGTCCCCGGTATCACCATGCCGGCGGTGTCGTCCCTGCCGTTGCCGTCCGGATCGTCCTCGGTGAACTTCACGGCCAGATCGGTGAGTTCGTCCCACGACTCGGGTATGCCGGCGCCCACCTCCGCCCGCCAGTCCTTGCGTATCAGCAGGGCGAAGGCCTGCGAGTTGAAGGGCACGCCGTAGTACTTGCCGTCGTGGCCCTGCGCCGCCTCCCAGGCCCGGTCGGCGAGATCGGCGCCGCCGGCCACACCCTCGCGGTCGACCTCACGGACCAGACCCTGGGTCACCAGGTTCCCCAGCTGGCCGGTGTCGTTGATGACGATGTCCGGCAGGTCCTTCTGCGCGGTGCGCTGCTGGAGCTTGGTCTCGAAGTCCGTCACACCGACGGCGACCAGTTTCGCCTCGACACCGGTCTCCCGGGTGAACGCCTTGGTGAGGGCCTCGGCCGACTCCGCGGAGGGGCTGCCGGCGTCCTGACGGATCCAGACCTCCAACGGCTGTGACTCGTCCTGCTGTTGACCTGACCCGCCCGAGGAGCACCCGGTGGCGGTGACGGCGGCTACGGCGAGAACGGCGGCGATGGCGCCTAACTGCCGCCCTCCTTTTGGCTTACGGAGTTGCTTCGACACGGGTGTCTCCGTCCGGTCCGTACGGGAGAGGTGACCGGACTCTACGCACAGAGACTCCGTGCATCAAGACAGTGAACTGTATTTATATACGTGAACTTCAGGGGCGTGAACGGCGGCGTCACACGCGCCGCACGCACCCCATGCGTCCTGCGCGGCCTCGGCTCCGCCTTCGTCTCCGGTTCCGGTTCCGGTCCCGGGGTGAGCGGTTGTTCGGGGCCACGCTCAGCCGGCCGCGGCGCTCAGCCGTTCGTCGCACCACCGGCGGGCGGCCTCGGCGACCTGCTCCAGCGCGCCGGGCTCCTCGAACAGGTGGGTGGCACCCGGCACGACCCGCAGGGTGTGCGGACCGCCCAGCCTGCGGGCCGCCTCCTGGTTGAGCCGTATCACCTGGTCGTCCCGTCCGCCGACGATCAGCAGGACCGGCATCCGTACGGCCTCCAGGGCGTCGCCCGCCAGGTCCGGCCGTCCGCCGCGCGACACCACGGTCAGCACCCGGGCGGGCCGCTCGGCGGCGGCGACCAGGGCCGCGCCCGCACCGGTGCTGGCGCCGAACAGGGCCACGGGAAGGTCCAGGGTCTCGGACCGGGCCTCGAGCCAGTCGATCGCGGCCACCAGACGGCGGGCCAGCAGGGCGATGTCGAAGCGATGCTCGCCGGTCACCGCGTCGCGCCGCTCCTCCTTCTCGGTGAGCAGGTCGATCAGCAGGGTGCCGAGCCCCGCGGTACGCAGTTCGGCGGCGACCGCGCGGTTGCGCGGGCTGTGCCGGGAACTGCCGCTGCCGTGCGCGAACAGCACGACCGCCCGCGCGGGCTCCGGCACGTCGAGGTCGCCCGTCAGCTCGATGTCGTCGACGGGCACCGTGCACACTCGGGAGATCATCGGCCTCACCCTTCTCCTCGCTACCTCGAGGCGCCGGCTCCCCGCTCGCGCCGCAGCCGACGGATCACGACCCACAGATCGACCGCCGCCGACAGGGCGAACACACCGCAGACGACCGTGAGCACGACCAGCGCGCCGCGGCCGGGGCTGTCACCGGGCCCGGATTCCGCCGCCCAGAGGCCGAAGAGCACGGCCGCCGCGGTGAAGAGCGGCAGGAAGGCCCCCGCCAGCAGCAGCCGCAGCCGCAGCGGACTGCGGGCGGTGACCGGTTCGGTGCCCGTCCGCGGCCACCGCCGGCCGATCACCCCGGAGCGCGCCCTCGGCGCCTCCCGAGTGGTCGTGTCGGGGTCTTCGTCGCGCACGATGTGCCTCCGTCAACGGTTGGGGGCGGCCCTGCTGACGTCCGCCAGGGCCGAGTGCGGGTCCTCGGCGGTGGCGAGGTCGCCGAGACTGACGATGCCGACCGGGCAGCCGCCGCGCTCCACCACCGGCAGGCGGCGCACCGCGTACCGACGCATCAGTTCGACCGCGTGCTCGGTGCTGTCGTCCGGCGTCAGGGTCACCACCGGCGGGCGGGTGCACACCGAGCCGACGGACGTGGCGGCGGGGTCGAGGCCCTCGGCGAGGGCCCGGACCACGATGTCCCGGTCGGTGAGCACGCCGAACAGATCACAGTCGTACGTCACCAGGACGTCGCCGATGTCCTGCTCGCGCATCAGCCGGGCGGCCCGCGCCACCGTGGTCATGGGCTCGACGGCGGCGGTGCCGGACGACATCACGTCACGTATCCGCGTGGTCATGAAAACCTCCGGGTCCTGCGTCGGCGGTGCGTCGCACCGACCGCGTAGCCCGCACCGGCGGCGGTAAACCGTGCGGGAGGGACGCGGCGCCGTCGCGGGAACCCGCCCCGTCCGTCATGGACGCCGGTTCGAGCGCCGACGCAGGGTGAAGAGGCAGGCGAGCATGCCGAGGGCCCAGGCGATCAGGAGGGCCCCCCACAGCGGCATGGTCACCATCGGAACGAAGAGCCGGATCTCGACACTCGCGCGGTTCTCGAAGATGAAGATCAGAGCGATCGCGGTGATCAGGACGAACGGCATGAGGCGGCGGACGCCGGGGCGGGAAAAGAACGGCGTGTGCGCCTTGTGGCCTGTACCGGTCCGAGTCATGGGTCTCTCCGTCACGTCGCCCCTGTCTCCAGCGTCCTCTCCCCACAGGTGACACGCCACCGAAGGAGCCACGCGAACCCTCGACCGACCGACCGAGCGACCGACCGACCGAGCGCGCCGGTGCCGGCCAGGGCGTTGTGGGACGCCGGGACACGCACCCCGCGGGCGGAGAGGTGCTCACCGCCGCCGGAGCGGCCTGACAGGTCCTCCGCGGGGGCACCGGGCGCGACGCCTCACAGCGGGCCCCGGCCCCTCGCGGGGTAGAGTTTCCCGTTGCGCTCGTCCCCGCCGTTCCGGCGTGCGGCCCGGAGCGCGACCGCCGTGGCGGGGTCCCGACCGGACCCGGACGGCACCCCAAGACTTCCGGGCAATGACGCCCGACCGGCACCGGACGGTCGCCGCCCCGTCCGGCAGGGTCCCGCCGAGGCGGCCGGACCGCCGAGGACTCCACACCTTGCGGAGTCGGTACGACGAGCACGTGCGTCCAGCGGCATGGACGTGTGCGCCCGAACAGGAACGGTTGTATGCCTTCACCGCTGTCCGCGGCCCTCGAACCGCGCATGCCCAAGCCCGACTGGCTCGCTTCCCCCAAGGTCCTCCGTACCGAGGTACTGGCCGGGCTGGTCGTGGCCCTGGCCCTGATCCCGGAGGCCATCTCCTTCTCGATCATCGCCGGCGTCGACCCCGGCGTCGGCCTGTTCGCCTCGTTCACCATGGCGGTCGTCATATCCGTCGTGGGCGGCCGCAAGGCGATGATCTCCGCCGCCACCGGTGCGGTCGCCCTCGTCATCGCCCCCCTCAACCGTGAGCACGGGCTGGGGTACCTGGTCGCCGCCGTCATCCTGGCCGGTGTCTTCCAGGTGGTCCTGGGGATCCTCGGCGTGGCGAAGCTCATGCGGTTCGTGCCCCGCTCGGTGATGGTCGGCTTCGTCAACGCGCTCGCCGTCCTGATCTTCATGACCCAGGTGCCGGAGGTGCGCGACGTCCCCTGGGCGGTCTACCCGCTCATCGTCGCCGGTCTGGCCCTCATGGTGCTCTTCCCGAGGGTCACCAGGACGGTTCCGGCGCCGCTGGTCTCCATCGTGGTGCTGACCGTGATCACCGTCGCCGCCGGCATCGCGGTCCCCACCGTCGGCGACAGGGGCGAACTGCCGTCCTCCCTGCCCGTCCCCGGCCTGCCGGACGTGCCCTTCACCACGGACACGCTGACCCTCATCGCCCCGTACGCGCTCGCCATGGCGCTGGTGGGGCTGATGGAGTCGCTGATGACGGCCAAGCTCGTCGACGACATCACCGACACCCACTCCGACAAGACCCGCGAGTCCGTCGGTCAGGGCATCGCCAACATCGTCACCGGGTTCTTCGGCGGTATGGGCGGCTGCGCCATGATCGGCCAGACGATGATCAACGTCCGTGTCTCCGGCTCCCGGACCCGCCTGTCCACGTTCCTGGCCGGCGCCTTCCTGATGGTGCTGTGCATCGTCTTCGGGCCCGTCGTCTCCGACATCCCCATGGCCGCCCTCGTCGCCGTCATGGTCATGGTGTCGGTGGCCACCTTCGACTGGCACTCCGTCCGGCCCAAGACCCTCAAGCGCATGCCGCCGGGCGAGACCGTCGTCATGGCGACCACCGTGGTCGTCGTGGTCGCCACCCACAACCTCGCCGTCGGCGTCGTCGTCGGCTCCGTCACCGCGATGGTCGTCTTCGCCAAGCGGGTGGCCCATCTGGCCGACGTCTCCGGGGTGGTCGACCCCGACGGCACACAGGTCGTCTACTCGGTCACCGGAGAACTGTTCTTCGCCTCCTCCAACGACCTGGTCCATCAGTTCGACTACCAGGGCGACCCGGACGACGTGGTCATCGACCTCTCCGGCGCCCACATCTGGGACGCCTCGTCCGTGGCCGCCCTGGACGCCGTCGAGACCAAGTACGCCCGCCGGGGCAAGAAGGTCACCGCCACGGGCCTCAACGAGCCCAGTGCCCACATGCGTCGACGCCTGGCCGGACAGCTCACCGACAGCCACTGACCCACGACCCCGCCGACCCGCCCGGTCCGTCCGACCCTGCAGCCGGGTGACGCATCGCCACGGGCGCACGCGTGCCCGGTGCGGCGCCGGGCGGCGCCGGTGGCTTCCGGTCAACTCCACCGGAGCGACGGCCGATCGTGCGTACGGGTGGCAGTGACGCCGAAGATTCCTGTCGACCCATTACCAAGCGTTTATCGAGCAGATACCTTTCTCCTTGCCGGTGGCAGGGGTGGAGCGAACCAGCCATCCCCGCCTGCCCGGAGCACCACCGCACGTCGTTCGGCCTGTTTTCGGTTCTACGCCCGTTCCTCATGGACCGCCGGAAGGAAGCGCTTTGAACGCTCGGAACCGCCGCACCACGGTAGTCGCCGTATCCGTCGCAGGGCTCATCACGCCGCTGCTGCTGATCGGTTCGGGCACCGCCTCCGCCCACAGCGACCCTGCCAAGGAGGCTGCCAAGCTCGCGAAGAAGCTCGTCAAGAAGAGCGACGCCAAGGACGCCCACGAGCACCTGAGACAGTTCCAGCGGATCGCCGACAAGAACGGGAACAACCGGGTGGCCGGGTCGGAGGGACACCGGAAGTCGGCCGAGTACGTCGAAGGCCTGCTGCGGAAGGCCGGGTACTCGGTGACCCGGAACGCGTTCGACTTCCCGTTCACCGAGACGCTGGCGCAGAGCCTGCGGGTGGTGTCGCCGCAGCAGCAGGACGTCCCGGTGACCGCCATGACGTACTCCGCCAGCAGCCCGGTCGGCGGCATCACCGCCCCGGTCGCGGCGGTGCCGGTCGACGACACCACCGGCTGCGAGCCGGGGGACTACGCCTCCGGAACGTTCACCGGCAAGATCGCGCTGATCAAGCGCGGCGGCTGCACCTTCGCGGAGAAGCAGGAGGCCGCCGCCGGCGCGGGCGCGGTCGGCGCGATCATCTACAACAACACCGAGGGCGCGCTCAGCGGCACCCTGGGAGACCCGTCCGTCGCCAGGATCCCGGCAGGCGGCGTCACCCAGGCGGACGGCGAGGCGCTCGCGGCCAAGGCCGCCGCCGGCGAGGTGACCGTCAACCTGGAGATCCGCACCTTCTCGGAGACCCGCCGCACCTACAACGTGATCGCCGAGACCAAGGGCGGCAAGGCCGACAACGTGGTGATGTTCGGCGCCCACCTGGACTCGGTGGCGGACGGCCCGGGCATCAACGACAACGGCTCCGGCTCCGCCGGCATCCTCGACGTGGCCCTGAACCTCGCCCACGAGAAGACCGGGAACAAGGTGCGCTTCGCCTGGTGGTCGGCCGAGGAGTTCGGCCTGCTGGGTTCGGAGGCGTACGTCGACAGCCTCTCGGCGGCGGACCGCGCGAAGATCAAGCTGTACCTGAACTTCGACATGATCGCCTCGCCCAACTACGCCCAGTTCGTCTACGACGGCGACGACTCCGACCAGGTCGGCGCCGGCCCCGGCCCGGAGGGCTCGGCGCAGCTGGAGCGGCAGATCACCGACTACCTGGACAGCCGGCGCATCCCGTACGAGGGCACCGACTTCACCGGCCGGTCGGACTACGGGCCGTTCATCGAGGTGGGCATCCCCTCGGGCGGCACCTTCACCGGCGCCGAGGGCATCAAGACGGCCGAGCAGGCGAAGGCGTACGGCGGCAAGGCCGGTGTCGCCTACGACGCCTGCTACCACGCCGCCTGCGACAACCTGAAGAACATCAGCATGAAGGCGTTCGACGTCAACATCGACGTCATCGCCAACGCGGTGGGCCGGTACGCCTGGGACACCAGCCCGCTGAGCAAGCCGGTGGCGCCGCGGAACACCGAGGGCTCGGCGGGCAGCGGCGGCGGCCTGCACGAGGGCCACGGCCACGAGGTCACCGAGTAACTCCCGGCCCACACAGGGGGAGGGCCGGACGACCCGGCCCTCCCCCTCACCGCTGAGGCCCCTCACGGAGGGAACCCCCGACCGGGCACCCCGACCTGACGCCGACGTCAGACCTTGATGACGGTGATGCGGGAGCCGCACAGGGCGGTGAGGTCCTCGGGGTCCGAGGTGAGGACCGTCGTCGGGCCGGGGGCGGCGAGGGCGGTGGCGCCGAGCATGGCGTCGATGGCGTACTTGTGACCGTGCAGGCCGGCGTCGGCGAGGAGGGCAGCGGCATGCCGGGCAAGGGGATCGGTGACCGGTTCGACGACGAGACGGGACAGGGTCCACTCCAGGGCCGGACGATTGATCCGCGGGTGCATCACTTCCACGAGGGTGGCCACGGAAGTGACCACCCGTAGGTCGTCGGCGCGGGCCAGGGCGAGCCAGCCGGTGACGGTGCGGTCGCGCAGGACGGCCTTGGCCAGCCCTTCGCTGTCGAGGACAAGGGTGCCGCCGGGGGCGGCTGAGGAGCGGGTCACGCGGCGTTCGCCTCACCCTGCGCCTGCTGCTGCCGGGCCTGGTGGAGCTGGTCGCGCAGAGTCAGGATCTCCTCGTCCGTGACGGGCCCGTGCTCGGCCTCGGCGACCTGGACGAGTTCGTTGAGATTGTCGCGTTCGATCTGGCGGGCCACCGCGGCGGCCACGTAGGCGGACAGCCCGGAGGGGCCGCTGCGAGCCTTGGCGGCCTCGGCGATGTCACGCGGCATGGTGATCGAGTACTTACCGGTAGGCTCACTCATGCCACCTATCTTACCTTCGATCCTCCCGCATGCCGGGAATGCGGAAGAACCGGTCGGAAGCGCAGGGCCCCACCGAGTGTCAGCAGCGTGTGAAGCAGCGCCGACCGCTTGAGCACGTCATCGTTGCCGACCTCTGAGCGGAACGTCATGTGGAGCGGAACGGTCATGTTGATGCACCGCGACCGTGCCAGGCGGCATAGCGTGCGGGCGTGACGCTGAGGTGGCGGGTGAAGTGCCGGTTCAGGTGTGCCTGGTCGTAGAAGCCCACCATCGTGGCGACCTCGGCCGGCCGCCGACCGGCGAGCAGGAGTCGGCGTGCCCGGTCGATGCGTCTGCCGGTGAGGTAGGTGTGCGGAGGCAGTCCGTATGTCTGCTTGAAACAGCGGATCAGATGGGTGGGGTGTGCGTGCAGGATCGAGGCCGCCTCGTTCAGTGACACCCCGCTGGATATGCGTGAATCCAGCAGCTCGCGCAGGGCGGCAGCCGGCCGCCCGGCCTCGCGCTCCGGATTCCTGACGGGCGCGGCACCGAGATGGAAGAGCAGCCGTTCGCGGACGAGGGCCAGCCGGGACTCCGCCTCGAACTCGTCTCCCGGGGCGGCGAGGACTCCGTGCAACTGGTGGATGCGACGGCGCAGCAGTCCGTCGCCGTGAACCGGGCCGTCGACCGCAGCCCCTGCCCATCGTTCCGGAAGGACACGAGTGTCGAGGTAGAGCACGCGCTTGCGGAATCCCGACGGGTTGACCGTCTTCCCGTCGTGGGGGACGTCGGGCGGCAGCAGAACGACCGCGCCCCCGCCGGCGGCTCCATGCCGATGGCGATCGACGGCGAAGTCCACCGATCCGTCGTCGAGGATCATCAGGGCCCACGTGTCGTGGGTATGGACCGGGTAGGCGTGATCGGTGAAGTGAGCGTGGAAGACCTCGGTGATGCCCGCAACCGAAGGCCGCCAGGCACTGGTCCGCGTTCGGGGCCGGTCGCCGGTCATGCCAGGAACGTACAAGACCAGAGGCGACCGGTGGCGGCACGCTCATCACATGACCACATCCCATGCACCCGTGAACCTGGCACGCAAACTCTCGCAGTTCGACGAGCTCTGGGCACAGAAGAAAGTAGCCGATCTCAACGACTACGAGGTCAAGCTGGCCAAGCTGAAGGGCGAGTTCGTCTGGCACACCCACGAGGACACCGACGAACTGTTCCTCGTCATCAGCGGCCGGCTCACCATCCAGCTCAGGGACGGCGACGTCACGCTCGAACCGGGCGAGCTGTTCGTGGTGCCCCGCGGCGTCGAACACTGCCCCGTGGCCGACGAGGAGACCGCCATCCTGCTGCTGGAACCGGCAGGAGTCCTCAACACAGGTGACGAGGGTGGGCCACTGACCAAAGCCGCCGAGCCCTTGTACTGACTTCACGGCGCCGGACACGTTCAGGGGAGGAAGGCGCTCCCTCCTCGAGTTCTTGGACTCTTCCTGTTCCATGTCTGCTCGACCGGCATGCTGACGCCCTGGGGTTTCAGCGAACGGCAGGTCGTCGTCCTCCACGAAGTGGTCCTGGCCCTGTACGTGTGCCGCTCTCGCTACGAGAAGAGCGAAGGGCCGAACTCCCCGGCAGGTCAGCCGCGATGTGCAGACCTTCGCCGAGGCAGGCGTCCTCACCGCGGTCGGCCGGATCAACGGTCCGTAGAAGCGGCATCGGTGCGTCTCATGGCGGAGCCGGCGGGTGTGGCGCGGACGCGATCAAGTACTGGATGCGGGCAGGGGCTTCGGGAGTGAAAACGGGTCTGCACGCGTACGTCGGCAACGACATGCCGGACCGGTTATGACGGGTGAGGCCGACGAACCTGACGCGGACGACAGGCCGGAGCAGGGTCTGTCGTCCGCCAGGAGGCCTCGTCCAAGACCTTCTGGCACGGGTGCTCGATCGGAGCCGTTCTGTGTCCGGCTACTGTGGCCGCCCGGTATTCCCTGTGGTTCCCCGCTCGATCGGGCACGCCCGGGCGCGGGCGGCTCTCCCGGCTTCCCGGGGAGGGGAGGCCGGGGGGAGACGTCTCTTCGGGGCTAGCCGACGGTCACGTGGCTGTCTGCGGTCGCCTGCGGTCGTCGGGCTGACACGGCGCTCACCGCGGAGCCGCAGACCAGGATCGCCGACAGCGCGATCAGGCTGGTCAGCACATCTTGGATCTGTGCGACGGGGACGTAGACGACCACGATGACGACGAGGACGGCAGCCCGGTCGCGCAGTCGGGGGATCGAAAGCGAGTTTGCCGAGGTCACACTCATAGCAGTACCTCCTGGGTGCCCGCCCACCGGTTACTGCTCTCGCCGGGAAACCCGCGCAGCGATCGGTGGGCTTTCATGTCGGGCCACTGTGAGGTATGTCTCCCCCTGACGTGCAGTGAAGTAACGAGGCGTAAGGGTGATATGACTTACCGTCACCCTGTGTGGGGGTGGACGAGGCCATGACATCCACCATGCGAACGGCAAGGCTCGCCCGACAGGGGCGACGGGGCTGCGGCGGGCGCCGTGGCCGTATCGAGCTGACGGAGACCCGGCCCACCACGGGGAAGAAGCAGGCTCGGGAACCGGCGCTCGTCCCCGGTCGGATCGTCAACCGCGAGATCGGGGAATTCCCGCGCGAGCACGAGTGATCACGCGCGTGGGCCCGCAGTTCTCCGGCCTGCGTGGCTCGGGGGCTT
Source organism: Streptomyces sp. NPDC004051 (assembly GCF_053604275.1). Taxonomy (NCBI): domain Bacteria; kingdom Bacillati; phylum Actinomycetota; class Actinomycetes; order Kitasatosporales; family Streptomycetaceae; genus Streptomyces; species Streptomyces sp. NPDC004051. The sequence goes on along the minus strand of NZ_JBSGHG010000006.1, from coordinate 10,828 downwards.
CGTCGTGTCTCGGCCGTGTGCCGTCGGCCGAGGGTTGCCCGCTGAGCCTGCCGCATCGCCTCTCGTCCCACCGCCGGACGGCCGCCCCAGAGGTTCCGTCCGGTTCGCGCTCTACGCCCGGGCCGACGGGCTGGCGACCCTCACGGTATGGGGCATTCGGAAGAGAGGCCGCGGCGACTGGGCAGTGGGCAGTCCCGCTGCCCGTACTGCGGGCTGCTGCAGGACCGTGTGGCGACACTCGAGCAGGACTGGGTGCTGCTGGAGCCGGACATGCGCCCGCCGGCCCATACGGTGCCGCCGGAGCATCGGTGGATCGAGCTGTTCGACGGGCGGGTGACGGTCTACGGGGTGTGTCCGCCGGATCAGTTCCAGCGGTGCCGCGTCGCGCACGGTCTCGCCTGCCCGGCACGGCCTCTGCCGGATCTGTGGCCGTGGCTGACGAGCCTGCGAGGGGAGAACGCACGGCGAGTGGAGCGGCGGAACGCCCCGGCGCCGCCTCCGCCCCCTGAGGAGTGGCCGAACGCCGGCTGACGCACCCGCCTGCACATACGCGAAGACCCCGGCCTCAGCGTTTCCGCTGGTGACGGGGTCTTGGGCACACTTGCACAGTGTGCCCCCGGCAGGATTCGAACCTGCGCACACGGCTCCGGAGGCCGTTGCTCTATCCCCTGAGCTACGGGGGCGTGTCGGTTGCGGTGATCGCGGCGACGGGTAGAACAGTACCAGTTCTGGAGGGGTGGGTAGGAACCCGTTTCCCGGAGGGCGTCACCCTGGGGGCCCGCGGGGCACCCCTGGGGGTGGAAGTGCGGAAAACGCGGACGCGGTGGCCGGTCTCGACCTACTCTCGAGTTGTGCCAGGGGCGTCGCGCCGGGTTCTTGTTGTGGACGACAACAAGGTCATCCGGCAGTTGATCAGGGTCAATCTCGAGCTTGAGGGCATCGAGGTCGTGACCGCGGCCGATGGTGCCGAGTGTCTGGAAGTCGTCCATCAGGTGCGGCCCGACCTCGTCACCCTCGATGTCGCCATGCCGCGGCTGGACGGGCTCAGGACGGCGGCCCGGTTGCGTTCCGATCCCCGTACCCGTGAGCTTCCGCTCGCCATCGTCAGCGCCTGCAGCCAGTACGAGGTCGAGAACGGGCTCCAGGTCGGGGTCGACGCCTTCCTCGCCAAGCCCTTCGAGCCCAGTGAACTCGTACGGATCGTCGGGCAGTTGATCGAGCAGCGGCGATGCGGGGGGAACGGGGCCGACGGGGGCAGGGGCGGCGGCCGTGGGGTCGGGGGCGCCGAGCGGGCTGCCGGGCACGCCGGGGGGTAGGGCCTGTCCGGTAAGACGTCCACATGGCGGACTCCCGGGGAAACGGCTCGCCCACCCACCCCCCTCCTCCCATACGCTGGTCCCGTGACCCCCGTCGAGCTCTCCCGCACCGTGCTGCACGCGGTGCGTCGTGCTGTCGACGAAGGGGAACTGCGGGTGGCCGTTCCCGAGCGGGTCGCCGTCGCGCCGCCGGGGCCCGGGGGATGCGGGGAGTACGCCACCAACATCGCGCTTCAGCTGGCGGGCCCGGCCGGGCACACGCCCCGGCACGTCGCCGAGGTGCTGCGGGCCCGGCTCCTTCAGGACGGCCCGGACGGCCGGAACGGCGGCATCAGCGACGTCGTCGTCACCGGGCCCGGGTTCATCAACATCAGTCTGCGGGGGGCCGCTCCCGTCGCCCTCGTGGAGGAGATCCTGCGGACGAGGAGCGCCGGTGCCACTCCTTACGGGCATCGGGACGGCATGAGTGGGGAGCGGGTGCTGCTGCACGGGGCCGCCGAGGTGCGTGCCCTGGTGCAGGTCGACGCCCTCGCCCGCATCCTGCGGTCCCAGGGTGCGGCGGTGCGGACCAGGTGTGACGCATCGCCCTCCGCGTCCGAGTGGGATGCCGTTCTGGGCGACCTGGGGGTCGTCGTCGACGGCGTCGGCGACGATGACCCGTACGACGCCCCCCGGGTCGACGTCCGGCCCGTGCCCGCTCCCGGCGACCCCCTGCCCCTCGGCCGGGACGCCGCGCGGTGGGCGCTGCTCAGGCCCGCCTCGCACGACCGGCCCCGGATCACCGGGGAGCACCTGGTCCAGCGGGAGGGCAACCCCCTCTTCCGGGTGCGCTACGCCCACGCCCGCACCCGTGCCCTCCTGCGCAACGCCGCCGACCTCGGGTTCGCTCCCGAGCCCGGCCCCGCCGACGTGAGCGGAGCCCGGCCCCTGCTCGCCGCCCTCGCCGACCACCCCCGCGTCCTGGCCGCCGCCGCCCGGCACCGGGCCCCCGACCGGCTCGCCCGGCACCTCGTCACCGTCGCCGACGCCACGCAGCCCCTGCTCCCCGCCGTGCTGCCCCTCGGTGAGGAGAAACCCTCGGCCGCCCACCGCGCCCGGCTCGCGCTCGCCGAAGCCGCCGGGACGGTGCTGGCTGGCGGCCTGTCCCTGCTCGGCATCGACGCACCCGACCACCTGTGAAAGAGCACGCGAAGAAATGAGCCGTTCCGCACACCCCGCCGGACCCCGCTACGCCGACGTCCTCCCCGAGGGGCACTACTCCGCGCCCCCCGCCGATCTCAACGCCCTCGACCCGAAGGTGTGGGCGCAGACCGTCGACCGTGACGAGGACGGTGTGGTCACCGTCGGCGGGATCCCCGTCACGCGGCTCGCCGAGGAGTACGGCACCCCCGCCTACATCCTCGACGAGACCGACTTCCGCGCCCGCGCGCGGGCCTGGCGCACCGCCTTCGGGAACGACGCCGACGTGTTCTACGCCGGCAAGGCGTTCCTCTCCCGGGCCGTCGTGCGGTGGCTCGACGAGGAGGGGCTGAACCTCGACGTCTGCTCCGGCGGGGAACTGGCCACCGCCCTGTCCGCCGGTATGCCCGCCGACCGGATCGCCTTCCACGGCAACAACAAGTCCGTGGCGGAGATCCGCCGGGCCGTCGAGGCCGGTGTCGGGCGGATCGTGCTCGACTCCTTCCAGGAGATCGTCCGGGTCGCGCACATCGCGCAGTCGCTCGGCACCCGGCAGCGGGTGCAGATCCGGATCACCGTCGGCGTCGAGGCGCACACGCACGAGTTCATCGCCACCGCCCACGAGGACCAGAAGTTCGGGATCCCGCTCGCCGGCGGGCAGGCCGCCGAGGCCGTGCGGCGGGCGCTCCGGCTGGACGGGCTGGAGCTCATCGGCATCCACAGCCACATCGGGTCGCAGATCTTCGACATGTCCGGGTTCGAGGTCGCCGCCCACCGGGTGGTCGGGCTGCTCAAGGAGGTCCGCGACGAGCACGGCGTCGAGCTGCCCGAGATCGACCTCGGGGGCGGCCTCGGCATCGCCTACACCAGCGACGACGACCCCCGCGAGCCGCACGAGATCGCCAAGGCGCTGACCGAGATCGTCACCCGGGAGTGCGAGGCCGCCCGCCTCGGCGTCCCGCGCATCTCCGTGGAGCCGGGACGCGCCATCGTCGGGCCGACCGCCTTCACGGTGTACGAGGTCGGCACCGTCAAGCCGCTGGACGGCCTGCGCACCTACGTCTCCGTCGACGGCGGGATGTCGGACAACATCCGCACCGCGCTGTACGACGCCGAGTACAGCGTCGCCCTCGTCTCCCGCCGCTCCGACGCCGAGCCGATGCTCAGCCGGGTCGTCGGCAAGCATTGCGAGAGCGGGGACATCGTGGTGCGCGACGCCTTCCTGCCGGCGGACCTGGCGCCGGGCGACCTGATCGCCGTACCGGCCACCGGGGCGTACTGCCGGTCGATGGCCAGCAACTACAACCACGTTCTCCGCCCGCCCGTCGTCGCCGTCGCGAACGGCGAGGCGCGGGTGATCGTCCGGCGCGAGACCGAGGAGGACCTCCTCCGCCTCGACGTCGGGTGAGGTACGAGTGGGGCAAGGGGCAGGAGAGGAGACGCGAGGTGGAAGATCTTCGGTCCTCGCAGGCTCCGCAATGAAATTGATGTCTCACGATCCGGACAAAGGGCAGAAACTTCCGTCCGGTGAGTGAGACTGGTGCAATCGAGACGGTAATCGGGAAACGAGGTCGGATGATGCGTACGCGTCCGCTGAAGGTGGCGCTGCTGGGCTGTGGAGTGGTCGGCTCAGAGGTGGCGCGCATCATGACGACGCAGGCCGATGACCTCGCCGCCCGCATCGGCGCCCCGGTGGAACTCGCCGGGGTCGCCGTGCGGCGCCCCGACCGGGTACGGGAGGGCATCCCGGCCGAGCTGGTCACCACCGACGCCACCGCCCTGGTCAAACGGGGCGACCTCGACGTCGTCGTCGAGGTCATCGGCGGGATCGAGCCCGCGCGGACGCTGATCACCACCGCCTTCGCGCACGGCGCGTCCGTGGTCTCCGCGAACAAGGCGCTGCTCGCCCAGGACGGCACCGCGATGCACGCCGTCGCCGAGGAGCACGGCAAGGACCTCTACTACGAGGCCGCCGTCGCCGGCGCCATCCCGCTGATCCGGCCGCTGCGCGAGTCGCTCGCGGGCGACAAGGTCAACCGGGTGCTCGGCATCGTCAACGGGACGACGAACTTCATCCTCGACGCCATGGACACCACCGGCGCCGGCTACCAGGAGGCGCTCGACGAGGCCACCGCCCTCGGGTACGCGGAAGCCGACCCCACCGCCGACGTCGAGGGCTTCGACGCCGCCGCCAAGGCCGCCATCCTCGCCGGACTCGCCTTCCACACGCGGGTGCGGCTCGACGACGTCCACCGCGAGGGCATGACCGAGGTCACCGCCGCCGACATCGCCTCGGCGAAGGAGATGGGCTGCACCATCAAGCTGCTCGCCATCTGCGAGCGGGCCGGGGACGGCGCCTCCGTCACCGCGCGCGTGCATCCGGCGATGATCCCGCTCACCCACCCGCTGGCCTCGGTGCGCGGCGCCTACAACGCCGTGTTCGTGGAGGCGGAGGCCGCCGGGCAGCTGATGTTCTACGGGCCCGGGGCCGGCGGGGCGCCCACCGCCTCCGCGGTGCTCGGCGACCTCGTCGCCGTCTGCCGCAACCGGCTGGGCGGGGCCACCGGACCGGGCGAGTCCGCCTACGCGGCGCTGCCCGTCTCGCCGATGGGCGAGGTCGTCACGCGCTACCACATCAGCCTCGACGTGGCCGACAAGCCGGGCGTCCTCGCTCAGGTCGCGACCGTGTTCGCGGAGCACGGCGTCTCGATCGACACGGTCCGCCAGCAGGGCAAGGACGGGGAGGCATCCCTCGTCGTCGTCACCCACCGTGCGTCCGACGCGGCCCTCGGCGGCACCGTCGAGGCGCTGCGCAAGCTCGACACCGTGCGCGGTGTCGCCAGCATCATGCGGGTTGAAGGAGAGTAAGCAGCAATGACCCACCAGTGGCGCGGAATCATCGAGGAGTACCGGGACCGGCTGCCGGTCGCCGACACCACGCCGGTCGTGACGCTCCGTGAGGGCGGTACGCCGCTCGTGCCCGCGCAGGTGCTCTCCGAGCGCACGGGCTGCGAGGTCCACCTCAAGGTCGAGGGCGCCAACCCGACCGGGTCCTTCAAGGACCGGGGGATGACCATGGCCATCTCCAAGGCCAAGGAGGAGGGCGCGCAGGCCGTCATCTGCGCCTCCACCGGCAACACCTCCGCCTCCGCCGCCGCCTACGGGGTGCGCGCCGGGATGGTCTCCGCGGTGCTCGTGCCGCAGGGCAAGATCGCGCTCGGCAAGATGGGCCAGGCCCTGGTGCACGGGGCGAAGATCCTCCAGGTCGACGGCAACTTCGACGACTGCCTCACCCTCGCCCGTGCGCTCAGCGACAACTACCCCGTGGCGCTGGTCAATTCGGTCAACCCGGTGCGCATAGAGGGGCAGAAGACGGCCGCCTTCGAGATCGTGGACATGCTCGGCGACGCCCCCGACATCCACGTCCTCCCGGTGGGCAACGCGGGCAACATCACCGCCTATTGGAAGGGCTACCGGGAGTACGCCGCCGACGGGGTGGCCACCCGGACTCCGCGCATGTGGGGCTTCCAGGCCTCCGGCAGTGCCCCGATCGTGCGCGGCGAGGTCGTCAAGGACCCGGCGACCATCGCCACCGCCATCCGGATCGGCAACCCGGCCTCGTGGCAGTACGCGCTCGCCGCGCGGGACGAGTCCGGCGGCCTCATCGACGAGGTGACGGACCGTGAGATCCTGCGCGCCTACCGACTGTTGGCCTCGCAGGAGGGCGTCTTCGTCGAGCCCGCGTCCGCCGCGTCGGTCGCCGGTCTGCTGAAGGCCGCCGAGCAGGGCAAGGTCGACCCGGGGCAGAAGATCGTGTGCACCGTCACCGGCAACGGTCTGAAGGACCCGGACTGGGCCGTGGCCGGCGCCCCGCAGCCGGTCACCGTCCCGGTGGACGCCGCCGCGGCCGCCGAACGGCTCGGGCTGGTCTGACCGGGCCGAGGGGGCGGGGGCGGCGGGGGCAGCGGGCCCCGCGCGCCCCTTCGGCGCCCTCCGCGCTCCACGGCCGCCGTATCGGACGGCAGGAAGGGCGTAAGAGGGCGCTTGCCCGGGGAAGTCCCTCACGGGGGGTGCACAGGGGGCTTACGACACGCATCGTGCGCCTCCCGTGCGCCCTATGTCGACACGGAACCGTCCTTCGATAGGCTGTACTCAACCCACCCGCCGCATATGCCGCGGTACCGCGTCGTCTCCGTGGTCCGGAAGCGACCCCGAGAGGCGCGGAAAGCGGCCGGCCACCCTGGCCGGCGGCGATCTCGGGGGTTCGTACGTCGTCGAATGTCATTCGACAGTCACCAGCTCAATCGACAGTCGCCCAGATCCAACGACAGTCACCAGCTCAAGGAGAGTCAACGAGCGATGGCCGGTCCCGCCTTCCGCGCCGCCGCCGTCCGGGTGCGCGTCCCCGCCACCAGCGCCAACCTCGGTCCGGGCTTCGACGCCCTGGGCCTCGCGCTGGGCCTGTACGACGACGTGGTCGTCCGGGTGGCCGACGCCGGGCTGCACATCGACATCGCCGGTGAGGGCAGCGAGACCCTCCCGCGCGACGAGAGCCACCTGCTCGTACGCTCCCTGCGCACCGCCTTCGATCTGCTGGGCGGACAGCCGCGCGGCCTGGAGATCGTCTGCGCCAACCGCATCCCGCACGGCCGGGGCCTGGGGTCCTCCTCGGCCGCCATCTGCGCCGGCATAGTCGCCGCCCGCGCCGTGACCATAGGCGCCGAGGCCAGGCTCGACGACACCGCGCTGCTCGAACTCGCCACCGAGATCGAGGGCCACCCCGACAACGTCGCGGCCTGCCTGCTGGGCGGCTTCAGCCTCTCCTGGATGGAGGGCGGCGTGGCCCGCGCGATCAGGCTGGAACCCGCCGAATCGATCGTCCCGGTGGTCTTCGTACCGGGCAAACCGGTCCTCACCGAGACCGCCCGCGGCCTGCTGCCGCGTACCGTGCCGCACGTCGACGCCGCCGCCAACGCGGGCCGTGCCGCCCTGCTCGTCGAGGCTCTGACCAGGCGTCCCGAACTGCTGCTGCCCGCCACCGAGGACCGTCTGCACCAGGACTACCGGGCCCCGGCCATGCCCGAGAGCGCGGCGCTGGTGGAGCGGCTGCGCGCGGACGGCGTCCCCGCGGTGATCTCCGGCGCCGGGCCCACCGTCATGGCGCTGGCCGACGCCGACACCGCCGACAAGGTCGAAGCCCTGGCCGGTGCCGACTGGGCCGCCAACCGGCTCCGTCTCGATCTGCAGGGAGCGAGCGTGCTTCCGCTTGCCGCCTGACACACGGTTGCCGGATGAGGAGAGGGGGAATGTTTGTTGGATCCGGTAGTGTTAACCTCAAGTCTGCACCCGCCCCCACCACGGCGAGGTGCCTCGTGTCCCCGTTCGGGACAGACATTCTTCCGGGAGCTCCCCAAGCCACACCGTGTTCTCTGCGCCGTACGCGCACAGTACGGCGCACGCGGACACTGAACGGCCCCCCGAGCACGCTCCGGAACCGGTGCGACCGCGCCACGTGACACTGGATGTCACGGCTCGGCAAGCGCCATCACCAGAAATTTCTCCCGCCGTTCCGGCGGACAACCGCCCCGGCACGGTTCGCCCAGTAAGGACCGAAGCCGGACAGCACAACCGGTCGCCGAGCCAGACAGGCCGACGTCCGCTCCAGGGAAGGACCCTTCGTGAGCGACACCACCGATCTGATGGGCGCACGTGTCGAGGAGACCGCTGCCGCGCCCGCCACGGACGCTTCCGCGCCTGCCAGCGGTGCCGGCTCCCGGCGGCGCCGCGGTACCGGCCTCGAAGGCATGGTGCTGGCCGAGCTTCAGCAGGTCGCATCGGGCCTCGGTATCAGGGGCACCGCGCGTATGCGCAAGAGCCAGCTGATCGAGGTCATCAAGGAGGCGCAGGCGGGAGCAGGCGCCGCCGCGCCGAAGACCGAGGCCCCGGCCGAGGCGGCGGAGGCCAAGCCCAAGCGCCGCGCCACCTCCCGGACCCGTACGGGTGAGACCGCCGAGAAGAAGCCGGCCGCCGCCGAGGACGCCGCGGCCCAGCAGCAGATCGACATTCCCGGCCAGACGGCCCCGAAGGCCTCCGCCCCGGCCGAGCAGGCCCCCGCCGCCGAGGCCGTCCCCGCCGAGGCCGCTCCCGCCGAGCGCCGCCGCCGCGTCACCGCCGAGGCGGGCGCTCCGGCCGCCGCGACGGAGAAGACCGCCGCCGAGGCGAAGACCGAGCCCAAGGACGAGGCCAGGACCGAAGCCCCGTCGCAGCAGTCGCAGGGCGACGCCAGGTCCGACCACGACGGCCACGACGGGCGCCGCCGCGACCGCCGTGACCGCGGTGACCGCGGTCGCGACCGCAACGACCGGAGCGACCACCGGGCAGACCGCGGCGACCGTCGCCACAGGGGCGACGACCAGCAGCAGACCCAGGGCGGTCAGGGAGGCCAGAGCAGTCAGGGCAGCCAGGGCGGTCAGGGTCGTCAGCAGAGCCAGCAGCAGGGCGGCGGCCGTCAGGACGACGGTTACGACGACGACGGCGGAGGCCGTCGCGGCCGTCGCGGCCGCTACCGCGACCGGCGCGGTCGCCGTGGCCGTGACGACATCGCCTCCGAGCCGCAGATCGCCGAGGACGACGTCCTGATCCCGGTCGCGGGCATCCTCGACATCCTCGACAACTACGCGTTCATCCGGACCTCCGGCTACCTGCCCGGTCCGAACGACGTGTACGTCTCCCTCGCCCAGGTCCGCAAGAACGGCCTGCGCAAGGGCGACCACCTCACCGGCGCGGTGCGCCAGCCCAAGGAGGGCGAGCGCCGCGAGAAGTTCAACGCGCTGGTCCGCCTGGACTCCGTCAACGGCATGGCGCCCGAACACGGCCGCGGCCGACCGGAGTTCAACAAGCTCACCCCGCTGTACCCGCAGGACCGCCTCCGCCTGGAGACCGACCCCGGTGTCCTCACCACGCGGATCATCGACCTCGTGTCGCCGATCGGCAAGGGCCAGCGCGGTCTGATCGTGGCCCCGCCGAAGACCGGCAAGACCATGATCATGCAGGCGGTCGCCAACGCGATCACGCACAACAACCCCGAGTGCCACCTGATGGTCGTCCTCGTCGACGAGCGTCCGGAGGAGGTCACCGACATGCAGCGGTCGGTGAAGGGCGAGGTCATCTCCTCGACCTTCGACCGCCCGGCCGAGGACCACACCACGGTCGCCGAACTCGCCATCGAGCGCGCCAAGCGCCTGGTGGAGCTGGGACACGACGTCGTCGTGCTGCTCGACTCGATCACCCGTCTGGGCCGTGCGTACAACCTCGCCGCCCCGGCCTCCGGCCGCATCCTGTCCGGTGGTGTCGACTCGACGGCGCTCTACCCGCCGAAGCGCTTCTTCGGTGCGGCCCGCAACATCGAGGACGGCGGCTCGCTGACCATCCTCGCCACCGCCCTGGTGGACACCGGGTCCCGCATGGACGAGGTGATCTTCGAGGAGTTCAAGGGCACCGGCAACATGGAGCTCAAGCTCGACCGGAAGCTCGCCGACAAGCGCATCTTCCCCGCGGTGGACGTCGACGCGTCCGGCACCCGCAAGGAGGAGATCCTGCTCGGCAGCGACGAGCTGGCCATCGTCTGGAAGCTGCGCCGGGTGCTGCACGCGCTCGACTCGCAGCAGGCGATCGAACTGCTCCTCGACAAGATGAAGCAGACGAAGTCGAACGCCGAGTTCCTGCTGCAGATCCAGAAGACGACGCCGACACCGGGCAACGGCGACTGACGTCACCCCCGCCCACCCCGGCTCCGTCCGGCACAAGGGCCGCTCCCCTCCGAGGGGAGCGGCCCTTTGCCCGTATTCGGGCAGGTGTGCGATCGCGCTGTTTCGGGCCGATCTTCACATCACGACCCGAACTTCCGTTCCCGAGGGGGGACTTGCGCGAGTGCACGCATGTCCGGAGGCGGCCGGCACCGGCGCCTTCTCCGGCCGGGTCAAGGTGCGCACCCGGAGCAACGAGACCTACAACCCCTTCGCGGCCGTGGGCGACGTCAGCGGCGACGGCAAGGCCGACTTCCTGGCCCGCACCCTCGGCGGCACCCTGTCCTTGTACCTGGACAAGGGCACCGGGAAGGCCACGAGCGAGATCTTCGCCACCAGGATCTCCGTCGGTACCGGTTTCCAGCAGTACGGCATCTTCGGCTGACGGAGCGGAGCACCCCCGCCGCCCGCCGTCCCGCCGCCCGCCGTCCCGCCGGGCGGCGAGCTGGGCTCGCTGAACCCGGTCCTGGTCACCGAGGCCGCCGCCGCCGAACGTGCCGTGGCGATCGGCGCCGGCCTCGCCGGTTC